>NZ_JBVVOZ010000004.1:0-368754 GCF_055807395.1 Bradyrhizobium sp. Kon10 | reverse complement strand
ATCTGGATGGCTGAAACGAAGGTCGCCGCCGAGCTGGCGTTCGACGCCTTCATCGAGAGCTACGCGCTGAAATACGACAAGGCGGCCGACTGCCTGAACAAGGATCGGGACACGCTACTGGCGTTCTACGACTTCCCCGCCGAGCACTGGAAACACCTGCGGACGACCAATCCCATTGAAAGCACCTTCGCCACCGTGCGCCACCGCACGATCCGATCGAAAGGTTGCCTATCCAACAAGACCGCGCTCGCGATGGTCTTCAAACTGGTCGAGAGCGCGCAGAGAAGCTGGCGCCGCCTCGACGGTCATAACCAGTTGTCAAAACTCGTTCTCGGTGTGACATTCAACGACGGGATCGAGGTCATCGCCAAGTCGACCGACCGCCAGCCCACAACCGCCGCCGCCTGACCGGCTCAGGCCGTCACCAAAATTTGGCGATAGCTCCCCTCCACCGTGTGGCAACGGCTGGGACGTGAGCGCCCGCGACGGGATGTGCTACCCCAACGGCTACTTGCCACCACAAGAGCAGGCCGCGCGGCAGTACTATTATCGCGGCGGTGGAGGCTATGGCCGCTATCCCGTTCCCTGTGGCAACGGCGCCGATATCGATATCCGCGATGGACAGTGTTACCCCACTGGAACGGTACCCCCGCAGTTTCAGCAGGGCCGACAGGGGTACTACGGCGACGACGACTACGATCGCCGGCCCCGGCGCCGCTATTATCGCTATTATTGAGGCCCGCAGCTTGAACCGGCGGCCTGACTGTTGAGCTGAGATAGATAGCGGCAACGCTGGAGCAACAGCGAGGTGCTAAGCCATTGAATAGATTCAGTGTCCGGAAGATTTCTGCTCCGCGGGTTGCAGGTTCGAGTTCTGCTGGGATCGCCAGCCCTTCGCAAATCTGTCGCACTTCAAGAACGCGTGCGCAGGCCTGTTGCGGAGACGGGAGCGCCCTACCTGTTCGGCACGCAATCGACGTGTCGAAGGTTTGGAATGCCGGCATCCGACTGGACAAGAATGGGCATCGCATCAGCCGTTGCCGTGATCGCGATATCCTTCCTGGCGGTTGACGCGAGCGTAGACGTGAACTCCGCCGGGATCGCCAAACGCCTTGAAGCGACGCTGGCTTCCATCACGCATGTCACGGCTGGTGAGCGTCAGCTAGCCTTCGCTGTCGAGGCATGGGCGCATGAAAGCGAACTGACGCGCCGTTCGGCCGCGGATCCGTCATGCGTCCCGGCGCGCCAGCACAGGCCGCAACCGGTGAGCGTCATTCGACATCAGCAATCTCCGCCGCTCTCCGTGCAACATCCTGCGGTCGATCCTGTTCAGAATGAAGCGGGCTAAATCCTTGCGCTCGCCGGCAGGCAGGCCGGACTGGTCGATAGTCAAGGGCAGCCGACATTGGCTGCGATGCCGTCAGTCGGTCCGCTCGTCGTCGCGGCGATCGCGGGCGAGTTGATGCCATGCGAGCGCGATTTCGATGAGTCTTTGCCGGTCGGCGCCTTCGGACGCTGCGGCGCGCTTCATCGCCACCTCGGCTTCATGCTGCGGATCGTACTTGGTACACATGGGGCCGAGTTTAACCGTCCGATCTGGACAAGGACGTGGCAATTTTGTCCGTATGATTGCGGAGGACGTGTTGCCAGCGATTTCCACACGTCAAAATTGTATCCAATATAGAGTTGCACTGGCGGTTTCAAGCGGCTCAAACCAACCGCAGCGCCCAGCAGGAGATTGGCGCAACGACCGTCACACCGGTGAGGCCGAGTTTCACGCAGGCCATCTGTGAAGTGCCTCACAGCCTCGGCCCGGCAGGTCCGCTAAACTTGTGCACGGCGCTCCGCAGAGCGCGACTGAGGAACGGCTATTCCCCTCATGGCACACGAAGCTAAAGCCACAACACGGGCTGACACAGCGGCATCGTCGCGCAAGACCGACCTGCACGGCTTCGCCTTTCTCGCAACCATCGCCATCGTGATGACGGCCTGGATCGCTGCCCTGATCTGGGGAGCGATGGCATTCATGAGCTGGCTTGTTTCGTAGCGCGGCCGCGCACCAGACAGTCGTTATGCCTCGCGGCAAGGATTCATCCACAAAGACACGGATCTTTGTGAGGTCCGGACAAAAATAAGGCGGGCATCGCGCCCGCCTTATTCGATCCAGATCTTTTCAGAACCCGCTGGGGCGCTCAGTAGCAGGCGCGCGGATCGGCCTGCACATACTGGCCGCTCGGGTAGCGGTAGTAGCAAACGCCCTCGGCGACATAATAACCGGGACGCGAGGCCGCCGTAGCGCCGGCGATGGCGCCGGTGGCGCCGCCAATCACGGCGCCTGCCGCGGCTCCCGAGGCTCTGCCGGAAATCAGGCCGCCAAGCACACCACCAATGATGGCCCCACCGAGCGCACTTGCGCCGGGATCGGGTGCAGGCGGCGGAGGCGGTGGCGGTTCATAGGCGACCGGCGGTCCCGGCGGCGCGTAGGCCACCGGCACGTCGTCGATATAGTCTTCGGAAATGTAGGCCGGCGGACCGTCCATCCGCTGCGGATAATAATACCAGACGCCGCCGACGTCCCACCACCAGCCCGGGCGGCCATTGTGGACCTCATGGCGCCAGCGCCCGCCTTCCCAGGCGAGGTTGCCGCGGTAGGCGTGTCCGCCCCAGTCGCGCGCCGGCGCGGGACCGCGGGCCATATAGCGTCCCGGCGGCGGGCCGCCGGGGCCATGTGGACCGGCCCCCATACGAGCCTGGCCGCCCTGGTTGCCGGGCTGAAGCGCGGGTCGCGCCGCCTGCTGCGGCGCTGGGCCCTTGCGGATGTTTTGATTGTTCTGGGGCGGCGCACCGGCGCCCTGCCCCGGCGGTTGCCCCCTTGGCGGACCCGCGTCCTGCGCTTGCGCGGCGAGCGCCAGCAACGACATGGCCGAAACCACGGGAATGATGATCTTCATACGGCTGGACGCACTCATTCGTGCCTACCCCCTGCTTGCTCGATGGCCGTGGCCCATGCGCGTAGACGATTCGGCGCGCGCCTGGCCGATGCCGGCCGACATAGCTGACCTCTCCGGTCCGCTATGTCCCGTTACAAACGATTAAGATCACGGCAATTTTTCGTCAGGACGATCGGGGGAATACCGCTAGCGTGCCGGCTCGATGACATTGCAATTGCTGCGGCCAGACATCACGCAGTCCTGCAGCTTGCTGGCGGCAGTGAGGTCTCGGGCGAGCCACAGACCGACACCGAGAATCACGGCGGCAATGATCAAGCCTGCGATAGCGCCGCGGCGGCTGTCGCCGGATTTGGGCTTTGCCGGAGACCTGGGTTCTTGGGACTCGGGTTCTTGAGACTTGAGGTTTCCGGCCGGTTCGGGCCTGCCGGGTTCAGGTTGGGCTGGAGGCTTGGACATGACGACCTTGTCGCTGCGCGAGCCGGTTTTAGCAGCTCCGCGCCGTGGCGTCACATCGACTCAGCCCCTGGTGGACCTGATCGCATCCTTGCGCGAGGTTTCGACCGCCGGATTCCCCTGCTGGAGCCGCGGCGCGCAGCTCGTCAGCACGAACGCGGTGCGGGTACACTCCCAATCGGTCCCCAAAACGGTGTTGTCGACCGGTTGCGGACGGGCGAGCAGCAGCACCCCCACGGCCATTGCCGCCGCAGCCACCGTGATAGCAAGGGCCTTCAGGCTCAGCCGGAAAAAAGTCATGCCCGTGCTCCGTCTGGTATCGTGGCGGACGCTAGGCGCCGCCTACGTGTGTCCTTATGAGGGACATCACATTCGGCAGTTTTTCCGGGCTACGAAGGGATCGGCTGGTTCAGCGATTTTTCGTCTACCTGATCGGCTGCGATTAAGGGTGGCGTTGCGGCGCGCGCGGATGTACACGCATCTGCGTCGCGTGGCGCCTGCTATGCCCAGCCGACGTACCAACAGGCAGTGATGTAGGATTGAAAGCGAGGAAGGCAAGGCCGTTCGATGAGTGGATTTAGGGAACCAGGTTTTTCTGACCGGCAGAAGGCGGCGCAGGAAGCGCGCAAGAACCTTTTGAACAAATTCAAGTCGCAGCCAGGGCCGGATGACCCGAGCGTCGCGGCGAAGCGTGCCGAACGCGAGGCTCTCGCGGCCAAGCGGGCAGAGACGAAGGCTGCGCGCGAGCTGGAAAAGGCCGAGCAGAAGCGTCGCGACGAAGAGGCCGCGGCCCTCGAAGCCGCGCGGATTGCTCGTGAAGCGGAAGAAGCGGCCGCCAAGGCAGCTGACGCCGAGGCCGAACAAAAGGCCAAGCGCGACGCCCGCTACGCCGCCCGCAAGGCCAAGCGCAAGTAGACTTGAAAAGTAGACTTGAAGAGTAAACTTCAAAGGTAACGTTCAATTGAAAATGAACTGAGGCACGCCTCGGTTCACATCTCACAACGGGACCGTCTTGTCGCAACGGGCGGTCTTGTCGAACGGGACGGTCTTGCCGGCCCGACAGCGCGGCGCGACGACGGGCGAACAAACGGACCATCGCGAAACGCCGGGCTCGCCTCGTCGAGGCGCCCCGGCATAACGGCGTGAGATCAGTTCTTCTTCATCATCCCGTCGTCCTTCTTCATCCCGTCCTTCGACATGGTATCCTTCTTCATGCCGTCCTTGGACATCGTGTCCTTCTTCATGCCGTCCTTGGACATCGTGTCCTTCTTCATCATGCCGTCGTCCTTGCCCATTTTGTCCTGAGCAAAGGCGGCCGGCGAAAGCGCGAGGCCAAGCGAGAGAGCGGCAGCCGAGACGCCGAGCACGATGCGGGTGCGAATGGTCATGATTCATCTTCCTTCGGAATGGTGTTGCCAGCGACGGATGCCGCTACACAATCTCGACGGATCGGTACCCTCGGTTGTTACGCCACCTCGCGAAGTTTTTTTCGCAAACCGTCCGCCGCTTGCCCGATCCTCCCCTGACAGACATCGTTAACGATTAGAAACGGATGAGGCCGGCGAGTGCAGCGCAGCAAGGCCAACGCTTGCCCCGGCATTCCATCTCGAACTATCAGATGAGAGAACTCGGGGTCGAAGACCGGCTAGGATGGGCGCCCATGCTGGTCTCATGACCCCAAATCACGTCAAACAAGAACCGTCCGAGGGGATGCTCCATGTTCACCCGCCGTCATTTGATCGCGACTGCCGTCGCGGCACCCGCCATTCTCCGCTTCGGCATTGGCACCGCGCACGCCGCGACCACGCTGAAGATCTCGCACCAATTCCCGGGCGGCACCATCGACAAGGGTGATTTCCGCGACCGGCTCTGCCGCATGTTCGCGGCTGAAGTTGCCAAGCGCAGCAACGGCGACATCGCTGCCGAGATCTATCCGAACTCCTCGCTGATCAAGACCAACGCGCAGTTCTCCGCCATGCGCAAGGGCGCGCTCGACATCAGCCTCTACCCGATGCCCTACGCCGGCGGCGAATTGCCGGAGACCAATATCGGCCTGATGCCCGGTCTCGTCACCACCTACGACCAGGGCATGCGCTGGAAGAAGCAGCCGGTCGGCAAGGCGCTCTCCGACTTTCTTGCCGACAAGGGCATCATCCTGCTCTCCTGGGTGTGGCAGGCCGGCGGCGTCGCCAGCCGCTCCAGGCCCATCGTCGCGCCGGAAGACGCCAAGGGTATGAAGGTGCGCGGCGGCTCGCGCGAGATGGACATGGTGCTGCAGACGGCGGGCGCCTCGGTGCTGTCGGTGCCGTCGAACGAAATCTATGCGGCGATGCAGACCGGCGCCTGCGATGCCGGCATCACCTCCTCCACCAGCCTGATCTCGTTCCGCCTTGAGGAAGTCGCGAAGTCGCTGACCTCGGGTGCGGGCGCCTCCTACTGGTTCATGCTCGAGCCGCTGATGATGTCGAAGGCGATCTTCGAGAAGCTGCCGAAGAACCAGCAGGACATCCTGGTCGCTGTTGGCGAGGAGCTCGAGGTCTTTGGCCGCAAGGGCGCGCAGGACGACGATGTCGAGGTCGCCAAGGTCTATGAGAAGGCCGGCGCCAAGGTCACCGCGCTCGACGCTGCAACCGTCGGCAAGTGGCGCGACATCGCCCGCGATACCGCGTGGAAGGATTACGGCGCCAAGACCGCGACTGCGGCGAACCTGCTCAAGCTTGCTTCCGACGTCGCAGCATGATCCACGGTCCGCTTCCGGATCGTGACGACCAGGCGAACGCTGCAGCAGGCGCAGGCCTTGCGGCGGCGCTCGATCGCGGCCTCGCCGTCCTCAACCGCATCATCGTGGTGTTCGCAGCGGTCGCGCTGGTCGCGGCCTGCGCCATCCTGAGCTACAGCGTGCTCAGCCGCGCGCTGTTCCACGCCGCCAATTACTGGCAGGACGAGGCCGCCGTGTTCCTGCTGGTCGGCGCCACCTTCATGTCCGCGGCCTATGTGCAGCAGAACCGCGGTCACATCGGTATCGAGGCCTTCGTCGGCCTGCTGTCGCCGCTGGCGAACAGGATCCGCCTCTGGTTCGTCGATGCGGTGACGCTGCTGTTCTGCGCGTTCTTCGCCTGGAAATCCTGGACGCTGGCGCATGAGGCTTACGTCGACGGCCAGGTCTCGAACTCGATGTGGTCTCCGCCGCTCGCCATTCCCTATTCGCTGATGGCGTTCGGCATGAGCCTGCTCTGCGTGCAGGTTCTGGTGCAGCTTGCGCTACCGTTTGCGGGAGCCAGGCGGCCATGAGCGTCTTCGCTATCGGCCTCGCCTACGGCTTTGCGACACTGGTCGCCATGTTCTCGGGCATGCCGATCGCTTTCGCGCTCGGCGCCGTTGCGGTGGTGTTCATGGGCATCTACATGCCCGCAGCTTCGCTGGATACGGTGACGCAGAACGTCTACGAGGAAATGGCTTCGATCACGCTATTGTCGATCCCGCTCTTCATCCTCAAGGGCGCGGCGATCGGCAAGTCGCGCGCCGGCCAGGATCTCTATTCGGCGCTGCATGCCTGGCTGCATCGAGTGCCCGGCGGCTTGGGCGTCGCCAACGTATTCGCCTGCGCACTGTTCGCGGCAATGGCGGGCTCCTCGCCCGCAACCTGCTCGGCGATCGGCTCGGCAGGGATCCCCGAGATGCGCAAGCGCGGCTATTCCGGCGGTTTTGCCGCCGGCATCATCGCCGCCGGCGGCACGCTCGGCATCCTGCTGCCGCCCTCGATCACCATGATCCTGTTCGCGGTCGCCGCGGAAAAATCCCTTGGCCGCTTGTTTCTCGCTGGCATCGGACCCGGGCTGCTGCTGGTGTCGCTGTTCGGCGGCTATGCCGTGATCCGCTTCCGCCGGGAATATGCGGCGGCCGAAGCGGCCTACAAGAAAGGCGGGCCTGAGGCAGCGATCCTGGCGCGCGACGAATATACCCTGGCCGAGCGCTTCGGCGTGCTGCCGCGCGTGCTCCCCTTCGTGTTGCTGCTGACCGGCGTGATGGCCGCGCTTTATGGCGGCTATGCCACGCCGTCGGAGACCGCCGGCCTCGGCGGGCTGCTGGCACTGGCGCTGATCGCGATGATCTACGGCGTGTGGCGGCCGAGCGACCTTGCGCCGATCATGAAGTCGACGATCCGGGAATCCACTATGCTGATGATGATCATCGGCATGTCGTTGCTGTATTCCTACGTGATGAGCTATCTGCACATCTCGCAATCGGCAGCCGAATCCGTCGTCGCGATGCATTTGCCGCGCTGGGGCCTGTTGTTCGCGGTGCTCGTCATGGTGGTCGTGCTCGGCTTCTTCCTTCCGCCGGTCTCGATCATTCTGATGACGGCACCGATCATCCTGCCGCCGCTGCGCGCCGCGAATTTCGATATCATCTGGTTCGGCGTGGTCATGACCATCGTGATGGAGATGGGCCTGATCCACCCGCCGGTCGGCCTCAACATCTTCGTCATCCGCAACGTCGCGCCCGATATCCCCTTGAGCGAGGTGATCTGGGGCACGCTGCCGTTCGTGTTGCTGATGATGGCGGCCGTGCTGCTGCTTTGCTTCGTGCCGGGGATCTCGACCGCGTTGCCGGATCTGGTGATGGGCGCGGACGGGAGCAGGTAGACGCTCTCTCCGTCGTTGTTGCGAGGGCCGCTGCCGTAGGGTGGGCAAAGCGAAGCGTGCCCACCGCAAAACTAGCGATCGCGGAGCGATGGTGGGCACGGCGCAAGCGCGCCTTTGCCCACCCTACGAATTCCCTGCGCTCGCAATGACGGCGGACTAGGAAACGGCTCGCTTCTTCTTCGCGTTCAGCGCCGAGGCCACGCGGCTCACAGGCGGCTTGCCCAGCAAGCCGCTCATATCATTGGTCGCCGCCAGCAGCTTGTCCATATCGACGCCGGTCCCGATCCCCATGCCATCGAGCATGTAGACGACGTCTTCGGTCGCAACGTTGCCGGTCGCGCCCGGCGCGTAGGGGCAACCGCCGAGCCCGCCTGCGGCAGCGTCGATGACGCAGACCCCCTCCTCCAGGCCCGCGTAGAGATTGGCGAGCGCCTGGCCGTAGGTGTCGTGGAAATGCATCGCAAGCCTGGCCGCCGGAACGTTGGCAGCGACCGCGCGCAGCATGTCCCTCGCCTTCGTCGGGGTGCCGACACCGATGGTGTCGCCGAGCGAAATCTCGTAGCAGCCGAGCTCCCACAGCGTCCTGGCGAGATCGGCCACCGCTTTCGGCTTGATCTCGCCGTCGAACGGACAGCCCAGCACGCAGGAGATATAGCCGCGCACCTTGACGCCGTCGGCCTTGGCACGTGCCATCACCGCCTTGAACCGCTCGATGGACTCCGCGACCGTGCAGTTGATGTTGGCGCGCGAAAAACCCTCCGAGGCCGCCGCGAACACGGAAACGACTTGCGCTCCGGCGGCACGCGCGGCGTCATAGCCCCTCTCGTTCGGCACAAGCACGTGGAATTCGGCGCCCTTGATGCGGGCAACGCCGCGCAGCACGGCATCCGAGCCTGCCATCTGCGGGATCGCCTTGGGCGAGACGAAGGCGCCGACCTCCACGGTGGTGAGGCCGGCCGCAACGAGCGACTCGACAAAGGCGATGCGGGACTCGACGCTGACGGGCGTCTTCTCGTTCTGGAGGCCGTCGCGCGGCCCCATTTCGATGATGCGGACCTGGTCGCCCATCTCACTCTCCCGCCGGCTCGACCACAGCGAGTTCGACGCCCTCCTGGACGATGTCGCCGACCTTGCACTTGATCGACTTCAGCACGCCGGCATAAGGCGCCCGCAGCGTCTGCTCCATCTTCATCACTTCCAGCGTCAGGATCGGCGCACCCTTTTCGAGCGTTGCGCCCTCCTCGGCCAGCACGGCGACGACCGTGCCCGGCAGTGGCGCCGCGATCTTGTCGGCGCCGGCCTGCTCCTCGGTCTCGCCGCCGAACGGGTCGACCCAATGCAGGTCGAAGCGGCCGTTGCGGGTGCGCAAGTAAAGCTCGTGCCCGTCGATGACGGCGGCGACCTGTGACTTCACGCCATCGAGCGTCAAATCGAAGCCGCCATCCCGCGGTGCAATCGCGAACGCCAGTTCGCGCTCGCCAATCACGAGCGTCGATGGTCCGCTGCCATAGTTCAAGGTGACCTTCAGCTCAGGCCCATGACTATGACTAACACCATGTCCGACGCGGAACGCGAAGCTGCGCTGGCGGCGGCCGACCGGCATCCAGCCAAAGGTCTGCCAGGGCGAACCGGCGTCCGCCTGCGCCGCCTTGCGCTCGTCGTTGATCACAGCGGCCACGGCCGCACAGAGCTCGAGTTCACCCGGCGCCGGCGCCGCCGAGGTCAATGCCGTCAGCTCGCGCTCGATGAAACCGGTGTCGATCGCATTCGCCCGCACCTTGGGATGCGTGATCAGCGCCGACAAGAACGGGATGTTGGTGACGACGCCGCGGACGTCGCAATCCTCAAGGCCGCGGTTCAGCCGCTCGATCGCAACATCCCGGGTCGGCGCCCACGCGATCATCTTGGCGAGCATCGCGTCATAGTAGGGCGAGACAGCGTCGCCCTCGCGATAACCGGCGTCGATGCGCAAGCCACCGCCTTCCGCCGGCAAGCGCCAGGTCGAGATCTTTCCGACCGACGGCATGAAATTCCTGGTCGGGTTCTCGGCGTAAACGCGCGCCTCGACGGCGTGGCCGTTGAGGCGGATCTCGTCCTGCTTCAGCGGTAGCGCCTCGCCGAAGGCGACACGCAGCTGCCATTCGACCAAATCGATGCCCGTGATCAGCTCGGTCACGGGATGCTCGACCTGAAGGCGGGTGTTCATCTCGATGAAGAACACGTCCTTGCCGTCAGAGACGAATTCGATGGTGCCGGCCCCGACATAGTTCACCGCGCCCGCCGCCTTTCGCGCCGCCGCGCAGACGACCTCGCGCTGTGCCGGGTTGAGCGTCGGGGATGGCGCCTCCTCGATCACCTTCTGGTGCCGGCGCTGCAACGTGCATTCGCGCTCGAACAGCGACAGCAGATTACCATGGCTGTCGCCGATCACCTGCACCTCGATGTGGCGGGGATTATCAACATATTTTTCGATCAGCATGCGATCATCGCCGAACGCGGCCTTGGCCTCGCGCTTGGCGCTGACGATCGCTGGACCAAGCTCGGCCTCCGACCGCACCATCCGCATGCCGCGGCCGCCACCACCGGCGGACGCCTTCACCAGCACGGGGAAGCCGACCTTCTCGGCAGCCTTCGCCAACGTCGCCTCGTCCTGGGCCTCGCCGTGATAGCCGGGCACCAGCGGCACGCCGGCCTTCTCCATCAGCGCCTTGGAGCCGGATTTCGAGCCCATCGCCGTCATCATCGCGGCGGTCGGGCCGACAAAGACCAGGCCGGCATCGAAACACGCCTGCGCAAATTCGGCGTTTTCAGACAGAAAGCCGTAGCCGGGATGCACGGCTTCCGCCCCGGTCTTGCGTGCGGCTTCGATCAGCCGCTCGACATTGAGATAGCTGTCGCGCGCCCGGGCCGGCCCGAGCAGCACGGATTCGTCGGCGAGCGCGACATGCATCGCGTCGCGGTCGGCCTCCGAATACACGGCGACCGTGCGCAGGCCCATGGCGCGCGCGGTGTGGATGACGCGGCATGCGATCTCGCCGCGATTGGCGATCAGGAGCGTGCGAAAACGCCGGTAGAGCTTTGAGCGGTCCATCGCATCACATCCTGAACAGGCCGAATTTCGTCGGTTCGATCGGCGCATTCGACGCCGCCGAGAGGCCAAGGCCGAGCACGAGCCGCGTGTCGGCCGGGTCGATCACGCCGTCATCCCACAGCCTCGCGGTCGCGTAATACGGGTGCCCCTGGCTTTCATATTGTGCGCGAATGGGTGCACGAAACTTGTCTTCCTCTTCCCTGGACCAGCTATCACCCTTGGCCTCGATATTGTCGCGCCGGACCTGGCTCAGCACCATGGAGGCCTGTTCGCCGCCCATCACCGAGATGCGCGCGTTCGGCCACATCCAGAGGAAGCGCGGACTGTAGGCGCGCCCGCACATGCCGTAATTTCCGGCGCCATAGGAGCCGCCGATCACCACGGTGAATTTCGGCACCGAGGCGGTCGCAACCGCCGTGACGAGCTTGGCGCCGTCACGCGCGATGCCGCCGGCTTCGTATTTCTTGCCAACCATGAAGCCGGTGATGTTCTGCAAGAACACCAGCGGAATGCCGCGCTGACAGCACAGCTCGATGAAATGCGCCCCCTTCAGCGAGCTTTCGCTGAACAGGATGCCGTTGTTGGCGATGATGCCAACCGGAAAACCCCAGATATGGGCGAAGCCGCAGACCAGCGTCGTGCCATAGAGTTTCTTGAACTCGTCGAACTCGGAGCCGTCGACCACGCGTGCGATGATGTCGCGCACGTCGAACGGCTTTCTTCCGTCGACGGGCACCACGCCGTAAATCTCCTCCGCCGCGAACAGCGGATCGCGCGGCGGATGCATGTTGAGATTCGGCCGCATCGATGGCTTCAGCGTACCGACAATGCGGCGGGCGATGCCGATCGCGTGCGCGTCGTTCTGGGCGTAGTGGTCGGTCACGCCCGACTGGCGCGAATGTACGTCGGCGCCGCCGAGCTCTTCGGCGGTCACCACCTCGCCGGTGGCGGCCTTCACCAGCGGCGGGCCGCCGAGGAAGATGGTGCCCTGGTTGCGCACGATGATGCTCTCGTCCGACATCGCCGGCACATAAGCGCCGCCGGCGGTGCAGGAGCCCATCACGATCGCGATCTGCGGGATGCCCTGCGACGACATCTGAGCCTGATTGTAGAAGATGCGGCCAAAGTGCCGCTCGTCCGGAAAGATCTCGTCCTGGAGCGGCAGGAAGGCGCCGCCGGAATCGACCATGTAGACGCAAGGCAAATTGTTCTGTCGCGCCACGTCCTGCGCGCGCAGATGCTTCTTCACGGTCATCGGGTAGTAGGTGCCGCCCTTGATGGTGGCGTCGTTGGCGACAACAACGCATTCGCGCCCTGCGATACGCCCAACCCCGGTGACGACGCTGGCCGAATGCACGTCGCCGCCATACAGGCCATGGGCTGCCAGCGGCGACAGCTCCAGGAACGACGTTCCGGGATCGACCAGCAAATCGACGCGCTCTCGCGCCAGCATCTTGCCGCGCGCGGTGTGGCGGTTGCGCGCCACCTCGCCGCCGCCGCCGGCGACCTGGCTGAGCTTTTCACGCAGATCCGCGACGAGCCCCCGCATGGCCTCGGAATTGCGTGCAAAGTCCGATGACGACGTATCGATGCTGGAATGGAGCGGCATTGAGGTCCCGCGTTTCTGGTGATCTGGTGAGGGGCCGCGGACAGGGTGGACCGTCTCGCGGTAATTCCAATTCCGTGAAGGCTAGACGGTCTCCGCCATCAGCTCGCGGCCGATCAGCATGCGGCGAACTTCCGAGGTGCCGGCCCCGATCTCGTACAGCTTTGCATCGCGCCACAGACGCCCCACCGGAAACTCGCTGGTATAACCGACACCCCCGAGCGCCTGGATCGCCTCGCCCGCCATCCACGTCGCCTTCTCCGCCGAATAGAGGATCGCAGCCGCAGCATCCTTGCGCAAGCTGCGCGCGTGGTCGGCGCGGTCGCAGGCGCGGCCGACCGCGTAGACATAGGCGCGTGTGGCCTGCCAGGTCGAATACATGTCGGCGAGCTTGCCCTGCATCAGCTGGAAGTCGCCGATCGGCTGACCGAACTGCTTGCGTTCGTGCATGTAGGGCACCACCGCGTCCATGCACGCCGCCATGATTCCAAGCGGGCCGCCGGAGAGCACCGCACGCTCATAGTCGAGGCCGGACATCAGCACCTTGACGCCCTCGCCGACGCCGGCGAGCACGTTTTCTTCCGGCACTTCGCAGTCGTCGAAGAACAGCGGATAGGTGTTGGAGCCGCGCATGCCGAGCTTGTCGAGATGCTGGCCGTGGGTGAAGCCCTTAAAACCCTTCTCAATGAGGAAGGCGGTCATGCCGCGCGGACCCGCCTCCGGATCGGTCTTGGCGTAGACCACGAGCACGTCGGCATCGCCGCCATTGGTGATCCACATCTTCGAGCCGTTGAGCACATAGCGGTTCCCGCGCTTGTCGGCGCGCAGCTTCATCGAGACGACGTCGGACCCAGCGCCGGGCTCGGACATCGCGAGCGCGCCGACATAGTCGCCGGAGATCAGCTTTGGCAGATAGCGCTGCCGCTGCGCGTCGTTGCCGTTGCGGCGTATCTGGTTGACGCAGAGGTTGGAATGGGCGCCGTAGGACAGGCCGACCGCAGCCGAGCCCCGCGAGATCTCCTCCATGGCGACGACGTGGGCCAGATAGCCCATGTTGGAGCCGCCATATTGCTCCGGCGCGGTCATGCCGAGCAGGCCGAGGTCGCCAAGGCGCTTCCAGAGATCGGCCGGGAACAGATTGGCTTTCTCGATCTCGGCAGCGCGCGGGGCGATCTCCGCCTCGACGAAGGCGCGCACGGTGTCGCGCAGCATGCTGATGTCTTCGCCCAGATCGAAATCGATGCTCGGGATGTTCAAGGCGAATCCTCCGAATTTCTTGCGAATTTCTTGTCCGCCCGAACCTAGCGCCGGCCGGGCACCGTGGCGGTCGAAAAGGTTGCATTTTCCGCCAACTTTGGCGAGGATTTTCCAAAGGACGTCACATGACCTTTCAAGCCGCAACCGCAACGCCGCGACGCGCCATGACCCCTGCCGCCTTCGTCCGCGGCGTGGTCGCAGCCTATGCCCGCTACGGGCGGGATCCGGCCGAGGCGCTGGCCAAGGGGCAGGTCTTGCCTGATCTGATCAAGTCCGGCGGGGGGCGGGTAACCGCGGCGCAATTCGAGACGTTGGCCGGCCATGCCATGCGCGAGCTCGATGACGAGGCGCTCGGCTGGTTCTCGCGCAGGCTGCCCTGGGGCACCTATGGCATGCTGTGCCGTGCCTCGATCACCGCCCCCAATCTCGAGGTCGCGCTGAAACGCTGGTGCCGGCATCACCGCCTGCTGACCGAGGACGTGCTGTTCGAGCTTGCGATCGGCAAAGACACCGCGACCATTTCCATTCGCGAGGTCCGCGATCTCGGACCGTTCCGCGAGTTCTGCCTGGTCACACTGCTCCGCTATGTCCTCGGCTTCTCCTGCTGGGCGATCGATTCCGCGGTCGCACTGCGCGCGGCGGAATTCCCCTACTCCGAGCCCGAGCACGTCTCGGTCTATCCCACCATCTTTTGCAGGAACACTCGCTTCGACGCGGATGGCGCCTGCATCGTCTTTGACAAGCACTATCTCTCGCTGCCGCTCACGCGCAGTGCCGCCGACCTCGACAACATGCTCAAGGGCGCGCTGCGCTTGACCGTGCTGCCCTATCGCCGCGATCGCCTGCTGGTGGAGCGTGTCCGGCGCGTGCTGCGCGAGGCGCGCGGACGCATTCTGGGCGCGGAGGATGTCGCCAGCGAGCTCGCGCTCTCCACCCGCACCATGCACCGCCGCCTGCGCGAAGAGGCGACGTCGTTGCGCGATCTCAAGGAAGAGGCAAAACTCGAGCTCGCCAAGCAGGAGCTGATGCGCGGCCGCACCCCGATCAAGCGGATCGCGGAGATCGCCGGCTTCCGCAACGAAAAGAGCTTTTCCCGTGCCTTCCGCAGCTGGACCGGCACCTCGCCGCGGGAATTTCGCGGGCGGTATCGCTGAAGGAGCCGGGACATCCTGCATCCGCGGAAGCGGAGCAGTCGGTCGCTACCCGGCCGACGCCGTCGCGACCTCCTGCAGCGGCAGCGGTACATCCTTGGCCACGCCCAGCACAGGAAAGCTGCGGACGTTCCTCACATTCGGCATCGCCGCGAAATGCAGCAGCTGCTGGCGCATGCTCTCGACACTCGGCGCCACGCATTTCAGGAGGTAGTCGGTATCGCCCGAAATTCGCCAGCACTGCTGGATGCGCGGGATCGCGGCGATGGAGCTCTCGAAGGTCTCCAGCACCGGCTGGGCCTGGCTGCCGAGCTGGATCGAGACGAACGACACCACCTCGTAGCCGAGCAGCCGTTCGTCGATGACCGCACGGACCGCCCGGATCACGCCGCGGCTGAACAGGGATTTCAACCGCCGTAGACAGTTCGGCGCGGACACGCCGACGCGCAACGCCAGCTCGTTGTTGCGGACCCGCCCGTCCTGCTGGAGCTCGGACAATATCTTCAGATCGACGCCGTCGAGCTGGTCACGCCCGGCCATACCCCACCTCGTCATGATCCCGTCATGCGGGCCAGCGAAGCACGTGGGGAAATGGGTGCCAAGGGGCAGAAGCTGGGGCAGCGGCTGATCAGCGGGTCGGATCAACGCATGCGACACTATCGCCGACGAGCGGAGTGCCTCACCATCGTCATGGCTGGGCTTGTCCCGCCTGCGCGGCCGAAGCCGCTTCGGCGAGGCGAAGGCGGGACAAGCCCGGGCATGACGAGAAACTCAGGTTATCCGTCGGGCAACCTCAATGCGTCCAGGGCTCGCCGCGCCGGAACGAAAAATTATCGGCGTAGGCGACCGGCCGGCGCACCGATTCCTTGGGCTCGATCACCTGGTAGGCGACGCCCTTGCGCTCGCAATAGGCGATTGCCTCGTCCTTGCTGTGGAAGTGCAGCGTGATCTGCTGCTTCATGTCGCCGGACGATGTCCAGCCCATCAGCGGCTCGACGGCGCGCGGCTGCTCAGGCTCGTAATCGAGCTGCCATTCCTTGGTCTTGGACCGACCGGATTGCATTGCGTTCTTGGCGGGCTTGAAAATGCGTGCGGTCATTTGG
Organism: Bradyrhizobium sp. Kon10; assembly: GCF_055807395.1. Classification (NCBI taxonomy): domain Bacteria; kingdom Pseudomonadati; phylum Pseudomonadota; class Alphaproteobacteria; order Hyphomicrobiales; family Nitrobacteraceae; genus Bradyrhizobium; species Bradyrhizobium sp. Kon10. Next base: position 352,496 of record NZ_JBVVOZ010000004.1, on the reverse strand, counting down.
CTGTCCGGCCCTCTTCGTCTTTCCGTTCGATTTTAATGCGTCACGGTAGCAGTTGGTGGAAACCACGGGCATAGTATAGAGACACCTTTTGGGAACTGATCGGTGATTCCGGCCCCGGGCGATCTCACCGATGGGTATAGTCATTATGCTGCACCGTGACAATTCCATACCCGCCCTCCGCGCCGGGGTCCCGCCCGGCGGCACTGCCTCGCCGACATCAGCGCATCTGTCCTCTTCGAAAGCTCCCGTCGCATGGCCTTCCTGAACATCAGCGCAACCCTTCCCGAGAAAGGCCGCGACCTCAGGCTCGACCTGTTTCGCGGCATCGCGAACTGGGCGATTTTTCTCGACCACATCCCCGACAACATCGTGAACTGGATCACGACCCGCAATTACGGCTTCTCCGACGCCGCCGACCTCTTCGTCTTCATCTCCGGCTACACCGCCTCCTTCGTCTATGCGCGGATGATGCTGGAGCGTGGTTTCCTGGTCGGCGCCACCCGTCTCACCAAGCGGGTTTGGCAGCTCTACGTCGCCCACATCATCCTGTTCGTGATCTACATCGCCTCGATCAGCTATCTGGCGCTGCGCTTCGGCGATTCCGAGATGATCAACGAGTTCAACGTCGCCGGCCTCGTCGACAACGCCACCGAGACGCTGCGGCAGGGCCTGTTCCTGCGCTTCAAGCCGCTCAATCTCGACGTGCTGCCGCTCTACATCGTGCTGATGGGCCTGTTTCCGCCGGTGCTGTGGTTCATGCTGCGCAAGCCGGATCTGACCATGGCGCTGTCCATCGTCCTGTGGCTCTCGGCGCGCCACTTCGGCTGGAATCTGAACGCCTATCCGGCCGGCCAGTGGTACTTCAACCCGTATTGCTGGCAGGTGCTGTTCGTGTTCGGCGCCTGGTGCGCCATGGGCGGCGCGCGGCGCTCGATGACGCTGATCAACGCCCCGATCACGCTGTACGCATGTCTCGCCTATCTCGCTTTCGCGCTGGTGATGACCATGGCCGGTCGCTTCCCGGGCCTCGCCGCGATGATGCCCGAATGGCTGTTCTCGGCGTTCAATCCGAACGACAAGACCAATCTTGCGCCCTACCGCTTCATCCATTTCGTCGTGATCGTGATCATGGTGATCCGCTTCGTGCCGAAGGAATGGCCGGGCCTGGAATGGAAGATCTTTGATCCCGTGATCGTCTGCGGCCAGCAGTCGCTCGCCGTCTTCTGCGTCGGCGTGTTCCTGTCCTTTGTCGGCCATTTCGAGCTGTCGATGAGCTCGGGATCGCTGTTCGCGCAGCTGTTCGTCTCGATCGCCGGCATCGCGATCATGACGACGGTGGCCTACTACATTTCCTGGTCGAAGCGGCAGGACAAGCCGTTAAAGCCGCCACCGGCCAAGCCGGCGGCAACGACGGCCAAAGCCGCTTAGGAGCAGGCCGCCTCAGCGAGGTGGCAGCGGATGAAGCTCACGCCGCCGCTTCGTCGTACTCGGTGAACTTCCTGTAGATCCAGTCACGGCCGTCGTGGCGGCGCCAGACCTTGCCGTAGACGAGCTGCCCGTTGATCGAGCGGCGCGGCACGATCACGGTCCAGAGGTGCCAGATTTCGGTCCAGTTCGAGCGCGGACGGAGAGTTCTGGTGCTGCTATCGAAAACCATGACGAACAACTCGCGCGAAACGAAACGCCGCGACGAATGTGATCTCGTGTGGGCTGACTGATGGCCCATCGTCGCAAGCCGGACTGGCTTGATAACAGCCGCCATGGCGGCGGCAACGACGTCTCGCGCTTAACCTAACCGATCAACCTTACCTGGCGCAGAGTCTGGTTGAAACGCTCGCCTGTTTGATCCTAGGATATGTGCGCAATTTGAGAATGAGCGCGCCGTTTACGAACAAGGCGCGGTGATTTCGAACTCAGACTGATTTTTGAAAAACTCACTGCACGGGCTGGATGATCATGAATTTGCAATGTGCATATCTGCGCCTGGCGCTGGTTTCGCCGCCGCCATGGCCCGTCGCCAAACCGACCACGGACAAATTGCCGAAAGCCGCCAATGACGATTGTCGGGTTTGGCCGCTGATCCCATTCCCCGCCGGTTGGTACGCCTTGAACTGAGCGGGAAAAAGCGCAACGCCGCACAAGCGGAATATCATCGCTTGGCGGCGTCCGTTTAGGTATTGGGCGCTGAAATCCCCAACATCCATATGTCGTTGGCGACGCCCAAAGGTTCGATGAACTTTGGTCATTCCGCGCCGGATAACCTGTTTTAATTCCAGCAAAAATCACGCAGAGATTGGATCCCGCGAGGAACAAGCGCTGAGCGTTTATTGGCGTCCGAACCGTGAGGGACTGGTCGGGGCAGCTGGATTCGAACCAACGACCTGCAGTACCCAAAACTGCCGCGCTACCAGGCTGCGCTATACCCCGAATGTCCGGTGAGCCCCGTCGATACACGCTTCCCAAGCTGCCAGCAAGCTTTCGAAGCGGCCAGCAAGACGCCAAATCGCCCGGTGGTGTGGGCTCTATTTGCTGCCGAACAGCGGATGGCCGACACGGTCGCCGGGCCGGATGCCGTATTTCTGCGCCGTGCCCGCCGGCACCTCCAGAACGGCCCGGGCAGGACCCTGGGACGAGATGATTTTGGTCGACAGCGGCTCGGTATTCTCCGCGATGCGCAGGATGCGGCCGTCGGCGCGGATGAAGATCATGTCGAGCGAGACGTAGGTGTTCTTCATCCACATCGAGATCTGCTGCTCGGGATTGAAGTCGAACAGCATGCCTTTGCCGTCGGCCAATTCCTTGCGGTACATCAGCCCGGTCTGCTTCTCCTCGTCCGTCGTCGCCATCTCCACCGAGAACGCCTGCACGCCATTCTTGGTGACGATCTCGAGCGGCTGGAAGCTGGCGGCGCGGACGGGCGAACTCGCGACAGCAAAGCCGGCGACGACGAGGATGGCGGCAAGCCAGCCCCGGGCAAGGGACCAGACAGTCGTTCGATCAGAATTCATGAGATGGCATTCTTGGCGCAAGAGCCTGGGACTGGCGAGGGACTGGTCCATCCTTACGCGGCGATGGCTGGAAAATCCAGAACAGGCGCTCCGCCCCGGCCACCCGCCTCCGCTCACGATTGCGGGAGCAAACAGCCGTCAGTGCGACTGCAATCCCGGCGATCCCGTCTCGGGATGGATCTCGGCCGCCATCATGCCCTTCGAGCCGGGCCCGAAGCGGACCAGCACATACTGGCCGGGCCGCAACTCGGTCATGCCGAACCGGCGCAGCGTCTCCATGTGCACGAAGATGTCGGGAGTGCCCTCGCCGCAGGTCAGGAAGCCGAAACCGCGAAGCCGGTTGAACCACTTGACCTGGGCGCGCTCGAGCCCGCTGGTCGCGGTGACCGTGACGTGGGTGCGCGGCGGCAGCATCTGCGCGGGATGGATCGCGGTCGATTCGTCCATCGAGACCACGCGAAAGGCCTGGTAGCCCTTGGCGCGCTGGATGCATTCGACGACGATGCGGGCGCCCTCATAGGCGGTCTGAAAACCGTCGCGCCTAAGCACGGTAACGTGCAGGAGCACGTCGGGCCAGCCATTGTCGGGAACGATGAAGCCGTAGCCCTTTGAAGCGTCGAACCATTTGATGACGCCGTGGACCTCGACGAGGTTGGCGCTGGCCTCACCTAATCCGGTGAAGGGACTGAGCGCGCTATCGCGACCGCCGCCATGTTCGCCGGCTGCGGGAACTCCCAGCTTCTTGGACTCAAATCCGTCCGACGACCCCATAACCCCGGACCCCACACATGCCATGCGACCCGCCTCAATTGGCGGCGCCGAATCACGCGTCTTTCGAGAACCTTCAGAGAATCTTCTCAACTCGACGCGACGCGAATCTTTCGAATCAAAAGATAACACTCCCGGTTAGGAGGCATAGACAAAAAAGAGATTCGCCGGAACCTATGAACAGCTTGCACAGCCGCGAATCAAAAGACGACCGCTCAATTGCCGACGAACGGCCCGAGCGTTTCGCCGATGTCGTGATGGATCACCAGGTCGGCGATGGCGTCCTGCTCGGTCGGCTCGCGATTGATGATCACCAAACGTGCACCGGCGTTCTTCGCCATCATCGGAAAGCCCGCCGCCGGCCACACCACGAGCGAGGAACCGATCGCGATGAAGAGGTCGCAGGCTTGCGACAGCTCGGTGGCGCGTTGCATTTCGTCTTCGGGCATCGCCTGACCGAATGAGATCGTTGCGGTTTTCACCGGCGCATCGCATGCGGCGCAGTTCGGCGCGGCGCTGTTTTCGTCGAAACGGCGCTTCACCCAATCGAGCTGATAGGCCTGCCCACATCCGATGCAGCGCGCATAAGTGGTATTTCCGTGGAGTTCAATCACGCGGTCGGGCGCGAAGCCCGAGGCCTGGTGCAGATTGTCGATGTTCTGGGTGATGACCGCGGGAACCTTGCCGGCGCGGTACAGCGCCGCGAGCGCGCGATGACCGCGGCCGGGCTTCGCCGCCCCGAAGGTGTCCTGCATCGCAAAGCGCCGGCGCCAGGATTCGTCCCGCGCGTCCTGGCTCGCGGCGAATTCATCGAACGGGATCGGACGGTTGCGAGTCCACAGGCCGCCGGGCGAGCGGAAGTCCGGGATACCGCATTCGGTCGAGATGCCGGCGCCGGTGAAAGGAACGATGGTCTTCGCCTCGGCGATCATATCGCCGAGCCGTTCAACGCCGCTGCGAAGATCTGAAGCAATCAACGCGGCCTCCGATTTGTTTTTGCGCTAGCTGCCACGCGCCCAAGCGGCAAGATTGTTGACGCTCTTATCCACCGTTGCGCAAGCCGCGATCGGCAATTCTTTCCGGTCCCTGTTTATCACATTCCTGCAATGCCTCCTCCCCATTGACGCCCCAATCAGAACCGCCAATGCATGTGTTGAATCGACTCAACCGATGCGGCGGCGCTGCTTGAGTTTAGGAGTGAACAGAGTCGAACTGTGAACAGAGTTCAGAGTTCAAGTGTGAACAGGGGATGGACATGACCGAAGACGAAGAACGCAGAGCACGCGAACGAGACGAAATCGCCGCACGTGTTGCCGCCTTCCGCGCGACGCAAGAAAAGTTCAAGCGCGAGCGTGACGAATATTTCGTGTCGACGCTCGAGAACGCCCGCAAGGTGGAACGGCCCTCGCTCTGGCCGTAACGATATCGCAACCAGAGATGCGCGCATGAAAAAAGCCCGGAGCAACGCTCCGGGCTTTTCGCTTGTCATTCCGGGCCGGCGATTACCAGTGATGACGGTAATAGTGGTGCCGGTAATAGCGCGGACCGCCGTAATAGGCGTAGGGGCCAGGACCATAAGCATAGGCCGGTTCGTCATAGTAACCGTAGCCGGGACCATAGCCGTAGCCATACGGACCGGAGGCGGCGATCGCGCCCGCGGTGAGCGCGCCGGCGGCCAGACCGAACGCCAAGCCCGGGCCGATGCCACGGCCCCGGGCTTCGGCGGGTGCCGGAGCCGCGACCGCGGTCACGCCGACGGCTGCAACGGTCGCAAGAACTGCAAGTGTCTTCCTCATCATTTATTTTCTCCCTCAAGTCCGAGGATACAACGAGGACAGCCTGCGATGGTTGCGTGCGGCCGCGGAACCCGCACCGCCAAAATGTTTGGGCCGGGCCCGGAACCAAATCGCGGCCCGTGGATTGAACCTGCAAGTGCAAGAGCCTCCGCTATCCGGTTGAGGCGACAGCACGAAGACCCCGTCAGTATCCTCCGCGGTGCTGGCGGGGTTTTCAGTTTCGAAGGGAAAAATGGCAGCAGATATAAATGGCTGCCAACGGCGACGACGCCGTGGGAGGAAAGATTGCCGCTATCCGCCTTGCTGGCCCGCATCCGCAGGCTCGTTCCCCGGACCAAGGAGCAGCACTACGACGAGATCGTCCGCAACTTCAGTGTCGGCGCCCTGCGTCCGCCCGCAACGCCAATGAGTGACAGCGAGCTCGCCCGCGCCATTGCGGAGTTCCTCAAGGCAAGGCCGTCGACGGAGACGGTTGCGAAGCTGGGCCGGCGGCTCGACCCCTCCTCCCCCCTCTGAGCGGCGTTTCTGACCGGCGCGGGAACGGGTGAATGGCCTGGGTGTTGATCTCGCCTCCGCATATCAAGAGGCTCACCATGCCCGTGTGGCTCGAGATCCTGCTCAATCTGTCCGGCTATGCCGGCTTCGTGGCGCTCGCAACGCACGGCACCTCATGCCGGCACATCGAGGCCGACGATCAGACCCTCTAGCGACGCGCGCTCAATTCGCGTGCGCAGCCTCTCCCGCGGTGCGCATCAGCCGGTCGGCCTTGACTGCAACGCGCGTATCGTCGACCTGCGGACGCAGCGAAAAGCTGATCACGACGAAAGCGAGACAGAACAGCGTGCCGACGACGGCAACGCGGCGATAGGTTTGGCGGTCGCCTTGGTAAAATGACGGTTCGAAAAAAGGGATCATTGGCAAATCGGTTTTCTTGTTGTGCTTGCCAGACACCTATCCCAACGGCGCGCAACTGCAACGCGATTGGGCTTTTAACCTAACCGAATAGGGTTATCGCGATCCCGACAGGTTTTCGTTAAAGCCTGATCCGGGCAAGCGCGAAGCGGTTTGCGGCATGATGCGGGTGAGCGAGACCGCAACGAGATGGTCCTTGGCCGTGCGTTCACTGCCTTTGTTCCGCCTTCAACTCTCTTTCGTTCCCAAAGAACGAATCGGAATCGAGGAAATCGGTGCGGAGCAAGTCCTAACAATCGGTTTGCACTGTGCGGGCGCAGCATGCGAGCGAAGCTTCGATCAGACCGAAATCGAAGAGCTTGATAGTGGAGCTTGGCGTGAAGCTCGCCTGCAGCCATCCTTCGAGACGCCCGCCTCTGGCGGGCCCTCAGGATGAGGTCGCGCTTTGCGGCGAGATACCCCTCATCGAAACGTCAGACCCTCATCGGCACACATCAGACCTCATGGTGAGGAGCCCGCCACAGCGGGCGTCTCGAACCATGCAGGCCGAGCACATCCGGCAAGCCCGCTACCTCGACATCAACAGGCGCAACTCGTTCTGCTTCCGACTCCATTTCGTTCTCAAAGAACGAATCGGAATCGCGAAAATCAGCACGAACCAATTCCTAATGACGCATGAAGCCATCATGCATGAAGGCGCGCAGCACTACTTCGCCGGCGGCAGGAATTTCGAGACCACCGCAAACACGATGATGATCTCGCGGCATGACTCGCACCGGAAGATGTTCGGTGGATTTGCGATCATCGGCTTGCAGCATTGCGGACAGGTCATGCAGATCGAATGCAGCCGGCGCGCGTTGGCCCGATGCGCGCCGATGATGCGCCTCAAGCCGCGCGCTTCGCCTTATCCTTCTCAGCAAAGCATTCGAGGATCTGGATCCGGAGTTCTTCTGCGACCGGCCCCTCGACCTTCCTCAGTTGATTCCAGAGCCTGATCACTTCGCGCTGTTTCTCGATGGTCATGAGTCACCTCCAAGGTGAGGTCACTAGAACAAAATGAGAACAGAAAGTCCAGCCCTCTCCGACGCAATTCCTGTTGATGCCGTCGTTGCTTTCAACTTTAAGTTAGGGGCGTAGCCAGCGGCCAGGCGCTGAAATCCCGTTGCCGTCGGCGAGAGAGCCCCGTGCGCAAGCGCGGGGTTTTTCGTTGAGCGTTGCGGGCTGGAGCCTTGTCGAGTTCGCGCGGCAATGCCGGAACGAATTCCCCACCCCGCGCATTAGCAAACCGAATGCGATGGTGCTGTCGGTTGTGTGAGGCGACCGCCGGCTTGGAAAACCCCGTAGCTCCCGCGCGGGGTTTTTTTTTGTGAGCCGCGGCGCAGTCGATGATCACCGCGGTCGCAGCATGGCCTGCCCGCGTGCCCTTCGGCAGGCGGTGGCCGGATCAGACGGAGTCCTTGGCAACCTTCAGCGGCGAGGCCTTGACCGACTTGCTCGCCGGCTTTGCCGCAAACTGCATCGGCTCCTTGGTGAAGGGATTGACGCCCATGCGGGCTTCGGTCGCAGGCTTGTTCACGACCGACATTTTCGCAAAGCCGGGAATCACGAACTCGCCGGACTCGTTCAGTTCCTTGTAGCCGACGGTCGCCATGTACTCGATGACCGACTTCACGTCGTTCTTCGACAGCTGCGTGCCCTCTGCGATTGCATCGATCAATTGGGTCTTGGTCATCTTCGCCATGTCAAACAGTCCTCTGAATTGGGTGCGCGCGAGCTACGATGTAGCTCTGCCTGGGAGGCCGTAAAACGACCCGGCGCGCTTCGGTTCATGCCTACGGTCATGAAGCAACCGGGCTTAGAACCTATCGGGACCGGAAACGCAAGCCGCACTTGCCCGGAGATTCCGGGTCTTTTGTTCGGATATTGGCCTGCCGCGCCGGGCTGGTTTCAAACCCCGCCGCCGCAATGCGGGTTCTCTTTTCAAGCCAGTTCCTGCATAATGCGGCATGGCTAAAACAAAAGTGACCTTCAAAACCGTCCGGATTGCCGACAACGACTGGAAAATACTGGCGGATTACCCGGGCAGCGAGCAGCGCCAGATCACCGGCTTCACCAGCAAGGCAGATGCCGACGACTGGATCAACGGAGATCGCAAGATCGCGTGGCTCCGCTCGCAGGGCTACGCCAAGTGAGCAGGTAGCATCTGACCCGTAGCGTTCGACGCGCTACTGCTCGGGCGTCTTGCCCTTTGGCTTCGCCGGACAGGCCCGCCCCTCTCCGCTCCAGATGTTCTCACCGCCGCGGTGCTTCACAGGCCGCGCTGCGGATCGCTTCGGCATGACCAGAACAGGTTGACCAACCAAAGCGTGGTCCACGACTCCTGAATGCGACATCCCGATCGGCGTTCTTCCTCCTGACGAGGCAGCGCGTGGTTAAACTTGTGGCCGAGCCTGCGTTGTTGAGACTTCAGTAACCCAACGCCTCCACTCTCCTCATCAGTATCGTTGCGTTGGAGTACCCACAGTGCTGGATTTTCACGAGCTGCGTGAACTCGCGGCCGATGTTCGCGTGTTTGTCGACGTCGCCGAAGACAAGGCCGAGGCGCTGCGCGCCGTCGTCGCGGCCTATGACGTGGTGCTGGCGATCTTCCCGTCCGAAGAGGGCATGGGCCTCCACGTCATCAAGGGCAGCGAGATCCTGGATGGAATCGCAAATTCACGGAGCCACGCGAGTTACAGCCACACGGCCATCGCCGTTCCCGACCTGCAGCACGCACAAGCGCTGAAGCTTCTGACGGCCCCGGTCGAACAACGGATCGCAGCCTAGTCGAACGCGGCGATCCCGCCTCTCAGTTGATGGCGATATCACCACGATACTGCGCGCTCTCGCGCAGACCATGCTTGTGCATCCTGAACAGGCCGAAGGCCAGCTGGCGAAGGTCGTCGCGATAGGATCCCGGCGGCAGCTTGCGTGCGCGCAGAAATGTCATCGCCGCCTGCTTGCGCAACGGAAGCGACGGCGCAACAGCCTTTTTCAATTCGGCGTGCTCACTCATTGTAACTGCCCTTGCTTACCTGGCCTTGGCTTACCGGGGCGGCTGCAGGCCGGGCGACCGCAGCCATTCGTTGATTTTCGCAGCCGTCTCGGCCTGGCGCGCCTGCCGGATCAGGTGATCCCGGCGAATACTCGGGGCCAATTTCTGCGCCTTCTGGCGCAGGCTCGAGGCTTCCTGCCGCATCATATCCTGCAGCGATGACGTCTGTTTGAAACTGCGCCAGGTGACCACGGCGCGCCCTTTCCGCTCAGCAGCAAAAACTATTGGATGACGCGATCATGCCCCACGCCGGGCAACGCTTCGTTAACCATTGATAGTTTGCAGCGCGAAAATTTACGTTTTCATCGCTCGGCATTGCGGGAGGCGGCCGTGCTCTCCCGGCGTGCAGCCGCGGCGCAACACACCACGTTCGAGGTCGAAGCCAACGAGGATATTGTCGTTCAGGCAGAGGCTTGCGCAGAGCCCTCGGAATGCCGCTCAAGCCGAGTAGGTCTTGCTCAGGCGAAGGAGGGCAATCGTCCGACCACCTGCAGGGCGCCCATCACGATCACCGACAATCCAAGTGCCGACCCGAGGAAGGCCAGATAGAGCACAACGTCACGTTGCTCGTCGCCCATTCCCGAAAACGCCTTGCGCATATCCGCCTCCGCTTTTGTCCAGGAAGTTTTTGTCCAAGAACTTTGATCCAAGAACATGCGGTTGGTTGTTCTGTTCCTGCGGCCAAGAAAAAGGCCTCCGCGAACGGAGGCCTAGTTTGAAGGGAGGAAAAGCACGTCAACCCGGCCAACCTGCCGGTAAAGCCGACGTTCCCTGATGCACAGCTGGATTCTTGAAAACCTGCCGGGACTTTATCCTGGGTTTAGGTCTCGAAAGGACCGAGTCTTATTCCACCGGTGCAGTCCGGCACTGTCACCGCAATCCCTGAGCAAAGCAGCCAGACACAAGCAGCAGCTCATTTCGGGACCGGCGATCCGTGATGCTGGGCAATCAGCCAGTGACCGCCGACCTGCACCAAAGCGAGGGTCAGACGATACGGGACGACGGTGCCATCCTTCAGCGTAAAGCTCGCGAAACCGGAGCTCAGGAGAACATTCGACCCGACCGCGATGGCTTGTTGATCGCCCATCTTTGCTTTGATGCCCGGCGGCAGCTTGCTGTAGTAGGCACGCACGTCGTCTGAACCGGTGAAGAGCTGGGCCGTCGATCCGAACAGCGTGGCATCCTTGGTATAGAGCGCGACGAATTTGTCGGCGTCGCCGGAATTGTAGACCTCCTCCCACTGCGCGCGGGCCGCGGCGGCGTCTTCGTTCGGTCCGGCCTTCGCGAGCTGCAGCGAGGACAAGGCAACGACAATGACAATGACAAGAACTGCAAAAAACTTCTGCATCAGGTTTCTCCAAATAACCGGCGTGTCTGCGGCACGCCGTTCCGCCGTAAGTATCTTCAGCACAAAATTCCAACAAAGCGCGACAAGCTGCCGGGAGGCTATCGCCGATGTCTTCGTATTGCGCTCACGCACGTGACCGCAATTCTCATCTTAGTTCTGCGCGACCTTTTTCTCTTGGTCTGCCGCTGGAGCGTCGATGTCCATCTCGTAGCTAATCACCGTCCCGAACGTAAGCTCCGGCCCCAGTGTTATGACCCAGAACGCGAACTTGCCGCTCGCGTCGAAATTCGCTTTCGCAGTAACGGTCAATGAACAAGTTGCGGTGAATCCGCTTTTCAACGCGGCCTGGTTTTTCTCGAGGCAGTCGTAAATTCCCACCGGAATGGCCGGCCTTTTGCCAATACAAACCGCGGTATTTCCCTGATTGATGTTCATTTTGCCTTCGAGCGTATTCTTGTTGACCCTGGTAAGGTCATATCCCGCACTGAGCTTTGGGCCTTGGATGATCGAGGCTAGCCAGCCGCCGATCCCCGCTTCCACCGAAGCCTTTGCTTCATAGCTTCCGCTCGTCGAATATTTCACATGTGCCCTGAGCGCGGGATCCAATCCCGCCGCCTTGGCCCTCAGCGCAAGCAGGCCCATCTCGCACTGCATCGACTTGAAAACAGTATCCGAATTGAGATTTTTGATCGTCGTCTGAGCGCTCGCGCTCGAAGCAAGGACGAACGCGAAGAAACAGCCAGCGAAAAAACGCAGCATTTGAAAAGCCCCCTAATCAATTGGGGCATCTTCTATTGTTTCAGCAAAGAATCAAGTGCGGGTAGAGGGGCGCCTCTGACGCTACCAACACTCAGGAAACAAGCTGAAGTCGAGCGCTGTCACGGCATGTCTGGAACGCCCACCTTCGGACCCTCTGCGGACTTGTCCATTGGTCTCTCGCGCGACTAATCTCCGACCGCTGGCGTTGGAACGTCGAAATTCAGCGGAAGCTTGTCAATGATTCCCAAGCCCTTAAGGCCGTCGTTTTCGATATGGACGGATTGCTGCTCGACACCGAGGCGCTTTACCGTGCGGCTATATTCGCCGCTTGTGTGGCTCAGGGACACCAAATGGTTGATCATGTGCATCTCAGTTTGATTGGCACCCCGAAGGATCTAGGTGACGAAAAACTTGTCGGTTATTTTGGACCGACATTCGATCTTGATCGTTACCATTTAGCCTGCGGGAGACATTTTGACGGGCTGTGCGCCACTGAAATTCCCCTTCGCCCTGGTGTCATCGACCTCCTCAAACTTCTGCGCGACGCCGCGATCCCCATGGCCGTCGCGACGTCAACCGCACGACCAAAATCTGAAACGCAGCTAAAGAAGGCGGGACTCTTGCACAATTTTGACGTGCTCGTCACGCGGAGCGATGTTGAGATAGGCAAGCCCCATCCGGAGACTTTCCTGAGGGCGGCCACACTCCTCAGCGTCGATCCATCAAGTTGCTTAGCGCTCGAAGACTCGCACAATGGAGTTCGTGCGGCAGCGGCGGCAGGAATGTCTACGATTATGGTCCCCGATCTGCTCCAACCGACTCCGGAGATTGCAGGTTTATGCGTCGGCGTGTTGCGGAGCCTGGATGACGTTCGGATCAGGATTTCTCAGCAGTTATAGCGGCCGTGCGGCTTCTAGGGTGGCTTCTTTCCGCCGACGCGCCTTTGCGAAAGAGTTTCGTTGAAGAACATGGGAGACCGTTGCGCTGATAGCAGCGCCAAAGAGAACTCCAGCAGCACTCGACCAAGAGACAGCGCTTTAGATTTATTGGCCGTTGCCACCCCGTGACTACGCGGCTTTGGACGACGCTTGGCTGCCTTAGAGCCGTATCATTCTCACACGCAAGTGCCACCCGCCCCCTGCCCCTCATCCCATTTTGCTGCTATTCATCGCCCCCGCCCGAACCAAAAACCCTCGACCATCAAAGGGAGCAACAACCATGCGATACCTCCACACCATGCTGCGCGTGCGCAATCTCGATGGCGCGCTGAAGTTCTATCAGGATGCGCTGGGGCTGAAGGAGGTGCGGCGGATCGAGAACGACAAGGGGCGTTTCACGCTGGCGTTCCTGTGCTCGTCCGACGACCTCGAGGCGCTGAAGAAGCAGCCGCAAACGCGCGGCGCGCCGCTGGTCGAGCTCACCTGGAATTGGGACGAGGAGAAGTATGGCGAGGACCGCTTCTTCGGCCATCTCGCCTATGAGGTCGACGACATCTACGCCACCTGCGAGAAGCTGATGAAGGCGGGCGTCACCATCAACCGGCCGCCGCGCGACGGCAACATGGCCTTCGTCCGCTCGCCCGACCTGCACTCGATCGAGCTGCTGCAGAAGGGCGAGCCGAAGCCGCCGCAGGAGCCGTGGTCGTCGATGCCCAACACCGGCCATTGGTAACGCCCTTCACGGGGAACAAGCTTCCCATCGCCGCGTTCTCTGTTCATGGAGCGAATGGAGGAGGACGCGATGGGACGCGGAATTTTGTTGTGGCTGTTAGGCGTGCCGATCCCGGTGATCATTCTGCTGTGGCTGTTCTTCGGCCGCTGATCGCCTGGTCAGACCTGCAATGAAAGCTCCGCCCCAGGCGGGGCTTTTTGCATGCAGCGGACCTTTTGCGTGAGAGGCTCGCAGCAATCGCGAAATTCCGCTATCACCCGCGCGATGCACTCGTAGCCCGGATGGAGCGAAGCGTCATCCGGGACGGACGCGCCTTGTGGCAACATCCCGGATTGCGCTTCGCTCCATCCGGGCTACGACAGCGAAAGACGCGCGGGAGGAATCTTATGCCGGAGACCAAGCTGACGATCTGGGGCCGCGCCAATTCGGTCAACGTGCAGAAGGTGCTGTGGTGCCTGACCGAGCTTGGCCTCGCCTATCAGCGCATCGATGCCGGCATGGCTTTCGGCAAGACCCGCGAGGCCGGCTATCTCGCGATGAACCCCAATGCGCGGATCCCGACGCTGGTCGAGGGCGACTTCGTGCTGTGGGAATCCAATTCGATCATGCGCTATCTCTGCCTCGCGCATGGACGCGGCACGCCGATCTACCCGGAGGCGCCGAAGCTGCGCAGCTCGGTCGACCGCTGGCTCGACTGGACGCTGTCGACGGTGCAGCCGGTCGACCGACCAGTGTTCTGGGCCATTGTGCGCACGCCGCCCACTGAGCGCGACATGATCCAGGTGCAGCGGGATGCCGACGCGGCTGCCGAGGTCTGGGCGATCGCCGATCGCCTGCTGGCCACGCGCCGCTTCATGGAGGGCGAGCAGTTCACGCTGGCCGATATCGCGCTCGGCGCCTATGCGCGGCGCTGGCTTGGCGTCGAAGGCATCAGCCGACCGGCGCAGCCGCACCTGACGCGCTGGCTCGCCGAGCTCGCACCGCGGCCCGGATTCGCGCAGCACGTGGCCCCGCCGATGTCGTGAGCCGCTGACGCGGCTTAAGCTGCAGTGAGGTCGTGCTGAATCGCTTCACGCGCGCAAGCCTCACGCAGCACGGCCGGACTTGACGGCTACTGTGCATGGGGTTGTTTTCGACTTTTTTGTCTGGCTAGCGCCGCGCCGCGGCATCGACGTTGATCGAGCCGCCGATCTTGACGCAGGTCGAGATCGCCTCGACCCAGCTGAAGCCCTGGCCATAAGACGCGCAGGCGTTCGCCCTGGCCGCTCCCGAGGCGCCCTTCAGCGGCAGCGTCTTGCTGGCCTGCGGTTGATCGGCCGGCGGAAGCCGCAACGTCTCGGCCGTGGCCGCGGAGGCGGCGGCGAAAGCGATCAGGCTGAGGACAATGGCGCGCATCCACGCCTTTTAGCCCGGACCGGCCGCACGCGCCATCCGGGCCGCGTGGGCGGGTGTCAGAGGAACCTGATGCCGGCCGACTTGCCGCGGCGCCAGATCACCTGGCAGCTTCGCCCGGTCCGTGCGTCCCGTGAGAACGCCATCCGGATCACGCCCGGAAGCTGGCTTGCGTCCTCATCCGTCGTGATCTTCGCGCCCGTGCTGGAGATGTCCTGCACCAGGCAATGCCGCGCCGCGAATCCGCCCTCCAGCGTGATCCAGGCATGCCGCGACAGCAGTTTGCGGGCCGCGCGCTTCTTGGGCTGTGGCATGGCTTAAAATCTCCCGCTCCAGCGCTATCTCAGGGAACCCTAAGAAACGGTTGAAATCGCGTTCCGAATGATGCCGGGGAAGCTAACCACCGCGGCGCAAAAGACCGGTCCCGAACGGCTTGCCGACCGGCCCAAAGGCCACTATACGTTCGCCCGCCGTGGCCGCCGGGCATGACTCGTGCGGCCGGCGGCCGTGCCGTGAAGAGCGGCGGGGCCTTGCGTTTGCTCCCTTCGTCTATCGGTTAGGACGCCACCCTTTCACGGTGGAGAGAGCGGTTCGATTCCGCTAGGGAGCGCCATACCTCGCTGCCGCCGGCCGGCGGACCGGCCCCGCAAAATCCACCCTCCCCGCGTGAACCTCCCTGCCGCTTACCTCCGACCCGGGCTCGTCTTCCAATCGCGCTTCCCGCTGTATCTCGGCGCCTTTTTCTTCTTCACGGATGGCGAGTTCATCGAATGGGTGCTGCGCAAAGCGGGCATCCGGTTCGAGCCCGACGCGATCGGGCCCGATCTCGTCAAGCGCTTCGCCTCCCGGTTCGGATGGGGAGCGCTGCTCGCGTCCTGGAAAGCCTCCGCGCCGAGAGCGAGCGCATGCATCGCGCGAAGGTCCCCCTGCGGCTTACTACCGCCTCCGGCGTTTACCAGAAATTTACCCCTGCTCATGAGTGCCGGTATCATTTGCTTAGAATTTGATTGCTACCGTGGAATTACGGAAACACTCCGCAACACGATTGGCCTACATGTCCGTCGCCGAATTCCTCAAGCAGCGTGCAGTGGACGTCAACGTGGGCGGCAGTTATTCGCTGCCGCGCTGGTACGATTGCGAAGGCAGGCTCAGGACGTTCGCCTGCCGCACCAAGCGCGTCTCGCCGTTCCGGATGATCGTGGACGTGCCGGTCGTCGGCAAGGTCGGCGAGCGCGTCACCTCCTATTTCCAGGAGTTCGGCGAATTCGAGTGCACGATCACCGCGACGCTGAGGATGGGCTTCCTGATGGAGCTCGAGATGACCCGGGCGCGGCGCGCCTGGATGTCGGAAAAGCTGACCTGGCTCGAGAAGAGGCAAAAGGACGCCAGCCTCGCCGAATTGCGGCATGACGCGCGGTTTGTGCCGCAGGTCCCGCATACGTTCCTGGCGCTCGCCGACGGCAGCACTCATCCCTGCTTCATCATCGACGTCTCGACGGCCGGGGTTGCGATATCCTGCGAATACGACCCGCCGATCGGAACGCCGCTCGCGGTCGGGGCCTGCGTCGGGCGCGTCATCCGGAAATTCGAGAACGGCTTCGCGGTCAAATTCGCTCAAAAACAGCAGCGCGACGACCTCGTCCGCCTGATCGTCCGGTCGGGACTGAAGCAGTCGGCGTGAGGGGGGGGGCGGCCGCTTCGCCTCCGTACCGCCGCCACGCCGTCGCCTCATTGCCGGGTCAGTTTTTGCGGGTCCGTGCGTCGTGCCGGACTCATGGGCAGAACTGCGATCGGGGGACCGAATGGCAGTGGACAAGATCACCTGGGACAGGGTCGGCCGGGTCACCGAGCCCGGACGCTACATGTACACGTTCGGCTGGCTCACCATCACCGCCGGCGACCTCGCGATCTGGCATCAGTATCCGCAGGCAGCGTTCACGCTGCTGGCGCAGCGCCCCTTGCCGGATGAGGCGACCGGCGAGGAATTCCACCTCGGCGCTTTCGACGTCGCACCCGATCCGCGGCCGCCTTTCACCACCCACTAGTCTCTCGTTCCCAAGCGTCGTTTCCAAGCGTGGTTTCCAAGGTCGATTTCGCGGCGGAGCCGGCTTGGACGATGATCAAAAAGGCAGCATCATCAAATTATTACCCCAGCCTATGATCGCCATTTAGCGAATAAATTTCACTTCTTGTTGCGCCGCAGCTAGGCATCGCTGTGCCGGACGGACCCAACAAGGACACGCGATGCGAGATACCACGCGACGAGAGTTCATCCGCTTAGCCGCAACCGCCGCGGCGCTGCCCGCAACCAGCTTCCGCGCATTGGCCGATGACCGCGTCATCAAGGTCGGGACGCTGAAGCTCATCCACGGCATCACGCCCTATTTTTATGAGAAACTCGCGCCGGCCGGCGTCAAGATCCAGGTGATCCCGTTCGAAAGTCCCACCGACGGCAAGAACGCTGTCGCCACCCGCACCGTCGACTTCGGCATTTTCGGCTTGGCAGCAGCGACGCTTGGCGCGGCCAACGCCGAGCCCGTCGTCATCATTGCTGCCGCCTGCAACCGCGGCATGGCCGTCGTGGCGGGAAAAGACTCTGCGATCAATTCGATCAAAGACCTCAAGGGCAAGAGGGTCGCGATCTGGCCGGGCTCCACGCAGGAGGTCGTGATCCTCGACCGGCTGACCGCCGAAGGCATGACGATCAAGGACATCGAGCCGGTTCGCGTGTCGTTCAGCGACATGGCGCCCGCCCTCGCCCGTGGCGACATCGACGCTTATGTCGGCGCGGAGCCCGGGCCCGGCATCAGCCTGGCCAACGGCGTCGGCAAGATCGTGGAATACCCCTACTCGACGCCGACCGGCTCGCTGAACATGGTGCTGACCACGCACGGTGAGATGATCGAAAAGGATCCGGACCTGATCCGCACGTTGCTCGCAATTCATCGCAAGGCGAGCGAATATGCGATGAGCGATCGCGAGGCGTTCGTCGCGATGGCGATGCAAAAGCTCGGCCAGCCCAAGCCGTCGATCGAACAGGCCGCGCCCAATGTGGAGCTCACCTGGAATATCGATGCGCTGTTTCTCAAGCAGGCGAACTATTACGGAACGCAAATGCTGGCCAAAAAGCAGATCCGCGAACTGCCGGACTACGGCAAATTCATCGAGCCGAGCTTCGTGAAAGCCATTGCCGCGATGTGAGCGATCGATGAGCCGGTCGATCAAAATCGCACCTCCGGCCGAGGCAGTGGCCGACCGCGCAGCGAAGACAACCCCGGCCAGGACGTCGCGCCCGTGGAGACTGATCCATCGCCTTCGCGCCATCGCGCTGGCGGCGGTGGTGCCGCTGGGGCTGCTGTTGTTCTGGGACATCATGGTGCGGTGGACTGGAACGCGACTCGTGCCGCTGCCGTCCGGCGTCGCCTTGATGATGAGGGATTTTGCAATCGGTGGAATCTACGATGACGCCTACAGCGCGAGCCTTGCCATACATTTCTGGAAATCGGTGCAGCGCGTCTATGGCGGCTTTCTCTGCGCGGCCGTCATCGGAATTCCACTTGGATTGATGATCGGTCGACTGCCGCTGTTGCGCGCGGTGCTCGATCCGACGCTGTCATTGTTGCGGCCGATTCCCGTCACGGCGTGGCTTCCATTGTCGATGATCTTCTTCGGGCTTGGCGCCAAATCGGCGATCTTCCTGGTTTTCCTGGGGGCCTTCTTTCCAATTCTCCTCAACACCATCTTTGGCGTGAAATCAGTTGACGTACGCCTGTTCGAAGCCGCCGAAATGCTCGGCTGCGCCGGGCCAAAATTATTCCGGGCGGTGGTTTTGCCCGCGGCCCTGCCCAGCATCTTCAACGGCCTGCGTCTTGGCGCCAGCTTCGCCTGGATCCTGATCGTGGTCGGGGAGATGACAGGCGTTCCGGAAGGCCTCGGCGCGGTGATCATGGACGGCCGCTCATTGTCGCGCACCGATCTGGTCATCACCGGTATGATCATTATCGGCGTCACCGGCTTTGTCTCCGACCGCATCCTGCTTTGGCTGAGCAACTATTTCCTTCGCTGGAGCCCGCAACACCATGTCTGACAGCCAACACGCGCCACCGATCCTGCGCGTCGATGATCTGCACAAAGTCTATGACGCGTCCAATGGCCCGGTCGAGGCGTTGCGCGGGATCGATCTGACGATCCAAAAAGGCGAGTTCGTCTGTTTGCTCGGCGCATCAGGCTGTGGCAAGTCGACGCTGTTGCGGATCATTGCCGGTTTCGAGCAGGCGACCAGCGGCTCTGTCACGATGTTCGGATTTGGGATTGATCGTCCTGGACCCGACCGCGGAATGGTGTTTCAGGACTACGCGCTGTTTCCCTGGCTGACGGTGAAAGAGAATATCGCCTTCGGACCGAGCCAGCGGCGGCTCGCTTCCAAGGATGTTGCCGGGATCACCGAGAGATTCATGGCGATGGTGGGACTGGCTGCGTTCGCCGACCGCTATCCGCATCAACTGTCCGGGGGCATGAAGCAAAGGGTCGCTATTGCGCGCGTGCTCGCCAACGACGCCGACGTCCTGCTGATGGACGAACCGTTTGGTGCCCTCGACGCTTTGACGCGCAGCAAGCTGCAGGAAGAACTGATCGATATCTGGAGGGCTACCAAGCTGACCGTGATCTTCGTGACCCATTCGGTCGAAGAGGCCGTCCTGCTCGCGGACCAGGTGGTGGTAATGACCGCGGGGCCAGGCCGCATCGATTGCCAGGTCCAGATCGAGCTGCCCCGCCCGCGTGATGTCTCGTCGCCAGAGTTCAATACCCTTCGGCGCGACGTGACACGGCGGCTGACCAGCCATATCGCCCGGGGCCGGGCGCTCGCCGCGACCGCGGATCCCTGATGTGCGACTTGCGGTCGCGACACGTACATCGTGAATCGAAGAAATCTCCGCATTCTCTTGATTTTACTGGCCGATCGCGATCTGATCGCCGCGGCGCCATCGCTGTCATCGATCGCAGACAGGTCCCGTCATGTAATTGATTGGGCTCGCATTCCCACCTCGGCAACGCTACGGATGAACAAAGGCTGTCACACTCGTTAAGCGACAGGACAGCTGGCGCATGACACATCATCGCATCGGTCGACGTAGATAAGCCGGTCAAGGAAACGCATTTTCGACCCCGATGTACCTGATTGAAGCACTGCCCACCGTGATCGGAACGGCCGCCATCGCCCCGGCGCTGCTGATGCTGTGGCTTGTCATCGCGGCCGAAGAACGCCCGGGCCCGCCGACCCAGGTTTGGACCGCGTTCCTGCTCGGCGCAGCCAGCATCTCGCTGCTCGGTCTCGCCCGCGCTCCCTTCGCCAGGATGGTTGCGGCGCCGGACAATGCCTGGGCGGAGCTGGCTATGCATTCGGTGTTCGGCGTCGCACTGCCCGAGGAGGCCGTGAAGGTGATCGCCATCGTGCTGGTCTCCTCAACCAAGCGGCGAACCTTCGCCAATCCGATGGACACCGTGGTCTATGGCGCCGCCGTGGGCCTTGGCTTCGCCGCCTACGAGAACCTCGCCTATCTCGTGCAGCACGCCGAGATGTGGCGCTCGCTCGCGGCCCTGCGCAGCGTGCTGACCGTGCCGTTCCACGGTGCGCTCGGCATCATCGCCGGTGCCTATCTGACAATCGCACGGGCCGGTACGGCGCTGGGTGCGCACCGCCGTCATCGCGACTGGGCTCGTCTCTCAAGCCGGCTGCTGATGCTGGCCGGCCCGCTGGCGCTGCATTCGGCCTTCGACTTTCCGCTGCTTACACTGCAGCAAATGCCCGATCTCGATCCGACCCTACGGATGTGGCTGGGCGCTGCCAGCCTCCTGATCGGCTTCAGCTCGATCGCCTTCGCCATGCGCCTGGTGCGGCGCGTCGCGCGCCACCACGCGCCGCGCACCGATATCGCGCGCGAGCGGCTCAGCCAACTGCGCCGGATGTGGGCGCTGCTGCTCACCGGCGGTGGGATCGGCTTTCTCGGCCTCGCCTTCGTGCTGACCTCGATCCATCATTGGCTCACCAATCCCGAACGCAACTTGACGCTGGCGCTGATCCCGATCGGTCTCACCTCGATCCTGCTCGGCATCGCACTCCTGATCGTCACAACCGCGATCTATGTTCTCGGCCGCAATCGTATCCGCACCAGCGGAGAGGGTTTTTCGTCAGCGCACGGCGGCGGTTGATCCACGACATAGCCAGGCCGGCGCGCGCACACTAGATTGAGCCCCATCTGCTCCTGCGACGTAGAGGTCCGCCATGACATCGCCCGAGGACTTTTCACGGCTGCAATCCGCCATGAGCCAGGCGGTGAAGGCGCATTGGAAGGCCTTTCTGTTCGAAGGCATCCTGCTCGCCGTTCTCGGTGTTGCCGCGCTGATCCTGCCGCCGCTCGCAAGCCTCGCCATCGCGATCTTCCTCGGCTGGATGTTCTTGATCAGCGGCATCGGCGGGCTGATCGCGACCTACTGGGCGCGCAGCACGCCGGGGTTCTGGTGGTCGCTGATTTCGGCCGCACTCGCCGTGCTCGCCGGCATGTTGCTGTTGGCGCGCCCAATGCAGGCCGTGCTGACGCTGACGATCGTGCTCGGCGCCTATTTCCTCGCCGAGGGGGTCGCCACCATCATGTATGCGCTGGAGCACCGTCGTGAGCTGAGCGGCCGCTGGTCGTGGCTCCTGATCTCGGGCCTTGTCGACATCGCGATCTCGTTCATGGTGATCACGGGACTGCCGAGCACGGCGGAATGGGCGATCGGCGTCCTCGTCGGCATCAACCTCTTGTTCGGCGGCGCCACCCTGATCGGCATGGCGCTGGCGGTACGCAATAGCAACAGTTGAGACGCCTCGTCGCGCCCTGCGCGGTCTTAGGGGGTGACAATCCGCCGACCGCGCGCTATATAGGCTGCCATGATCACCCTCGTCACCAGCTACTTTTGGTACTTTAGCTACGACAGCTCGCTGGCGGCAGGAGGATCGCGCTCAATCTGAAACATTGCAGCAAACGTCCGAACAGCCGCCAGACCTGGCGGCTTTTTTATTGGCCGGCAGGTTCTCAAAATGACAGGAGCCCGCCGTGCTGAGCACGACCGACGATCTTCGTATCCGCGAACTGAAAGAGCTAAGCACGCCGGAAGAGGTGATGCGGGAAGTCCCGCGCACGCTCACCGCGACGCGTGTGGTGATGGCGTCGCGCAACGCTATCCATGCCATCCTCAATGGCCAGGACGACCGGCTTCTGGTCGTGGTCGGCCCCTG
This sequence comes from Bradyrhizobium sp. Kon10, assembly GCF_055807395.1. Classification (NCBI taxonomy): domain Bacteria; kingdom Pseudomonadati; phylum Pseudomonadota; class Alphaproteobacteria; order Hyphomicrobiales; family Nitrobacteraceae; genus Bradyrhizobium; species Bradyrhizobium sp. Kon10. Next base: position 330,469 of record NZ_JBVVOZ010000004.1, on the reverse strand, counting down.
CTCGGTGCATGACCCCAAGGCTGCGATCGAATATGCGGAGCGCCTTGCTACGTTGCGCGAGGACCTCGCCGACCAGCTCGAGATCGTGATGCGGGTGTATTTCGAGAAGCCGCGCACCACCGTCGGCTGGAAGGGCCTGATCAACGATCCCGATCTCGACGGCAGCTTCGACATCAATAAGGGCCTGCGGCTGGCGCGCAACGTGCTGTCGGCCATCAACAATCTCGGCCTGCCCGCCGGCGCCGAATTCCTCGACATGACGACGCCGCAATATATCGCCGACCTCGTGTCCTGGGCCGCGATCGGCGCGCGCACCACCGAGAGCCAGATCCATCGCGAGCTGGCCTCGGGGCTGTCCTGTCCGGTTGGCTTCAAGAACGGCACCGACGGCAATGTGCGGATCGCGGCGGACGCAGTGAAATCGGCCTCGCACCCGCATCATTTCATGGCCGTGACCAAGCGCGGCCGTTCGGCGATCGCCTCAACCGCCGGCAACGAGGACTGCCACATCATCCTGCGCGGCGGCAGCAAGCCGAACTACGATGCCGAAAGCGTCGCGGCGGCCTGCAACGAGCTGGCGAAATCCGGCGTCGCGCCGCTCGTCATGGTGGACGCGAGCCACGCCAATTCGAGCAAGAAGCCGGAGAACCAGCCGCTGGTCACCGCGGACATCGCCGGCCAGATTTCCGGCGGCGAGAACCGCATCATGGGCGTCATGATCGAGAGCAACCTGGTCGCCGGCCGGCAAGACGTCGTGCCCGGCAAGCCGCTCACCTACGGCCAGAGCATCACCGACGGCTGCATTGACTGGGCGACCACGGCAAGGGTGCTCGAGCAGCTTGCCGACGCCGTCGAGATCCGACGTAACATACGGCGCGCCGGGCTGAACGAGCGCTCAGCCTAGATGTGAACGCGGGCGGGGCGATGCTGTTCGCGCCCTGCCCGCAATCGGCGCGGCTCAGCAGCCGCGGCAGATGCTCTTGATCTTCTTGTCGAGCGCCTGGTTTTCCTTGCTCAGGGGATCGTTCGGATCGCTCGGATTCTTCTCGCTGGGCACATCGCTGGGGCGCACCTGGCGATGACCGACCGGCGCCGGCGGTGGCGAGCCGGATGTGGCGCCGCCCGACGTCGATCCCTTGGTGCCGGTTTGCGCGACCGCCACGCCGCCAAGCAGGACCACGAGCGATGCGGCCACAATGATCTTCTTCATTTCATTCCTCCATTCCTCAACCCGCCGTTACCCCCCGTCACCGCTCAGGTCTCGGGCGGATAGAGGTGAACGTCGCCGCAATAGTCGATGATACGATAGCGCGTTTCCGGCGCCGCATCACGTATGTCGGGTGCGGTATTTTGCGCCGCCAACACATAATTCGGCCCCACTGGCGACTTGCCCGCGCCGCCGGGAATGTCGATGACGTAATCAGGCTGGCACAGTCCCGACACCCGTCCACGCAACTGCCGCATCAACTCCTGTCCCTGCGCCAGAGTGGTGCGCAGGTGCGCAGTACCCGGCGCGAGATCGCCGTGATGCAGGTAATAGGGCTTGATCCGGCATTCGACGAAAGCTCGCATCAAATCCGACAGAGCCGTGCTGTTGTCATTGACGCCGCGCAAAAGCACGGACTGGCTCACCATGGGAATTCCGGCATCGACGAGCCGCGCGCAGGCGGCGCGCGCGGCCGGCGACAGCTCGCGCGCATGGTTGGCATGCAGCGCGACCCATGTGGTCGCGCCCGTCACCTTCAGCGCAGCGACCATGTCGTCGCTGATGCGCGCTGGCTCAGCCACGGGCACGCGGGTGTGAAGGCGGATGATCTTGACGTGATCGATACGAGCGAGATCGGTCATGATCTCGCTCATGCGCCGCGACGACAGCATCAGCGGATCGCCACCGGTCAGGATCACCTCCCATATCTCGCGGTGCGAACGAATGTAATCGATCGCAGCGCGGTAGGCGCTGTCCGAGAGCGCATTCTCCTTGCCCGGGCCGACCATCTCGCGACGGAAGCAGAAGCGGCAATAGACCGCGCAGACATGAACGAGCTTGAACAGCACCCGATCGGGATAGCGATGCACGATGCCGGCGACCGGCGAATGCGGGTGATCGCCGATCGGATCGGCGTTCTCGCCCGGCTGCAGCTCCAGCTCTGCGGCCGTGGGAACGAACTGCCGGGCAATAGGATCATCGGGATCGGAACTGTCAATCAGCTCGACCAGCGCGGGCGTGATCGCGACCGCATAGCGCGCGGCGACGCGCTCGAGCGCCGGCAGCGCTTCGGCGGGTGCAAGATGCTCGGCCACGAGCTCGGCCGGCTCGCGCAGTGTTCGTGCCAGATTGGTCTTCGTCATGTCTCGCTTGTCGTTTCATCTGCGGGCGGCGTCCACACCACCTGGTCAATCCGTGTTGCGCCGCTCGCCAGCATGACCAGTCGGTCGAAGCCGAGCGCGACGCCGCTCGCCTCGGGCATCGCGGCAACCGCCGTGAGAAAATCCTCGTCCAGCGGATAGGCCTCGCCATAGCGACGCAGCTTCTCCGCCATCGATTCCGTGAAGCGGCGGCGCTGCTCGGCCGCGTCGGTCAACTCGCCAAAGCCGTTGGCGAGCTCGACGCCGCAGGCATAGATCTCGAAACGCTGCGCCACCCGCGGGTCGTCGGCCTTTGTGCGCGCCAGCGCCGCCTCTGGAGATGGGTATTCGAACAGTATGGTCAAACGCCCCTGCCCCAGATGCGGCTCGACATGCTCGACCAGAACCTTGCTGAAGACATCCGACCAGGTGTCGTCCTCCGCGACGCGGACCTTGCCGGCGGCCGCTTCTGCAAGTGCGGCCCGATCTCCTTGGTCGCCTGAAATGGTGGCAAGCAGGTCGATCCCGGCGAACCGCTCAAAGGCGCTGGCAACGGTCAGAAGCTCCGGCACGGCAAAGGGATCGGCGGTGCGGCCGCGGAAGGCGAAGGTCCCGATCCCGGTCGCCTGCGCCGCATGGGCGATCACGACGACACAATCGGCCATGATGGCATCATAGGGCGCGCCGGCCCGGTACCATTCCAGCATGGTGAATTCGGGCAGATGCAGGTCGCCGCGCTCGCGGTCGCGGAACACCCGGGCGAATTCGACGATTCGGGGCTCACCGGCTGCCAGCAGCTTCTTGCAGGCGAATTCCGGGGACGTTCGCAGGTAACGCCTGGCACGGCTGCCGCCGGGACGCACGATCTCGGTGTGCGGGGCGTGGAGATGGGTCTCGTTGCCGGGAGAGATCTGAAGGACGGAGGTTTCGACCTCGACGAAGCCCTGTTCGGCAAAAAAGCCCCGTAGAGCCCCGGTGATCGCCCCCCTCGCCTGGAGGAACGGCCGGCGGTCCAAGTGTCGCGAGGGGGACCAGAACGGCGAAATCGGCTTGTCCCCAGCCATCAACCGACCGCTCCGCAGGCCAGCAAAATGCTGGCATTCAACGACAAAATGCGTATGTTGCGGCCCGAAACGGGCGCCAAGGTCTGATTTGAGGCCCCAGGTCCCCCATCAATTTGATCACGTCCTGGCCGGTGCCGGGCCAAGCAAGCAGGAAATATCGCTTTGAGAGTCATCGCCAGTTCTATTCGCAAGGGCAACGTGATCGAGCAAGACGGCAAGCTATATGTCGTCGTGACCGCCGAGAACATCCATCCCGGCAAGGGAACTCCGGTCAGCCAGATCGAAATGCGCCGAATCTCGGACGGGGTAAAGATCTCCGAACGCTACAAGACCACCGACCAGGTCGAGAAGGCCACGATCGAAGAGCGCAACTACACCTTCCTGTATGAAGATGGCGACGGCTACCACTTCATGAACCCCGAGAGCTACGACCAGGTCCAGGTCTCCAAGGACGTCATCGGCGACGCGGCGGCGTATCTTCAGGAGGGCATGACCGTCAAGCTGTCGCTGCACGGCGCCAACCCGGTCTCGATCTCGCTGCCCCAGCGGGTGACGCTGGAAGTGGTCGAAACCGAGCCCGTGACCAAGGGCCAGACCGCCTCCTCCTCCTACAAGCCCGCCGTGCTCTCGAATGGCCTGCGCACCACCGTGCCGCCGCATATCGCGGTCGGTACCCGCATCGTGGTGATGACCGAAGACGGCTCCTACTCCGAACGCGCCAAGGACTAAGCGAGGGATCACAACAGGTGACCGCCGGGGGGCGAGACAGTGGGTAGGAAGGCTTTCCGCTTCGTCTCGCAAGCCCTGGCGTCGCTTTCGTTGCTTACCGCCAACCCGCTGGCTGCGGATGAATTGCGCAGCCCCTCACTCACGGCGCTGCGGGTCGATTGGCGCGCAGCGCTCGACCAGCTCCGCACCGAGATCAACAGCCACCCCCAGATCGCGGGCGACTTCGTCTTCGTGCCCCGCCGCACGGTACCGCGCTACGATCCGCGGGCGATGCCGGCGCTGGTGCAGCTCAACGCCGTCTCCTCGCAATTCTTCGCAGGCATCGCGCGAAGCGCTGTCCCGGTGCTGCTGCCGTTCGATGCCGCCGCATATCTGGAAGGCCGGCGCAACGGCACGCCATCGAGCCTGTCGCTGTCGCGCTACGAGGCCGATTTCAACCCCGTCGACATGTTCGACGCCGGACCCGCCGGCTATAGCGCCAGCTTCTCGTTCGAACCTGGTGCCGGCGACGGCATGCCGAGCCGCGTGTTTGCGAAGCCGGTCGAGGTGCAGATCACGGGATCGGCGCTCATCTACGACATCGCCGATCCCTCCGGCGGCAAGGGCGAGCCGGTCAAGCCGCTCGCGGCGGTCTATCCGGACCTGCGCAAGTTCATTCGCGAAGGCTATGTGCGTTACGCCTTCTCCCGCTTCGGCGTCGCTTATGTCGTATCCATCCAGTGCCTGGACAGCGTCGCAAAACCGCGGCGGCTCGCCTGCAAGGAAGCCTATCCGGTTGCCGAGCGCTTCCTGAAGGCGCTGCACGTTGCCGGCGGCCAGCGTATGCGCCCGCTGGCGGATGTTGCCTCCGACGTCCTCGATCGTCCTATCGCGCGCTCGGCGGATTTCAGCTACCGGCCGAGCGGCGACATCATCCCGAACACCGGCTATCGCAAGCAGGGCGGCCATCCCGACGTGATAGCCTATGCCCAGATCCGTTTTCCGCTGGAAAAGGCGCCTGCCTTCGTGCGCTCGCAATCCTACGCCAAGCGTGACAAGAACGACGGCCCGACCGCGTATCCCTGGCGCGACAATTTCTGCGAGTCCCGCAGCTTTGAAGTCTGGCAATGCGGCGGCGGTTACGGCCATCAGGGCGAAGACATCCGTGCCGCCGATTGTCCGCCGCCAAGCGACGGCCAAGCCCCCTGCGATCCCAGGCAGCGCGGCGTGGTTGCGGTGCGCGACGCAATCGTGATCCGCGGCTCCAAGGACCAGGCCGCCACACTCGAGATCAACAGCCGCACCGAGCACATCCGCTTCCGCTACATGCACATGAACCCGCAGACCATGAACGCCGACGGCCTGCTCAACGGCCGCATGGTCGTTGAGGGCGAAAAGATCGGCGTTGTCTCGAACTATCTCGACCATCCCGCCGGCACCTCCATGCACCTGCATTTCGACGTCCAGGTGTTCACCCGCGACGGCTGGATCTGGGTCAGCCCCTACGCCACCCTGGTCTCGGCCTACGAGCGTTTGATCCGCGCCCGCGGCCGCGAGATCGGCCCGGAGATCGCGGTCACCGCGCAGCCCGTCGCGCATGCGCTGCCCGAGGACGTGGTCAAGCCCGACCAGCGCGAGGGATCGAGCGGCGAGGAGAATTGAGGCGCCGCTCGCGCCGCCAGCAGCCTCGCCGACGTCTTTGATGACGCCAATCCCGGCAGCAAGGCGGGACCGTATTTCGGCCGCGCCCGCATCACGCAACCTTCTCTGGCCTCAGAATTGCTTGGCTCCCGCCAGGCAATCAGGATGAAGGGAAGCATATGCGTTGTCTCACCACGGTGGCCATTTTGGCCGTCGCGCTCGCCACGCCGATTCATGCACAGGAATTGAGCGGCACGCTGAAGAAGATCAAGGAGACCGGCGCGATCACGCTCGGGATCCGCGACAGTGCCGTGCCCTTCAGCTACATCGACGACAAGCAGAAGATCGTCGGCTACGCCGTCGACATCTGCATGAAGATCGTCGACGAGATCAAGGCCGAGCTCAAACTCGACAAGCTCGAGGTCAACCAGAACATCGTCACATCCTCCACCCGCATTCCGCTGATGGCGAACGGCACCGTCGATCTCGAATGCGGCTCGACGACCAACAACGCCGACCGCCAGAAGCAGGTGTGGTTCACCAACACGCATTTCCTGACGGCGAGCCGCTTCGTGTCCAAGAAGGCGCTGAAGCTCGATCAGGTTGACGACCTCAAGGGCAAGTCCGTCGTCTCGGTCTCGGGCACGACCAACATCACTCAGCTCAACAAGGCCAATGCGGCCCGCTCGCTGGGTATCACGGTGATGAACGCCAAGGACGTGCCGGAAGCATTCCTGATGGTGGAGACCGACCGCGCTGTTGCATTCGTCATGGACGACATCCAGCTTGCGGCGATGATCGCCTCGTCGAAGGAACCGTCGCTGTACGCGATCAGCACGGGTGCATTTTCCGATCCGGAGCCCTATGGCATCATGCTGCGCAAGGACGATGTACCGTTCAAAACCGTCGTCGATCGGGCAACCGCCAAGCTCTACAAGAGCCCCGAAATCGAGACGATCTACAACAAATGGTTCATGGAGCCGGTGCCGCCGCGCGGCCTGAACTTCCACGTGCCGATGCCAGCCTCGCTCAAGAAGTCGTTCGAGCACCCGTCCGACAATCCCGATCCCGGATCTTACGCGGGATGACGACAACTTGGAATGTGTAGCCCGGATCGAGCGAAGCTCACTCCGGGCTACGGTTCACTCCAGATACGTCGTGAGCTGCGCACCCTCGTCAGCCACAAACACGGCAATCAGTTCGGCCGGCTCCGTGGCGCTCGCATTCGCCGAGACCAGATGCGTCGCGCCTGGCGGTTCGAAGAAGGATTGGCCGACCCCAAACGTCTCGACCGGGCCGCCGCCGAGCTGTGAGCGAATCTCGCCCTTGGTGATGTAGGCCGTGACCGAGCCCGCGTGACGATGCGGCCGTGAAAATCCGCCGGGGCCATAGAACACGCGCACGATGGTGACGCGCTTGCCGGGCACGTTGGGCAGCGCGTAGGAGCCGATCGGCTCCACCCTGTCGAGCGGCGAACTCTCGGCGGCGGTCGCGCAGAGCGGCGCGAGCACCCCGGAGACCGTATCCATCGTCGCCGGGAGGGTCTTGCCGATCGCCAGCGCGCCAGCGAGTCCGCCGATGACGGCGAACCCTACCGAGCGCGAACGCGATCGCCACGGCGCAGCCGTCAGATTCATTGCGGTCATGTTGACCTCCCTTTGTCGCAATCAGGACGCCGCGGGATTGGCCGCGGCGGGTCGCTTCGGCGGCGTCCAGCGATACGCCGCGCCAAATCGGTTCCATACGTTGATCGAGGCGATCGCCGAGGTCAGATAGGTCAGCTCGGTCTCGGAGAATTCGCCCTGCACCTCGGCATAGATCTCATCACCGAAGCCATCCGGCAACAGGGTCAGGGCTTCGGTCCAGGCCAGTGCCGCGCGCTCGCGCGCCGAGAAGATCGGTGCCTCGCGCCAGACCGCGACCAGACGGAGTTTGTCGACGGGCACGCCGAGCCGTTCGGAGAGCAGAACGTGATGCTGGACGCAAAAGGCGCAGCCGTTGATCTGCGAGGCGCGCAACTTGACCAGCTCGAGAAGCTGCTTGTCCAGGCCGGCCTTGGCCGCAACCTGGCCCAGCGCGAGCACCAGCTCATACGCATCGGGCGCAATCCTCTTGAAATCCTCGTATTCGCTGCGGGCGTGTGACATCGCCGTTCACCTCGTGTTATTGTAAGGCTGCTTACATCTTATAAGAGCTCTTACATGGTACGCAAGCCGGCTGGCATCACGAAATCGCAACCGCGGCAGAAGGCGCCCAAGGCGGCCGCTTCGGTGCACGTGCCCGCCCCCGGCGAAGGCAAGCGTGGCGAGCAAGGCTATCTCGGCTATCTGCTGCGCCAGGCACACGCCGCGGTGCGGCTCAAGATGGAGCGAACGTTGGCCGATCTTGGCGTGACGTCGCCGCAATTCGCCGTGCTGACCATGCTGAACGCCTATCCGGGCCTGTCCGGTGCCGACGTCGCCCGCCTCACCTTCCTGACGCCGCAGACCGTCGGGGTCATCATTCGCAATCTCGAACGCGACGGCGCCATCGAGATGACACCGCATCCCGTCCACGGCCGCATCCAGCAATGGACGCTGACGCCGCGCGGAGCAACGCTGCTGAAAGCCTGCCGGGAGCGTGTCATCGCGCTGGAAAAGCGCCTCGTGGCCGGGCTCGACAGCAAGGCCGAGGCCGCAATCCGGCGCTGGCTCGCCGACGTCGCGATCGAGTTGCAGAACGAGGGTTAGTCGCCTGCTCCGTCACCCGCATCGCCGTCTGAAAAGTCTCCGAAGCCGGCATCGTCGCCGCCTTGAATGCCTCGGTCGAAATTCTCCGCAATGATCGTCAGGATCACAACGAACAGCCCTGCGCCGAAGGGCCAGGGATTGGCACGAATGAGGTCGAGCAGCTCCCGCATGCGCGCATCTTGCGCAGATGAACGCGAACGGACCGTAAAGTAGCGGGCCGAAAGTTTGCGGCTTGCGAACTTGCGGAAGGACTCTACCCGCCACTTAATTCATGCTTAACCTCGCCCTGCGGCCAGGTCTCGTCAGCCCCGATCACGCGCACACGGCTTTGATCGGTGGCATTCACCAGCACGTGCGAACTCACCTGGTCGCCGCTCGGCTCCAGCTGCAAATCCGTTTCGGGATTCCAGCTCAGCGTGGTCGCGAGATCCCCGGGAAAAATCTGCCACTGGGATCCGTCGTCCAGCTCGACGACGTGGCTTTCAGCATGTGCGCGTATCTTCATTCCACCCCAAAGCCTTCCGGGAAGAGTGGGCCCCGGCGACCGCCGGGGCCCTGCCTCATCAATCGTTGTCGTGATGGATCACGGTCTTGCTGCGGTTGCCGAGTTCATCTTCCTTCTTGATCACGGTGGTACGGTCGGCGGGGGCACGCTCCTTGACGATCGTGGTGCGATCACGATCGCGATCACGATATTCGGGGGCCTGACCGACCGTCACGCCGGCGCCAACCGGGCCGACATGAACGCCGACTTCATCCGCGAACGCAGGGGCCGCGATGGCCGTGACCATGGCAGCGGCAAAAAGATACTTCCTCATTTCATGCTCCTCTCGGGTGGTGGGGAGGGAATGCGGGACCGCGACATTTTGTTCCGGGGAACGCCGGCGCGATGGCCTGTTCTTCATGTTCCTGGAACCGCTCACAGCGGCCATGTTTCCCGCTACAATGCGCGCATGAAACAAGCTGATTCCTTACTCAATCATACCCGCCGTTCCCTGCTCAAATCCGCGCTCGGCGCAGCTACCCTGCTCGCGTTCCCGACGCGCGTTCTTGCTTCGCCGCCCGGCTTCGATGAATGGCGCGAAGCTTTTCGCGCGCGTGCGATGGCCAAGGGCATTTCGGCTGCGACCTGGCAGCGCGCGATGGCGCGGGTCGAGCCCGACATGAGCGTGTTCAAGCAAATGCGCAACCAGCCGGAATTTCACGAGCAGGTCTGGCAATACATCAACCGCCGCGTCTCCGACTGGCGCATCATCAACGGCAAGATCGCGCTGAAGAACAACGAGGCGCTGTTCGCGCGCATCGAGCGCGATTTCGGCGTCGAGCGCGGCACACTGCTGGCGCTGTGGGGCGTCGAGTCGGCCTACGGCGATCCGCTCGTGCAGCAGAACCACATGACGCCGGTGTTTCCCTCGCTGGCCGCGCTCGCCTGGAACGAGCCGCGTCGCAAGGCCTATTGGGAAACCGAGCTGATGAACGCGCTGCGCATCGTCGACAAAGGCTGGAGCACGCCGGAGGAGATGCGGGGGTCCTGGGCCGGCGCGATGGGCCATTCGCAATGGATGCCGGAAGTCTGGCTCAATGTCGGCATCGACTATGACGGCGACGGCAAAGTCTCGCCATTCGGCAAACCCGACGACGCGCTGGGCTCGACGGCGAAATACCTCGTCAATCGCGGCAAGTGGCGCCGCGGCGAGCATTGGGGCTACGAGGTGCGCGCGTCCGGCGACATCAGCGGCAGCCGCACTTACGCGGCATGGGCATCGGCCGGCGTCACGCGCGCGGACGGGCAGCCGTTTCCGCAACCAAGCGCATCTGCGCAGATGTGGACGCCGGTTGCGGGCGGGCCGACGTTCCTGCTTGGACCGAATTTCAATGCAGTGAAAAGCTACAATCCCTCGATGAACTATGCGCTGGCGATCTGCCATCTCGGCGACCGCTGTCTGGGCGCGCAGCCCTTCATCCAGCCCTTCCCCGGTTCCGAGCGCGCGCTCACGCTCGCCGAAGTGCAGGAGATGCAGACGCGATTGACGAAGGCGGGATTCGACACCGGCGGCACCGACGGCCGCGTCGGCAACGACACGATGAAGGCGATCAAGGATTTTCAGCAGAAGGCCGGCATCTTGCCGGCCGACGGCTATGGCGGGCTGAAGGTCCTGGCCAAGCTGCGGCAGGGTGGATAGCAGCTCCCGTCATTCCGGGGCGCGCCGCTTGGCGCGAGCCCGGAATCCATTTTTCCGCCTCACCTGCTGCACGATGGATTCCGGGCTCGCGCTTCGCGCGCCCCGGAATGATGCCGTTGGCGACGCGCACTCCGCCTCAGTGCCGGTACTGCGGCTCCTCGGCATCGAGCTGGCGCCGGATCGCCGCGAGATGCAGCCGCGCGGATTCGGAATCGCCTTCACGCATCTGCTTGTAGGTGGCGGTCGCGATAGCGGGATCGACCGGCAAGACCTTGCGGCCCGTCGACATCGCCAGCACCTGCACTTCGGCCGCGCGCTCGAGGTAGTAGAGATCGTCCCAGGCGTCCGCGATGGTCGGCGCAAGCACCATCACGCCGTGATGTTTCATGAAGACGATGTCGGCGTCACCGACGGCGGAAGCGATGCGCGCGCCTTCGCGGTTGTCGAGCGCGAGGCCGTTGTAGTCGCGATCGACCGCCGTGCGCCCGTAGAATTTGAGCGCGGTCTGGCCCGCCCAGATCAGAGGATCGCCCTCCGTCATCGACAGTGCCGTCGCATAGGGCATGTGGGTATGGAAAGCGACCTTGGCGCGTGGCAAGCGCCTGTGCATCTCGGCGTGGATGTAGAAGGCGGTCGCCTCGGGCTCTCCTTCGCCGTCAAGCACATGGCCGTCGAAGTCGCAGATCAGGAGTTTAGACGCAGTCAGCTCGCGAAACGCGTAGCCATAGGGATTGACCAAAAAGAGATCGTCATGGCCGGGCACCACGGCCGAGAAGTGGTTGCAGATGCCTTCTTCGAAACCGTAGCGCGCCGCCATGCGGAAGCAGGCGGCGAGATCCTCGCGCGCGGTGCGGATCGCATCGCTGGCAAGGTCCGGCCGGTTCGAGCGAATAGGTGCTGGGGAGGAGGCGTGAAGGCCGTGCGCCATGGCGAAGGATAACCTCGTTCAGTCGTAAGCTGCCGGCCTTGTACAGGGCCGACACCTGCGCGTCAGCCCCTGCGGACGCCACCCTGCCCTTCACGCCTTGCGCGGCGGCTCGCTATCGGCGCGGTACGCCGCCCGCGTTCATGCCACCGTCAATGACGAGTTCGGTCCCGGTGACGTAGCGCGAGGCATCGGAGGCCAGATACAGCACGCCGCTGGCGATCTCGACCGCCTGCCCGGCGCGGCCGAGCGGCGTCACGACCCGGGCGCGCTCCTCGGGATCGATCGGCGCATTGGCCTGGTTGCCAGTCGCGCCGGTCGGGATTTTGCCCCAGATCGGCGTGTCGATGATGCCGGGGTGCACGGAATTGACGCGAATGCCGTCACCCGCCGCCGCGCACTCCATCGCGATCGATTTGGCGAACATCCGCACGCCGCCCTTGGTCGCCGAATAGGCGGACAGCCCGGGCGAGCCGCGCAGGCCTGCCAGCGAAGACATCATGACGATCGAGCCGCCGGCAGTCTTGCGCATCAGCGGCAGGCAATGCTTCACCGAGAGGAACACGCCGTCGAGATTGATTGCGTTCTGCTTGCGCCAATCGCTCAGCGTCATGTCGATGATCGAGGGCACGGCAATGCCGATGCCCGCATTGGAGACGAGAATATCGAGCCGGCCATAGCGCTTCGCGATTTCGGCAACGATCTCGATCCAGCGCTCCTCGGAGGTAACGTCCTGCTCCAGAAAAATCGCCTTGCCATCAGCCTTGGTGATGCGCCTGGCGAGCTCCGGTCCCCTCAACTCGTCGATGTCGGTGATGACGACGCTCGCGCCCTCGCGCGCGAACAGCTCGACGACCGCCTCGCCAATACCCGAAGCGCCGCCCGTCACCAGCGCGATCTTGCCTTCAACCTGTCCTGCCATGTTCACTCCCTTTCTTTTTGTTGCTTGAGCGATTTATCTTTTGCGCATGGCGCTATCTAATCACGGATGGCCCCTGATCCGGTAGCGCAACGTCGATCACGCGAAACTGCACGCGCTCGGCGCCCTGGTAACGGTCGACCGACAACGAACCCGCGACGTGCAATTGCTGCCCGCGATTGGCCACCAGTGCGTTGCCGAGCCTTTGACCGACCGAACGGAACGCAATGCCGTTGACGATCGCGCCGTCGCCCGACTTGAATCGCAGCCTTAAATGCGCCTGCCCGACCTCGTCGGCATAGATGAGCTGATGCGCCGGTAGCGCCAGCACGACTTCCGGATTGCCGCTGCCGAACGGACCTGCGCGGTTGAGCGTGGCGGCAAGCTCCGTCGTCACCGCGCGCGCGGAAACCGCGCCGTCAATGTAGAGTTCGTTGACATGACGTGCCTCCGCGACGTCGCGCGCCAGCGCGCTTTCGAGATAGGCGCGGAATTCGGCGAGCTTCTCCTTGCGCAGCGTCACGCCCGCGGCCATCGCGTGCCCACCGCCCTTCAGCAAGATGCCGTCGGTGACTGCCTGCCGCACCGCCTTGCCGAGATCGACGCCGGCGATCGAGCGGCCCGAACCGGTACCGATGCCGCCCGGCTCGAGCGCGATGGCGAAAGCGGGCCGCGAAAACTTCTCCTTCAGGCGCGAGGCGACGAGGCCGACCACGCCGGGATGCCAGCCTTCGGAGGCCGTGACGATGACGCCGAGCTTGTCCTCGAACCCTATCGAGGCAAGCGCCTCGGCTTCGGCCTGGGCTTCGGCGGCCTGCTCGATGACGCGGCGCTCGCTGTTGAGGCGGTCGAGCTCGGCGGCGATGCGCGCCGCCTCGACGCTGTCGCCTTCGAGCAAAAGCCGCACGCCGAGATCGGCGCGGCCGATGCGGCCGCCGGCGTTGATGCGCGGCCCCAGCATGAAGCCGAGATGCCAGGCCTCCGGCGGTCCGTTGAGTCGCGCCACGTCCATCAACGCGGTGTGCCCGACATGGTCGCGCCGCCGCATCGCGATCAGCCCCTTGGCGACGAAGGCGCGGTTGAGGCCAATCAGCGGTGCGACGTCGGCAACGGTGCCGAGCGCGACGTGATGTAGCATGCCGAGCAGATCGGGCTCGGGCATTTCGCTCGACCAAAAGCCGCGCTGGCGCAGTTCGCGGTTGACGGCGACCAGCGTCACCAGCACCAGGCCGACCGCGGCGAGATGGCCAAGGCCGGAGAGATCGTCGGGGCGGTTCGGATTGACCAGCGCGTCGACTTCAGGGAGATCGATCCCGGATTGGTGGTGATCGATCACGACCACGGACTGGCCGAGCCGCTTGGCTTCGGCCAGCGGCTCGATGCTGGTGGTGCCACAATCGACGGTGACGAGCAGCGTGGCGCCCTTCGCCGCCAGCGCGCGCACCGCCTCAGTGTTGGGGCCGTAGCCCTCGAAAATGCGATCAGGAATATGGATCAGCGGATCGAGCCCGCAGTGGCGCAAATGCCAGGCGAGCAGCGCCGCGGAGGTCGCGCCGTCGACGTCGTAGTCGCCGAAGATCGCGACCTTCTCGCCCTTCACCGCCGCATCGGCGATCCGCCTTGCCGCGGCCTCCATCTCGGTCACCGTGTAGGGGTCCGGCAACAATTTGCGGATGGTCGGGTCGAGGAAGTCGGCGACGGCATCGATGTCGACGCCGCGGCCGGCCAGCACCCGCGCCAACAGCTCCGGCAATTGGTGCCGCTGCACGATGGCGAGCGCCCTGGCCGCGCCGCGCGCATCGAGCCGGTCGCGCCAGAGCTTGTCGGTCAGCGAGCGCGCCACACCCAGGAAGGCCTGGGGCGCTTCGACGGGCAAGGCGGTAGCGGGCGGCGTCATGATGGGACTGACTGTTGGGGACTCTGGACCCGGGCGAACACGCACGCGCTCGGTCAACGGCTTCACGGGATTGGCCGGCAATCCGCCGCAGTTTGCAACGGCTCGGCCGCACAAAGCGGTGGATGGCCGCCTTAGCGGCGGGAGTGACTACCATTTAGGCACTCCGTCGAACAGCATATTAAGCGGGCGTTAGGTTGAATCCTCGAAAAAGACTCGTATTCGATCTGTGATTGGTTGTTCCGGGTTCGTTGCAGATCAGGCCTCATTGCCAAGGGAAATTACCCGATGTCTGCCGCGCTGAATTTGAAAGCCAAGCCGATTGCGAACGGAACCGCCGAGCCCGATGATGAGTCCGACATCTCGGGGCTGATCAACCGCCTCACCGCGGAGGTCAACCAGATCGCGGTCGACAAGACCAAGTCGATCCAGCAGATCACCAACCAGATGAAGATGCTGGCGCTGAACGCCCTGATCGAAAGCTCGCGCGCCGGAGCGCAAGGTGCGGGCTTCGCCGTGGTGGCGCAGGAGGTGCGCGGCGTCGGCCAGCAGGTCGAGACCATCGCGCGCGAGCTCGAAAGCCAGCTGACCAAGCGCACCGGCGATCTCGTCGCCTCGATCGAGCGGATGAGCCAGCGCTCGCGCGGCGAGCGCATGGTCGATTTGTCGCTGAACGCAATCGAACTGATCGACCGCAACCTTTATGAGCGCACCTGCGACGTGCGCTGGTGGGCCACCGATTCCGCCGTGGTCGACTGCGCGGCCGCGCCGAGCGCTGCCGCCGTCTCCCACGCCTCGCAGCGCCTGGGCGTGATCCTCGGCGCCTACACCGTCTATCTCGATCTCTGGCTCTGCGACCTCGACGGCAACGTCATCGCCAACGGTCGCGCCGACCGGTTTCGCGCCGTCGGCCAGAACGTCGCCCACACCAAATGGTTTCGCGAGGCCAAGGGCCTGCGCTCCGGCGACGACTATGTCGCCGGCGACGTCGAGAACCAGCCGCTGCTTGGCAACGCGCAGGTCGCGACCTACTGCGCCAGCGTGCGCGCCGGCGGCCAAGCCAATGGCGCGCCGATCGGCGTGCTCGCGATCCATTTCGACTGGGAGGCGCAGGCCCGCGCCATCGTGCAAGGCGTGCGCGTCGGCGACACCGACAAAGCCCGCGTGCTGCTGGTCGACTCCAATTTTCGCATCATCGCCGCCTCCGACGGCCAGGGTATCCTCAGCGAGCGCATCGCGCTGTCGCTGGATGGCCAGCGCTCCGGCTTCTATCACGACCGCACCGGCGCGCTGGTCGCCTTCCATGCGACGCCGGGCTACGAGACCTATCGCGGGCTCGGCTGGTATGGGGTGATTGTCTGCGGGGCGTGAGGCCAGAGTCGCCCTGCTCAATCACAAACCGCGAAAACAACCCCATGCACAGTAGCCAGAGGGTTGTTTTCGTTGGTGCTTTTTTGGCACGCGCCAAAGCGCTTTGACACGTCGGGCAAAACAGTGGCATTCTGCCATCATCCGACATCTGAAGCCGTGCCCGTTGCCGCAATCACGCGCGGCGACGCGCCGCCATCTCGGCTGCGAGCAGCACCGCGGCGCGGGTCGCGCCCGTTGACGCGATGCCCTGCCCTGCGATGTCGTACGCGGTACCGTGCGCCGGTGTGCAGATCGGAAACGGGAAGCCGCCGAGAAGAGTGACGCCGCGATCGAAGCCCATCAGCTTCATCGCGATCTGGCCCTGGTCGTGGTACATCGTCAGCACCGCATCGAAGTCTCCACGCTTGGCACGCAGGAACACGGTGTCCGCCGGGAACGGCCCCTGGACGGCGATGCCCTCGCGCTGGCCCGCCACGACCACTGGCGCGATGATGTCGATCTCCTCGCGGCCGAAATTGCCGCCGTCGCCTGCGTGCGGATTGAGGCCAGCGACCGCGATGCGCGGACGCGCAAAGCCGGCGTTGCGCATGCAGGCATCGGTGAGCTCGAGCGCGCGATGGATCCGTTCACTGGACAGACGCGCGGCGACGTCCTTGAGCGGAATGTGGGAGGTGACCCGCGCGTTCCAGAGCTCGCCCAGGACGTTGAACTCGCTTGCGGGGGTCTTGAGGCCGGCGACCTCGGCGGAGAACGCGATCTCGTCGTCATAGTCGGCGCGGGCAAGCCGCATCGCCTGCTTGTTGAACGGCGTGAAGCAGACGGCATCGACACGGCGATCACGGGCGAGCTCGAGCGCGTGCCGGTAGTTCGCCAGCGCGAATTTTCCGCCGGCAAGAGTCGCGGTTTTCGGCTCGACCTCTCTGGGATCGAGATGGCCGAGATCGACGAACAGCGTCTCACCTGCCGTCGCGCGAAGGTCGGCGTCGGGCTTCACCGTCGTCAGCTCCGGGGTGACGCCGGCGATACGGGCGCCCTCGTCGAAGATGCGGCGGTCGCCGATCACGACCAGCCGGCCGCGGGCGCGGACCTCGTCCAGCGCGACGATCTTTGCGGTCAGCTCCGGGCTGATGCCGGCGGGATCTCCCATGGCGAGAGCAATGAGCGGCTTTGCGATCATATGATCACCTTTTCCTGGCCGGTCGTCCCGGTGTCGCCTGGCGCGGGCTTGCGCAGCAATTGCGCGAGCTGGAGCACGAGCGGAAGCAGCAGCAGCGCGATTCCGGCGATCACCAGGCACGTCACCAGCTTGTTTGCGAAGAAGATCCCGAGCGATCCCTTGGACATCAGCATCGATTGCCGGAACGCGTCCTCGGCCTTGTCGCCGATGACGATCGCCAGCACCAGCGGCGCCAGCGGATAGAACAGCTTCTTGAAGAGATAGCCGACGATGCCGAAGCCGAGCATCATGACCACGTCAAGATACGAGTTCGAAACCGAATAGGCGCCGACCACGCAGATGATCACGATCAGGGGTGCGATGACCACGAAGGGAATCCGCATCAATGCCGCAAACACCGGAACGGTCAGCAGCACCAGCACAACCGCGACGATGTTGCCGACATACATTGACGCGATCAGGCCCCAGACGAAATCCTTCTGGTCGACGAACAGCATCGGCCCGGGATTGAGGCCCCAGATCATCAGCCCACCCATCATCACCGCCGCGGTGGCCGAGCCGGGAATACCGAGCGAGAGCATCGGCAGCAGCGCGCTGGTGCCGGCCGCGTGGTCGGCCGTCTCCGGCGAGATGATGCCCTCGACCTCGCCCGTGCCGAAATACCGACCACGTTTCGAGAAACGCCGGGCAATGCCGTAGCTCATGAAGGACGCCGCGGTCGGACCGCCCGGCGTGATCCCCATCCAGCAGCCGATCGCCGCGCTGCGTAGTAACGCGACGCCATGGCGCGGCAGGCGGCCGACGGCACGAAACACTTCGCGCCAGTCGATCCTGGAGGAGACGGCGCGGGCGTGAAACTCCTCTTCGACGGCGACCAGGAGCTCGCCGATGCCGAACAGACCCATCACCGCGACGACGAAGTTCACGCCCTTGACCAGCTCGTCGATGCCCATGGTGAGGCGCACGCTGCCGGACACTGTGTCGATGCCGATGGCGGCGATCGCAAAGCCGATCGCGAGCGCCACGACCGTCTTCATGGGCGCCGCGCCGCCCATGCCGACGAAGCTTGCGAACGCGAGGAAATACACCGCGAAATATTCCGGCGGCCCGAAGGCGAGCGCGACCTGCGCCACCCATGATGCGAGGAAGGTAATCAGAATGACGCCGACCAGCGCGCCAAAGGCCGCCGAACCGAAGGCGGTCGCGAGCGCCGTGGTCGGCCGCCCGTCACGTGCCATCGGGTAGCCGTCGAATGTGGTTGCGACCGAGGACGGCTCGCCCGGAATGTTGAACAGGATCGAGGTCACGGATCCGCCGAACAGCGCGCCCCAATACATGCTGGAGAGCAGGATGATGGCCGAGACCGGCTGCATGCCGAAAGTCAGAGGCAGCAGCAGCGACACGCCGTTCGGCGCGCCCAGCCCGGGCAGCACGCCGACGAGGATGCCGAGCAGCACGCCGACCACCATCAGCGCCAGATGCGGCACCGTGACAGCGATGGTGAAGCCGTGCAGGAGTTCACCGAGATTATCCATCGGCCTCTCTCCTCAGAAGCCAAACGCGGCAGCGAGTGCGCCGTGCGGCAGGCTGACCTGGAACATGCGCTCGAACACGACATAGAGCGCGACGGCGGTTGCCGCCGCCATCGCGAGCGAGCGAAGCAGCGATTGATGCCTGGGGATCGCCAGCACCGCGAAGATATAGAGGGCCGAGGCGAGATACATCCCGAGCAGCGGGATCGCGGCCACGAAGATCGCGGCGGGTACGAACAGGCCCGCAAGCCGGCGCAGCTCGGCCGGATTGATCGCGACGGGCACGCTTGCCAGTGTCACGGCCGGCAGCAGGCCGCGCGCCAGATTGTAGAGACTGCCGAGCACGATCACGAGGCCGGTCAGGAACGGAAACGTGCCGGAATCCACGCCCGCGCTCGACCAGCCGATGCCGTTGTCCAGGCTCTGGACCACCACGGCGACGCCAAAGCTGCCGGTGAGGACGGCGGTCGCAAATTCAAGGGCGCGGCGGGAGATCATCTGACGCTCCAGTCAGGTGGCGGGCAACGGCCGGTCGCGCACGACGCACGTGCTTTGCCCACCCGTAGTCGTCGTCCCGGCGAAGGCCGGGACCCATACCGCGTGATCTCTCGAGGAGGGTTGGTCGTGGTACCGAGCCGGATTCTAGTCTTCGTCACACTCCCCGCTGGGGTTATGGGTCCCGGCCTTCGCCGGGACGACGGCGGAGTTTGTGGCGCGATGGTCGAGATGCGGCCGAAAGCCATGCTCGCTTCAACGCAGATACAAGAGCCCCGCCTCACTTGAGCAGCCAGCCCTGCTCGCTCGCGACTTGTCTGAGATGCTCGAGGTCCTCCTTGATGAACTTGTCCAACTCGGCACCGGTCAGGAACGTGTCGATCTGCGAGGACTTTTCGATGTAGTCCTTCCATTCCGGCGTGGCCTGCACCTTCTTCATGAGGTCGACATAGTATGCCGCCTGTTCCGGCGTGACCTTGCCCGGCAGCCACACCGTGCGCGGCTGCTCGTATTGCTTGATGTCGAGGCCCTGCTCGACGCAGGTCGGAACGTCGCTCCAGCCCTCGGTCGCGGTGATCTTGGGTCCCTGCGGCAGACGCTTCGGGCTGAAGGCGCAGAGCGGGCGCTGCGTGCCGCCGCGCCACTGGCCGAGGCTTTCGCTGGGATTGTTGACGTGGGAATCGATATGCCCGCCGGCGAGCTGCACGGCGGCTTCGGCACCGCTCTTGAAGGGGATGTAGGTCAGCTTCACATGACCGACCTTCTCGATCATGCGGGTCAGGACTTCGTCGGTGTCCTTGGACTGCGCCCCGCCCATCTTGAAGTCACCCGTTGCCGCCGCCTTCAGATAATCGCCTGCGGTCTTGTAGGGCGCGTCCTGCTTGACCCAGAGCAGGAACTCATCCTGCGCCATGGCGGCGATCGGGGTCAGATCAGTGTAGTTGAAGGCGACCTTGGAGACGAGCGGCTGCTGCCAGGCATTGGACGTGCCGAAGATCACCTTGTAGGGATCGCCCGCGGACGCCTTGCCGTAGACATAGCCTTCCGCGCCGCTGCCGCCGGGCTTATTGACGACGACAATCGGCTGGTCCGTCAGCTTGTACTTGGTGATGATGTTCTGCACCGCGCGGGCGATATTGTCGGTGCCGCCGCCAGGACCTGCGGTTGCCACGAACTCGATCGGCTTCTGGGGTTGCCACGCCGCGAGCGCGGGCGCGCTGCCGGCGAGAGCTGCCGCACTGACGGACAACAGAAACAGAGACGTCCTACGCATGATTTCCTCCAACTGATTTTTTGTGATTTGTTCTCAGCCGTCTCGACGTCTGCTCAGGCGACGCGTTCCTTGCGCTCCCTGGATGCCGAAACGATTGCGCCTTCTTGTTCGAGCGCTTCGATCTGCTGTTGGTCGAACCCGTGCTCCGTCAGCACCTCGCGCGTGTGCTCGCCATACACGGGCGCGCCGGAGCGCACCTTGCCCGGTGTCTCCGAGAATTTGACGGGAAGTCCGATGGTCTTGACGGGGCCGAGCGTGGAATGCTCGACCTCGACGACCATCTCGCGCGCCAGCGTCTGCGGATCGCTGAGCGCCTCCAGCATGTCGTGCACGGGTCCGCAGGGCACGCCCTTCTCGTCCAGCGCCGCGAGCCAATGCGCGCGCGACCGGGTCCGGAAGCGCTCGCTCAGGACGGCTTCGAGCTCCTTCAGGTGCGCCATGCGATCGGCTCCCGTGACGAAGCGCGGATCGGAGGCGAGCTCGCTCGCGCCAAGCGCGTCCAGCATCAACAGCCAGTGCTTCTTGTTGGCGCCGCCGACCACGAGCCAGCCGTCGGACGCTTCAAAGGCCTGATACGGCGCATTGAGCGGATGCGCCGAACCCATCGCGCGCGGCGCGATGCCGGCGGCGAGCGCGATCGTGGATTGCCAATAGGTCTGCACCAGCGCCGCCTCATAGAGCGAGGTCTCGACCCACTGCCCTTCACCGGTCTTGAGACGATGCGTGTAGGCGGCCAGAATGCCCATGCTCGCGAGCAGCCCGGCGGTGATGTCCGACAGCGGCGGGCCGCACTTCACGGGCGGGCCATCGGGACGTTCGCCGGTAAAGCTCATGATGCCGCTCATCGCCTGCGCGACCAGATCGAATCCCCGGCGATCCTTGTAGGGACCGGTGCGGCCGAAGCCCGACAGCGAGCAATAGATCAGCGTCGGGAATTCTTCGTGCAGTGCCTTGTAGCCGAAGCCCAGGCGCTCCATCGCGCCCGGCGCGAAATTTTCCACCAGCACGTCGGCGTCCGCGACCAACCGGCGCAGCACGCGCTTGCCGCCCTCGGTCTTGAGATCGAGCACGATGCCGCGCTTGTTGCGGTTCATCATCAGGAACGATGCCGCCTCGTCGCCGATCTTGGGCGGCACCGAATGGCGGGTGTCGTCGCCGTTCGGCCACTTCTCGATCTTGATGACGTCAGCGCCCATGTCGGCGAGCATCAAGGTGCAGGTCGGCCCCGCCATGACATGGGTGAGATCAATGACCTTGAGGCCGGCGAGCGGTCCCATACGGCGGGAGGTGGATTGCGAACGGTCGCTTTGCATCGGCTGGCCTATTGACCGCGCCATTGCGGCGCGCGCTTGTTGAGGAAAGCATCGAGCCCTTCGCGAAAATCCTGGCTCGTGTAGCACATCAGGATGAGGTCTTCGCCCTCCTCCCACGTCAGCCGCCTTTGCAGGCGGGCCACCGCCTGCTTGGTCGCAGTCAATGTCAGCGGCGCGTGGCTGGCCAGGAGCCGCGCAACCTCACCGGCACGGCGGTCGAGCGCCGCGTCATCGTCGACGACCTCGCCGAGCAGCCCGACATGTGCCGCCTCCGCGGCATCGACAAGGCGCGCGGTGAAGATCAGATCCTTGACGCGCGCCGAGCCAATGAGCGCGGTGAGGCGGCTGATATTGGACATCGACAGGCAATTGCCCAGCGTGCGAGCGATGGGAAATCCGATTCTGGCGCTTTTGGTGCCGATGCGCAGGTCGCAGGACGCGGCAATGCCCGCGCCGCCGCCGGTGCAGAAGCCGTTGATCGCCGCGATGGTCGGCACCCGGCACTGCTCGAGCGTGGTCAGCACCCGATCGATCCGGTTCTCGTAGTCGATCGCGTGCTGCGGCGTCTTGAAGTCGCGGAATTGATTGATGTCGGTGCCCGAGGCGAACGCCTTGTCGCCCGCGCCGCGCAACACCAGCACCTTGATGGCGGGATCGCCGTTGGCCTGTTCGCAGATCGCGGCAAGCCGCTCGTACATCGCGAAAGTAAAGGCGTTGCGGGCCTGCGGCCGGTTGAAGGTGACCCGCCCGATGCCGTCCTCAAGCTCGAAAACGAGGTCTTTTGCCTCTGCGGCCTCTAGGTCCATTTGCCATCCCCTGTTTTTTACATTTTTGAATGCAAAATTGGGGATATTCAAGCTGGAACTTTGGATTAGACGCCATTAAATTCTTTTTTGAATGCAAACTGGATCACCCCATGCTTCATGAAGAGGTCGTTGGCCGCATCCGCGCGATCCTGCTCGACGGCGAGATCACGCCGGGTGCGCGCATTCCCGAGCGGGAGCTGTGCGAGCGGCTGCAGATCTCGCGTACGCCGCTGCGCGAGGCCTTGAAGGTGCTCGCTGCCGAAGGACTCGTGCAGCTCTTGCCGCATCGCGGCTCGCGCGCGGCGAAGCTGACCGACAAGGACGTGCGCGACCTGTTCGAGGTCTGCCAGGGCCTCGAGGCGCTGGCCGGCGAACTCGCCTGCGAGCGCATCAGCGAGGCCGGGATCGACGAGATCGCGGCTGCGCACGCGGCCATGGTGCAGCATTATCGCGAGGGCGACCTGATCCAGTACTACCGCGGCAACCGCGCCATTCACGAAGCCATCGTCACCGCAGCCGGCAATCCGGCACTGATCGGGCTCTACGCGTCCGTGACGGCGCGCATCCGGCGCGCGCGCTACGTCACGCCGATGACTCCACAGCGCTGGGCGCTGGCCGTGCAGGAGCACGAAGCGATCCTGAACGCGCTGCAGCGCCGCGACGGTGTCGGCCTGTCGCACATCCTGCGCACGCATCTGCGGCACAAGCGCGAGGAGGTCCTGCAGGCGGGCTTTGCCGAGACGGAAGCAAGCGAGCTCGCGCTGCGGATTGCGTGAAGGCCCTAGCAGCCGAGCCTGTCGGCGATCCCGCCAAAATCCCTGGCGACGATGTCCCAGTTGCCGGTCGCCTCGAAGTCGACCTTCTGGTGCGGACCGTATTCGGTCGGCCGCGCGACGAACGCGGTCTTGAGGCCATTCTTCTGCGCGGCGGCCAAATCGCCATTGTGCGCGGCGACCATCATGACCTCTTCAGGCTTGAGGCCGAGCAGCTGCGCGGCGCCGAGATAAGTCTCGGGATCGGGCTTGTAGTGCTCAAACAGCTCGGCCGACATCACGAGGTCCCAGGGCAGACCCGCAAACTTCGCCATGTTCGTGAGCAGCGCGACATTGCCGTTCGACAGCGGCGAGATGACGAATTTGGTCTTGAGCCGCGTCAGGCCGGCGACGCTGTCAGGCCAGGGATGCAGGCGGTGCCAGCCTTTGGTGATGTAGTCGAGGTCGGCCTCGGTCAGACCCTTGATCGCGAACTTCTCGACCAGCCTGTCCAGCGAACGGCGGTGCAGGACGTCGAGGATGACATAGCCGCGTTCGGGATGCTTGCGCACGTCGTCCATCGCCGCCGTGTACATGCCGCGCCAGCCGTCGACCAAAGCGGTCCAGTCGGCGGTGATGCCGCGGCCCTTGCCCCACCACATCAGGTCGGTAGTCAGGCTGGTGCGCCAGTCGACGACGGTGCCGAACACGTCGAACACGAGGGCTTTGACGGCGGTGAGATCGGAGGTCGTAGTCATGCTTTGCACCGTGGCTGCGGGGCGCTTCGCGCTCGGATCGAGGGCTTTAAAGCACGATCGGTTCCATGCAACAATAGCGCTGGTCGGTACATGAAGCACATCCAACACGAGCAAGGTGACCGGCCAACCAGTCGGATTGCTGCGCATCTGCCATGACCAAATCTGTCGCCTATATAATGCTTGAGGATGGCCATCTCCCGAACATGGGAACCCTGATTGAGGCGTTGCGCGTCCGTCATCCCGGCCTGCGCTGGGAAAGCACCGAACGCGGGTCAAGTGTAGACGCCGACGGACCGATGTTCATCCGCGCCGGCGATCATCTCGTGGCCATCCTGTTGATGCCCGCGCCCCTGCCCTTCGATCAGCAGCTGTGGGAGCGGACGTTGTCGGTGTGGCCCGACGCTTTCCACGCGGTAGACCGCCACCGCGCGCACCTGATCATTTCGACGATGGGCTCCGCCGAAAAAAACGCAGGCACGACAGAGCTTGGGCTCGTCGAGAGTGCTCGCCTCACAACGGCCGTGGTCGGCGGCGTGCTCGAAGCGCAGCGGGGCTGTCTCGGAG
Organism: Bradyrhizobium sp. Kon10; assembly: GCF_055807395.1. Lineage (NCBI taxonomy): Bacteria > Pseudomonadati > Pseudomonadota > Alphaproteobacteria > Hyphomicrobiales > Nitrobacteraceae > Bradyrhizobium > Bradyrhizobium sp. Kon10. Next base: position 306,019 of record NZ_JBVVOZ010000004.1, on the reverse strand, counting down.
TAGTCTGGTGCGGAAACGTTGGTCGCTCCCCCGAGATGTGGCTTGAGCAGTCAGGCCGATCGTTCACTCCGTTTCCAGATCACCCGTTTGGACTGTGGATGGAAATCGTTCCCTTCCGTTGCGGTGAGACCGTCGGGGCTTATACGGTCGGTTTATCCGCATTCACGGGACGCGAGATTGAGTTTGAAGTGGATGGACTCGACGAGCGCGTTGTCATCGGCCGCGTTGCCCAGCTTGCGTCATTCGTCATCGCAAACGGCATCGGCACCGAACTCGCGAGCGGCGCAGTGTTCGAGGCCGACTCCGAGATCGATCACCGCGTCGCTGTGCTTCACCGCAACTCGCGGTTCAACATCGGGCCGGTCATTACATTCTCATCTGTTGGGGACCGGCCCGGAAAACAAAGGACCTACGAGGTCATTCCTACCTCGATCGCCCGAAATCATCCGTTGCTGGTCATGTTGGGCAAGGCTGGGCTCTTCGACCCGGCAAGTCCTGAAAATCGAATCCAGCTACGGCCGGATCATTACGTTTCAGAAGTCCGGTTGGAGAGCTACGATGCCGGCATATCGGGCGCGTTGTCCAACATGCTGGCCAGCGATGCCTATTTTGAGGCCGACGCAAACGCTCGGCGCGCGCTCGCGACCGGGGATGTCAAATCAGCGAAGCTGCATCTTCTCCCTTTTGCCAAAGAAGTCGACCTGCTGCAGTCGGCTTTGAAGCTAGCGCTGACCTTGCGCGATGCCTTCATGTTTTTGCCAGCACCGCCTCACAGGCCATAACCCAACTTCGACGCAGGCTGGTCAATCCGCGGCGAACGTCCGGCTGAATTCGCCGAACGTTGTGCGCGCTCCTCGCATCCTTAGTCCAAATGGAACTTCGCGAGCTCGCGATGCTCGGCCTTGATGTAGCGCACGGTGCCGGTGACCGAGCGCATCACCACCGTCTCAGTTTCGATCACGCCGTCCTTGCGGAATTTCACGCCGGAGAGCAGCGAGCCGGTGGTGACGCCGGTGGCCGCGAACAGGCAGTCGCCGCGCGCCATGTCCTCGATGCCGTAGATCATCTTGGGATCGTTGACACCCATCTTGGCAGCGCGCTCGCGCTTCTCTTCGGAATCGAGGATCAGGCGGCACTGCATCTGGCCGCCGATGCAGCGCAGCGCCACCGCCGCGAGCACGCCTTCAGGCGCGCCGCCGGTGCCGAGATACATATCGACGCCGGTATTATCAGGATCGGCGCAGTGGATCACCCCCGCGACGTCGCCGTCGGTGATGAGGCGCACGGCCGCACCGGTCGATCGCACGCTCTCGATGATGCTGGCGTGACGCGGACGGTCGAGCACGAGCACGGTGATGCCGTCGGGCTGCACGCCCTTGGCCTTGGCGAGACGGCGGACGTTCTCGGCCGGCGTGGCGTCGAGCTCGACCACGCCCTTGGCGTAGCCGGGGCCGATCGCGAGCTTCTGCATGTAGACGTCGGGCGCGTGCAGCAGCGTGCCGCCGTCGGCCATCGCCATGGTGGCAATCGAGCCCGGCATGTTCTTGGCGCACAGCGTCGTGCCTTCGAGCGGGTCGACCGCGATGTCGACCTGCGGGCCGGCGTTCATGCCGACCTTCTCGCCGATGAACAGCATCGGCGCCTCGTCGCGCTCGCCCTCGCCGATCACGATGGTGCCTTCGATCGGCAGCTTGTTGAGCTCGCGCCGCATCGCGTCCACGGCGGCCTGGTCGGCCGCCTTCTCGTTGCCGTGCCCGCGCAGCCGCGCCGACGACACCGCCGCCCGCTCCGTCACCCGCACGATCTCCAGCGTGAGAATGCGCTCGAGCAAGGCTTGCGGCGGCACTGAAATATGGGTCGACATCGGCTAACTCCTTCGAAACGGTTTTGGACGGAAAGCTCCGTCCGCATCAACTCTCAACGCCCGGTGTTCGTTCGAACGAACTCCGCCTCAGTTCTTCTCGATCCTGATGACCTGCGGCCGTCCGCTGATCACCTTGTCCTTCTGCACGGCTGCGAGTGCGCGGCGCACGGCATCTTCATGCGTCGCGTAAGTGATCAGAATGACGGGCACGGGCACCGCCTTGCCATTTGCCGGCGCGACCCCGCCATTGGGATGACGCTGCACGATCGACTCGATCGAAATCTTCTGCTCGGCGAGCCGGGTCGCGATCGCGGCCGCCGTGCCGGGGAAATCGCGCGCCAGGAGGCGGATGTAGTAGCCGCCCTCGTGGCGCTCCATCGGCGCCTTCCGGGTGTCGCGCAGCTGCGCGATCGGCCGGCCGAACGGATTGGCGCGGATGCCGCGCGCAACATCGGCGATGTCGGCGACCACGGCGGACGCGGTCGCTGCTCCCCCCGCGCCGGGACCAACCAGCGTGATCGGCGGAATGCCCTCGCCATCGATCGTGACCGCATTGGTGACACCCATCACCTGCGCGATCGACGAGGATTTTGGAACCATGGTTGGATGCACGCGCTGCTCGATGCCAGTTGCGGTGCGAACCGCAACGCCGAGCAGCTTGACGCGATAGCCGAGATCGGCGGCGGCGCGCAGATCTTCCGGCGCGATGGAGGAGATGCCTTCGACATAGACCGCGCTTTGAGCAACTTTCGTGCCGAAAGCGAGGCTGGCGAGAATGGCGAGCTTTTGCGCGGTGTCGTGGCCATCGACGTCGAAGGACGGATTGGCCTCGGCATAGCCGAGCCGCTGCGCGTCCTTGAGGCATTCGGCAAACGACAGGCCCTCCTGCTCCATCCGCGTCAGGATGTAATTGCAGGTGCCGTTGAGGATGCCGTAGACGCGGCTGATGCCGGTTCCCGCAAGGCCTTCGCGCAACGTCTTGATGACGGGGATCGCAGCACCAACGGCTGCCTCGAAATTCAGCGCACCGCCATGCTTTTCGGCCGCCTTGGCGAGCTTCAGGCCGTGCTTGGCGAGCAACGCCTTGTTGGCGGTGACGACGGACTTGCCGGCGTTGAGCGCAGCTTCGACGGCCGCGAGCGCGGGATCGCCGGCGCCGCCCATCAGTTCGACGAAGCAGTCGATGCCGGGATGGGTTGCAAGTGCGAGCGGATCCTTGACCCATTCGACGCCGCGCAGATCGACGCTGCGCTTCTTCGCCTTCGAGCGCGCGGTGACGGCGACGACGCGAATGCCGCGGCCGCTGCGGCCTGCGAGCACGCGGGCTTGCGTTTCGATCAGACGGACGACTTCGGCGCCCACGGTGCCGAGCCCCGCTATGCCCAGTTTCAGGGGTGCGACCATGTGCTTTGGAAAACCTGTCGAAGAGAATTAACGCCGGGTGGCGAGCGGAACGACGTTGTGCAACGTTTCGATGCCGCTTTCAAGGAAGCGGCGCACGCCGCGCGCGGCCTGCCTGATCCGCTGCTCGTTTTCCACCATGGCGATGCGGACATATCCTTCACCATGCTCGCCGAAGCCCACGCCGGGCGAGACCACGACGCCGGATTTCTCCACCATCAGTGTTGCGAACTGCATGCTGCCGACGCTGCGGAACGCCTCCGGCAGCGGTGCCCAGGCGAACATCGAGGCATCGGGCGGCGGGATCTCCCAGCCGGCGCGGCCGAACGACTCCACCAGCGCGTCGCGGCGCTTGCGGTAGGTATCGCGCATCTCCTTGATGCAATCGTCAGGGCCGTTCAGTGCGGCGGTCGCCGCGACCTGGATCGGCGTGAACGCACCGTAGTCGAGATAGGATTTGACCCGTCCGAGTGCCGCGATCACGCGCTCATTGCCGACCGCAAAGCCCATGCGCCAGCCGGCCATCGAATAGGTCTTCGACATCGAGGTGAACTCGACGGCAACGTCGATCGCGCCGGGCACCTGCAGCACCGAAGGCGGCGGATTGCCCTCGTCGAAATAGACCTCGGCATAAGCGAGATCGGACAGGATCAGGATCTCGTGCTTCTTCGCGAAGGCGACCAGGTCCTTGTAGAAGTCGAGGCTCGCGACATAGGCGGTCGGGTTGGAGGGATAGCACACGACGAGCGCGAGCGGCTTCGGGATCGAATGCACGATGGCCCGCTCCACCGCCTCGAAGAATTGCGGCGTCGGCTCCGAGGGCACCGAGCGGATCACGCCGCCCGCCATCAAAAAGCCGAAGGCGTGAATCGGATAGCTCGGGTTAGGGCACAGGATGACGTCGCCCGGCGCGGTGATCGCCTGGGCCACGTTGGCAAAGCCCTCCTTGGAGCCGAGCGTCGCCACGATCTGGGTGTCGGGGTTGAGCTTCACCCCGAAGCGGCGGGCGTAATACCCGGCCTGGGCCCGGCGCAGGCCGGGGATGCCCCGCGAGGCCGAGTAGCGGTCGGTGCGCGGCTTGCCGAGCGTCTCCTTGAGCTTCTCCAGCACATGCGGCGGCGCCGGCAGGTCCGGATTGCCCATGCCGAGATCGATGATGTCAGCGCCGGCATTGCGCGCGGCCGCCTTGGCCCGGTTGACCTGCTCGAACACGTAAGGCGGAAGGCGGCGGATGCGGTAAAATTCTTCCATGGGTCCAGACATCGCTACTTGGGCTCCGGGCAACCGGTCAGGGCAGAATCGAACGGTCATGACAGACCATGGGGGAGGCCTCGACCCATTCGTGAAAATCGCTCAAAATCAAATACTTCGAACGTTTCTCAGCGACGGGGATTGAAGTCCCTTGCTCTGACTCTCGGCTGAACTGGGGTCTTTTTAGCACGGAGTGGCGGGGGCGCCAGCGATTACCTTGCTCCGCCACGCCGTTCTCTACTTAGCGTACTTACTTGGCGTCCTTGGCGGCGACGGCCTGGCGGTCACGCGCGGCGGCAAGCTCCGCCTCGATCTTGGCGCGCTGGTCGGGTGGGATGATCGCCTGGTCACGATCCGGCGGCAGGTCGTGCACCGGAAGATAGCCGCTCGAATCCTTCGCATGCGCCTGCGCGTCGGCGGGCGAGTAATCCGCGAGCTGGCTCGAGCAGCCGCCCAGCGCAAGCGCCGCGATCAGCAGCGCGCCGCACGCGAGCCGGGTCTTTTGCAGGTCCCACAACGCCAACACTTGGGAAATCCCCACTTCGTCCCAACGCAAGGCTGCCGGTAGCTTAACCAACAACCTGCCCAAGCTCAAACCATTGCTGCCCACAAATGGTACGAGCGAGAATTCATCCAAGGCCCACAACACGAGAGGTGCACGTCGATTGTGACAAAAGCAAGAAGCCTTGTCGCAGTGCAGCACATCTTCGCGTCTGTTTGACGCGAAACCGGCGAGCTTCGCGGTGACGAATACGGAATGAATCGTTACTGTTCTGCCCATGAGTACAGCCACGACCGACACGCCCGGATCCGAGACGAAGTTCGATGCAAACGCCTTCGCGATGAATGTCGCGCGGGCGATGGAAGGCGGCGGCAAGGCGCTTGCCGCCTACCTGAAGCCGCGCGAGAGCGGCGAGGTGCAGGACCGACCGCCGGCGGAGCTGGCCGAAGTCATCAAGGCGTTCACGTCGGTCGCCGAATACTGGCTGTCGGACTCCTCGCGCGCCTCCGAGGTCCAGACCAAGCTTGCCAAGGACTATCTCGACCTCTGGGGCTCTGCGGCGCGGCGCATGGCCGGGCAGGACGCGCAGCCCGCGATTGCGCCCTCGCCGCGCGACAAGCGCTTTGCCGATCCGGAATGGAAATCGAACCAGTTCTTCGATTTCATGATGCAGCTCTATCTGCTCACGACCAAATGGGCGCAGGAGCTGGTGCGCGACGCCGAGCTTGATCCGCAGACCCGGCGCAAGGCCGAGTTCTACGTCCAGCAGGTCACCAACGCGCTGTCGCCGTCGAACTTCGTGCTGACCAATCCGGAGGTGCTGCGCGCAACCGTCGCAAGCAGCGGCGAAAATCTCGCGCGCGGCCTGACCATGCTGGCCGAGGACATCGCCGCCGGCAAGGGCATGCTGAAGATCCGCCAGTCCAATCCGGACAACCTCGTCGTCGGCGTCAACATGGCGACCACGCCGGGCAAGGTGATCTACCAGAACGAGATGATGCAGCTGATCCAGTACGCGCCGACGACGGAGAAGGTGCTGCGCACGCCCCTCCTCATCGTGCCGCCCTGGATCAACAAGTTCTACATCCTCGATCTCAAGCCGGAGAAATCCTACATCAAGTGGTGCGTCGACCAGGGCATCACCGTGTTCGTGATCTCGTGGGTCAATCCCGACAAGCGGCTTGGAGCCAAGACCTGGGAAGACTACATGAAGGAAGGCGTTCTGACGGCGATGGACGTCATCGAGCGCGCGACCGGCGAGTTGAAGGTGCACACGGCCGGCTATTGCGTCGGCGGCACGATGCTCGCGACCACGCTGGCCTGGCTCGCCGAGAAGCGCCGCCAGCGGGTGACCTCGGCGACGTTCTTTGCAGCGCAGGTCGACTTCACCCATGCCGGCGATCTCCTCGTCTTCGTCGACGAGGATCAGATCACAGCGCTCGAGCAGGACATGAAGGCATCCGGCGTGCTCGAAGGCTCCAAGATGGCGATGGCCTTCAACATGCTGCGCTCCAACGATCTGATCTGGTCCTATGTCGTCAGCAACTATCTGAAAGGCCAGCAGCCGAGCGCGTTCGACCTGTTGCACTGGAACTCGGACGCAACCCGCATGACCGCGTCGAACCATTCCTATTATTTGCGCAACTGCTATCTGGAGAACCGGCTGTCCACGGGCACCATGGTGCTCGACAACACCCTGCTCGACCTCTCCAAGGTCAAGGTGCCCGTTTACAATCTCGCCACCCGCGAGGACCACATCGCGCCGGCCGAGTCGGTGCTGTACGGCTCGCAGTTCTTCGGCGGCCCGGTGAAATATGTGCTGTCCGGCTCGGGCCACATCGCCGGCGTGGTCAATCCGCCGGCGTCGAACAAATACCAGTACTGGACGAACGACAACGTCAAGAACGTCACCGTAGCCGAGTGGATGAAGGGTGCCGTCGAGCACAAGGGCTCGTGGTGGCCGGACTGGCGCGAATGGCTGGGCGGGCTCGATCCGGAGGAAGTCCCGGCGCGCGGCGTCGGCAGCGAAGCGCTGCCCCCGATCGAGGACGCGCCCGGCAGCTATGTCAGGGTGCGCGCGTAGCGGACGATTGCTTGCGCATGGCGCAAGCTTGCGCGCTTGTATAAGCTCGCTCTCGATTCAGAGATGAGACGACAGAGGGGACCGGATTATGACGCGCGAATTGTTCTGGCTGACAATGACGGTGATCCTGACCGGGATTCTCTGGATTCCCTACACCATCAATCGCTGCCAGGTGCGCGGTCTCGGTGGCGCGATGGCCAATCCCTCGCGCGGCGACAAGCCGCAGGCGGAGTGGGCGAACCGCCTGATGTTCGCGCATGACAACGCGGTCGAGAACCTGGTCCTGTTCGCGCCGCTGGTGCTGATCCTCAACGCGATCGATTATTCGACGAAATGGACGGTGCTGGCATGCGTCGTCTACTTCTGGGCTCGCGTCGCGCATCTGATCGTCTATGCCCTCGGGATCCCGGTGTTCCGGACGGTCGCTTTCACGGTGGGGTTCCTGGCGCAGGCCGTGCTGGCGCTGGCGATTTTCAAGGTGTTCTAGCGATCAGGGAAACAGCGCGATCTGCTCCAGTCCAGCGGTCTCGGGCAGCCCGAACATCAGGTTCATGTTCTGGATTGCCTGACCGGCCGAGCCCTTCACCAGATTGTCGAGGGTGGAAATCACGATCGCCCGATTCTTGATCCGGTCGGCGATGACGCCGATCTGCACATAGTTGGAGCCGCGCACGTTCTGGGTCTGCGGCAGCACGCCCTTCCTGGCCACATGCACGAAGGGCTCGTTCGCGTAGGCTTTCTCGAGTGCGGCCCGCAAATCGTCCGGCGTCGCGCCGTTGAGCCTGACATAGGACGTGCAGAGTTCGCCGCGCGCCATTGGAATAAGATGCGGCGTGAAGTTGATCGTCACCGCGGAACCGGCGGCGACGCCGATCTCCTGCTCGATCTCCGGCGCGTGCCGGTGGGTGCCGACCGAATAGGGCGACAGCCCCTCGCCCGCCTCGCTGAACAACGTGTTCTGTTTCAGCCCGCGGCCGGCGCCGGTGACGCCTGATTTGGCGTCGATGACGATGTCGTCGACGTCGATCAATTTGGCTTTCGCAAGCGGCACCAGCGCGAGCAGCGCCGCCGTGGGATAGCAGCCGGGACAGGCGACCAGCCGCGCCGACGCGATCTTCTCGCGATAGAATTCGGTCAGGCCATAGACCGCTTCGCCCTGCAGTTCGAGCGCCCGGTGCTCATGGCCGTACCATTGCGCGTAGGTGTTCTTGTCCCGCAGCCTGAAATCGGCGGACATGTCGAGGACCTTGATCTCCGGATTTGCCTTGAGGACCGCGGCAATGATTTCCTGCGTGGTGCCGTGCGGCAGCCCGCAGAACACCGCATCGAGCTTGCTCCAGTCGACCTTTTCCCATTCCACGAGTTTCGGCAGGTTCAGCATGAAGAAATGCGGAAACACGTCGCCCATCGACTTGCCGGCGTGGGTGTTGGCGGTGAGCGCGATGATCTCGGCGTTCGGATGCCGCGCCAACAGGCGCACCGCATCGGCCCCGGTGTAACCGGAGGCGCCGAGAATGCCGATCTTCTTCGAGCTCATCACGCGTTCCTTTCAGGCGTCAAGGCCCAGCATCAGCCGCATATTCTGAACGGCTGCGCCCGAGGCCCCCTTGCCGAGATTGTCGAGCCGCGCGACCAGCACCGCCTGGTGATGTTTGTCGCTGGCGAAGACATAGAGCTCGAGCATGTTGGTTTCGTTGAGCGCCTCCGGCTCGAGCTTGCCGCCCTTGGTCGCTTCGTTCTGAAGCGGCATCACCGAGACGTATTTTGAGCCGGCGTAGCGCTTGGCCAATGCGGCCTGGAGATCTGCACCGCTGGGCTTTCCCGGCAGCGTGTCGAGCTGGAGCGGGACTGAGACCAGCATGCCCTGCCGGTAGTTAGCGACCGACGGGATGAAGATCGGCCGCCGCGTCAGGTTCGAATAGAGCTGCATCTCCGGCAGATGCTTGTGCTCGAAGCCAAGGCCATAGAGCTCGAACGCCGGCGCGCTGCCGTCTTCATAGCTTGCGATCATCGCCTTGCCGCCGCCGGAATAGCCGCTCACCGCGTTGACGGTGACGGGATAATCGGGCGGCAACAGACCCGCGTCGACGATCGGCCGCAGCAGCGCGATCGCGCCGGTCGGATAGCAGCCGGGATTGGAGACCTTTTTCGCGGCCTTGATCTTGCCGGCCTGGTCTGCCGTCAGCTCCGGAAAGCCGTAGGCCCAATCAGGCGCGACCCGGTACGCGGTGGAGGCGTCCAGCACCTTCGGCCCCGACGCGCCCATGCTGTCGATGAGCGCGACTGTTTCTTTGGCGGCATCGTCCGGCAGGCAGAGGATGACGAGGTCCACCTCCTCCATCAGCGCCTTCTTGGCCGCGGGGTCCTTGCGCTTGTCGTCGGCAATCGTCTTCACCGCGACATCGCTCTGGAGCCTCAGCCGCTCGTTGATGCCGAGCCCGGTGGTGCCGGAGCCGCCGTCGACGAAGACAGTGGCGGGCTTTTTCGCAGGGCCCGTCTTCACGGCCTGTTTGGTGTCAGAAAGGTTCATGGCACGCTTCCTTGGAGCTTGTTGGCAGCCGCGAAAGCTTGCGGCTTCACGTCCTGCATCAGTTGCGCGATCTCCCTGGCGTCGGCGGAAGGCTGCGCACCGAGAGCATCGGCGATCGCGGTGTAATCCGCGTCGGATTTGTGCTGGTTGAGCTTGAAGCTGCCTTCGACCTCTTCAACCGTCATCACCAGACCCACGATCGCCTTCTTCATCGCCTCCAGCCGGCCGGCGGTCATCTTGCCCGACGTCCACGGCTTCTTCGGCAGCAACCGGCTCTCGAACTTCTCGCTGAGGACATCGACCTGCACCGACAGCTCGTCGTCCGCTAGCAGCCGCACCGGCCCGCTCAGATGCACCGACTGATAGAGCCAGGTCGGCACCTGATCGGGCGAGACGTACCAATCGGGCGAGACATAGGCATCGGGACCGTTGACCGCGAGCAGCCAGGAGGTCGCGCCGTCCGCAAGCTTTAGCAGCGGATTGTGACGCGCGGCATGAAAGGCGGCGTGCGGCGTGCCGTCATCGGCGTAGGTCAGATAGAACGGCAGCGCCGACGCGATCGGCTTCTTGCCGTCGAAGGCGCACATCATGCCGAAGCCGCGCGCCTCGGCGAATTTCAGGCTCGCGGCGCGGTCCTGCTTGAACAAGGGGGGCGTGTACATATTGGTCTCCTGCTGGGCCTCGTTGGGGGCCGCCGGATCAGATCGCGCTGACAGGAGAGAGAATGCCGCGGATCGGATCCAGCGGCAAAGACGATGATCTCAAACGCGATCGACCGCCCAAACCGCTAAAGCGCGGCGGCGGCGACGGGCGAACAGGATGGTCGCGGCGTTGATCATGGCGCGGGGCTATAGGGCCAAGCGCGGTTCCCGTCAAGCTTCACACCACCCGCCAGATCCATTCCATGATCGTTGCGATCACGTCGCCGAACAGCAGCAGCGCCGCCGACCAGACCAGGGCCGAAATGAAATTGGCGGTCTGGAAGCTCCAATAGGGCATCTCGAAAATGCCGGCGGCGAGCGGCACGGAGGCGCGCAAGGGGCCGAAGAAGCGGCCGATGAAGATGCTGGGCACGCCCCAGCTTTTCACGAAGGCCTCGCCCTTGGGCAGCAGTTCCGGATAGCGCGAGAGCGGCCACATCTGTGCGACCTGCTCCTTGTAGCGGTAGCCGAACCAATAGGAGACCCAGTCCCCGAGAGCGGCGCCAATGCCGCCGGCGATCCAGACCGGGTAGAAGCTGATGCCGCTCGCCCCGATCAGGGCACCGATCGCGACCAGCGCGCCCCAGGCCGGGATCAGCAGCGAAATGAAGGCGAGCGACTCGCCGAAGGCCAGCAGGAACACGATCGGAGCCGCCCAAGCCTGGTGAAGGCGCACGAAGTCGGCCAGTGCGTGCGCATACTGCTCCATTCCTGATCGCCTTCCCGCCCCGCCTTGAGGCCTGCTCGATGAAAAGGACTGGTAAGCCAAGCACTTGTGTGACATCAAGTCACAAAGCCCGATCTGGACCGGACCGGCGCGTCAAATTGCCGGGACTTGGGCAGCCAGCGGCGTAAAATCGCCGGGATTGGCTCCCAACGCCACCGCCCGGCCGTCCCGCGGTGACCTTTCTCGGCCAGCCGTGGCATAGTCGGCGCAACCGATTCGCCGCTCAGGCGGCCCTCAAACTGCATCAAGATACATGTCCAAACAATTGAAGCCCAAGGCAAAAGACGATTTTTTCGGCGGCGATGAGCCGAAGCCTCGCGCCGCCGCCAAGGCGGCCTCGCGGGCCGGCGGTGCCGAAGCCGACTACACGGCGGCCGACATCGAGGTGCTCGAAGGCCTGGAGCCGGTGCGGCGCCGGCCCGGCATGTATATCGGCGGCACCGACGAAAAAGCGCTGCATCACCTCTTTGCCGAAGTCATTGACAACTCGATGGACGAAGCGCTGGCCGGGCATGCGACCTTCATCGGCGTCGAGCTCAGCGCCGACGGTTTCCTGACCGTCACCGACAACGGCCGCGGCATTCCGGTCGATCCGCATCCGAAGTTTCCGAAGAAGTCGGCGCTCGAAGTCATCATGTGCACGCTGCACTCGGGCGGCAAGTTCGACTCCAAGGTGTACGAGACTTCGGGTGGCTTGCACGGCGTCGGCATCTCGGTGGTGAACGCCCTCTCCTCCTTGCTGGAGGTCGAGGTCGCGCGCAGCCAGAAACTCTACCGCATGACGTTCGAGCGCGGGCACCCGAAGGGCAAGCTCGAGGATCTCGGCAAGATCAACAACCGCCGCGGCACGCGGGTGCGCTTCAAGCCCGATACCGACATTTTTGGTGCCAAGGCCGCGTTCAAGCCGCAGCGCCTGTTCAAGATGACGCGCTCGAAGGCGTATCTGTTCGGCGGCGTCGAGATCCGCTGGAATTGTGCGCCCGAGCTGTTGAAGGGCGTCGAGGACGTGCCGGCGGAAGCGACGTTCCACTTCCCCGGTGGCTTGAAGGATTATCTGGCCGCTGCGATCCATGCCGACACGCTGGTGCATGCCGACATCTTCTCAGGCAAATCCGGGCGCAACGGCGCGCATGGCGCCTGCGAATGGGCGGTGGCGTGGACCGCGGATGCCGATGGTTTCCTGTCGTCCTACACCAACACCGTGCCGACGCCCGACGGCGGCACGCACGAGTCCGGCCTGCGCAGCGCGCTGTTGCGCGGCCTGAAGGATCATGCCGAGCGCGTCGGCCAGGGCAAGCGCGCGGCCTCCATCACCTCGGAAGACGTGATGGTCGGCGCGGCCGTGATGCTCTCGGTGTTCGTGCGCGAGCCCGAATTCCAGGGCCAGACCAAGGATCGCCTTGCCACGGCCGAAGCGCAGCGCATCGTCGAACAAGCGATGAAGGATCCGTTCGACCACTGGCTCTCCGGCAATCCGAACCAGGCCAACAGGCTGCTCGATTTCGTGATCGATCGCGCCGAGGAGCGGCTGCGCCGCCGCCAGGAGAAGGAGACCGCGCGCAAAACCGCCGGCAAGAAGCTGCGCCTGCCCGGCAAGCTCGCCGACTGCAGCGATGCAGGCTTGGAGGGCTCAGAACTCTTCATCGTCGAGGGTGACTCGGCCGGCGGCAGCGCCAAGCAGGCGCGCGACCGCAAGACCCAGGCCGTGCTGCCGCTGCGCGGCAAGATTCTCAACGTCGCCTCCGCCGGCAAGGACAAGCTGACGGCAAACACCCAGCTCGCCGACCTCGTGCAGGCGATCGGCTGCGGCATGCTGGCCCAGTATCGCGAAGAGGATCTGCGCTATCAGCGCATCATCATCATGACCGACGCCGACGTCGACGGCGCCCACATCGCTTCGCTCTTGATCACCTTCTTCTACCGGCAGATGCCGCGGCTGATCGACGAAGGGCATCTCTTCCTTGCGGTGCCGCCGCTTTACAAGCTGACAGTCGGCACCAAGTCGATCTACGCCCGTGACGACGCGCACAAGGAGGCGCTGATCAAGAGCGAGTTCAACGCCAATGCCAAGGTCGAGGTGAACCGCTTCAAAGGCCTCGGCGAGATGATGCCGGCGCAGCTCAAGGAGACCACCATGGATCCGGCCAAGCGGACCATGCTGAAGGTGGTGCTGCTCGCGGATGACCGCGACACCACGGCCGATTCGGTGGAGCGCCTGATGGGCACCAAGGCGGAAGCGCGATTCGCGTTCATCTCGGACAAGGCCGAATTCGCCAACGACGATTTGCTCGACGTCTGAAGCAGCGGTTTTCCGCGAAAAAGCCCCGGCTCAACGCCGGGGCTTTTTCAGTGCGGCTCTTTCCGGCTGATTCAGGCAGGCCGCCGTCCAGCACGACCCGCGACTCGGCCAACGACTCACAGGCGCCAAGGCCAAAGCAGGACTGCCTCCGTTTCGGACAGAGGCGCATTTGCTAACAAAAACTTACCCGCAGCAGAACTCCGAAAAAGCACGCAACACTATGATTCCGTGTAGCTTTTTCGACCCAGTCAATCGTCCTCCAAACCGCCGTCCGGCCGGCGTTTTCCGGCGACTGTGCCTGCCCTGCAACAGCATTTCGGAGAGAAACGTCTATAGTCGGGGCATCAGATCACTCGGACTTCAGTGCGCTCGCGCCTGCACCACAGACCTAGGTTGGGGATTTATCATGAAGAAGATTTTGCTGGCTCTGACCGCGGCGGCGGCGATGACCGGTTCGGCCTCGGCGGCTGATCTCGCGGCGCGCCCCTATGTGAAGGCTCCGATGGCGGCTCCGGTTGCCAACTGGACCGGCTTCTACATCTTCGGTGGCGCTGGCGGCGGCATTTCGGCCTCTGACCAGAGCATCCTCGCGACCCCGACCGGCACGCCGCTGACGATCACGCAGCGTCAGGGTGGCTCGGGCTGGTTCGGCACCGTCGGTCTCGGCTACGACTGGCAGTTCAGCGGCACCTGGGTCGCCGGCGTGTTCGCTGACGGCCAGTTCGGCAGCATCCGCTCAACCGTTCAGGATCCTCTGCTCGGCCTCACGGGCAGCCAGAAGCTGGAAGATTCCTGGGCCGCCGGCGTGCGCCTCGGCTGGCTGGTCGCTCCGAACGTCCTTTCCTACGTCAACGGCGGTTACTCGGGCGCTCACTTCGGCAGCACCAGCTTCACCAACCTGGCTGGCACTCCCGCTGGTGTCCATCTCGCCGGCTACAATCGCAACGGCTGGTTCGTCGGCGGCGGTGTCGAGAACAACCTGAACATCTTCGGCATCACTGCGCCGGGCTGGTTCATGAAAACCGAATACCGTTCGGCCTTCTACGGCGCGAAGACCCGGGACGAACTGTCCGACGCGACCAACCTGCCGACAGGTATCGACAGCATCCGTGCCAACTCCTGGAACCAGACGATCTCGACCTCGCTGGTTTACCGCTTCAACTGGACCGGCCCGGTCGTCGCGAAGTACTGATCTGATCTCGATCTGAGACATCAAAGCCCCGGCATCGTCCGGGGCTTTTTTGTTTGGCAACAGGCTGACGGAATAATCCGCGCACGTCGTGCTAGCCCGTCCGACCGCTCAAGCCCTGTACCATTCTCGCAACAGCTCTTCGGCCAACAATCGGCTAGAAGTTCCATGGAACTTTGGAATCGCGCGAGACTGATGGCTGGCGCGTTGGCTCGGATTGCTGGAACCATGACAATGAAGAAGCTGCTGCTCACGACGACGGCAATCGCCCTGATCGGCGGCTCGGCATCCGCCGCCGATCTCGCGCCCAGACCGTCTGTCAAAGCCCCTGCTCCGGCTGCGGTCGCGAGCTGGACCGGCTTCTACGTCTTCGGCGGCGGCGGCAGCGGTCTGTGGAGCGCCGACAGCAATCTCGTCAGCGACGGAACAATCGGCTTCTTCGGACCGCCTGGCGCGCCGTTCACGCGCGACCAGCGGCTGGGCGGCAGGGGCTGGTTCGGCACGGTCGGCGCCGGCTACGATTTCCAGTTCGCCAACCGCTGGGTTGCCGGCGTCTTCGCGGACGGACAGTTCGGCGACATCAGCGGCTCCATGTCGGACTCATTTTTCGGCATGGAGGGACGCGAAAAGCTCCGCACGAGCTACGCCGCAGGCGCAAGGCTCGGCTACCTGGTCGCTCCGAACGTGCTGTCCTACGTGAACGCCGGCTATACGGGCTCCGAATGGTCCGGCGCCAGCCTGTCCACGCTTTCCGCGTTCCCTGGCACGTCGACTGCGGCGCTCGCCACCACTTCGTCTTTCCGTCGCAATGGCTTCTTCGTTGGCGGTGGCGTCGAGAACAATCTCAGCTTGTTCGGCATCAGCGCGCCAGGCTGGTTCATGAAGACCGAATATCGGTCCGCGTTCTACGACCGCACCACCTTGGCCGAGACCTGCACGGCCGCCGGCGAGGCGGCGACTGTATGTGGCCCTGCCGGCTCGTCGCTTGGCACCGCCATCACTTTCAAGCCTTGGGTACAGACCATCAGCACTTCGCTGGTCTACCGGTTCAACGACAAGGGCATGCCCGCGACTGCGGATGCCTCTCCGCGCCTCTACACCAAGGCTCCCGCGGCTGCCGCAGGACCAAGCTGGACCGGCGTCTACGTCTTCGGCGGCGCCGGCGGCGGGCTTTGGAGCGCGGAGAGCAACGTCGAGACCAACGCGATCCTAGGCGGTCCCATTACGCCCTTCACGCGCGACCAACGCCAGGGAGGCAGCGGTTGGTTCGGAACCGTTGGTCTCGGATACGACTGGCAATTCAACGGCAATTGGGTTGCCGGTGCTTTCGCTGACGGACAATTCGGGGATATTCACGGTTCGCTCAACGAAACGTTCATGGCCAATTCGGAGGGGACGGAAAAGCTTCGCACCAGCTACGCAGCCGGCCTGCGGCTCGGATATCTCGCTGCGCCCAACGTCTTGTCGTATGTCAATGCGGGCTACACGGGCTCCGAATGGTCCGGCAACACTCTCAGTTCCCTCCGTCTGCCCGGCGTCGCCTTTTACGCAACGCCATCCTTCCATCGCGATGGCTGGTTCGTCGGCGGCGGCATCGAGAACAGCCTCGACATCCTTGGCATCGCTGCCCCCGGCTGGTTCATGAAGACCGAATACCGCAGCGCTTACTATGATCGCGCGTCACTGCCGATGACACTCACGCCTGCCTTCGGCGGCACGCCGACCGGCCTGTCGGTCACCTTCAAGCCTTGGGTGCAGACCGTCAGTACGGCCCTGGTCTATCGCTTCAATGCGGGCCCGGTGGTCGCGAAATACTGATCGAAGCTCAACATCGAATGTCAAAGCCCCGGCGCCGTCCGGGGCTTTTTCGTTACGAGGTGAGCTGAGTTTACTTGGATCGAGCTGAGAGCCTTTCCCCACATTTGCGCTGTTCCAGGCAGCGCGCTCGTTGCGCTCGTGACCCATTGTATCCGAAGCAAAGCCGGCTACTGTGCAGCCCAAGCTTCATGCCCGCGGACATCTTTGATGCAGCGGCATGACAGAGGCGGATCCATAGGAGGGAATGCATGCGCAGATTTCTGCTGATCGCAGGCCTGTTTGCCCTCGCTGTCGGGCTGCTCTGGATCGGACAGGGCACGGGTACCGTCCCGTGGCCGCGATCGAGCTTCATGGTCAACCAGCTGCAATGGGCGGGGTATGGCGCTGCCATGGCCGGTCTGGGGCTGGTGCTGATCTGGCAGAGCAATCCATAGAAGAAACCAGGGAATAAAGCATGACATCCAGCCGGTTCGATCTCCGCGGCAAGGTCGCGATCGTCACGGGAGGCAACGGCGGCATTGGGCTCGGCCTGGCTCACGGGCTTGCCGAGGCCGGCGCCGACATCGCCGTGGTCGGCCGCAACGAAGCCAAATCGGCCACTGCGGTTGCCGATCTCAAACAGCGCGGCGTGAGGGCGATTGCCGTCACCACGGACGTGACCGACAAGGCGGCCGTCGCCACCATGGTCGAGCGCGTGGTCCGGGATCTCGGCCGCATCGACATCCTCGTCAACAACGCCGGCATGAGCATCCGCAAGCCGCCGCACGAGCTCGAGCTCGACGAATGGAACAAGGTCATCGCGACCAACCTCACCAGCGCCTTTCTGTGCTCGAAGGCCGCCTACCCCGCGCTCAAGGCGTCCGGCAACGGCAAGGTGATCAATATCGGCTCGATGATGTCGATCTTCGGCGCGAGTTTCGCGGCTGCCTATGCGGCGAGCAAGGGCGGCATCGTGCAGTACACGCGCGCCTGCGCCAATGCGTGGGCGCCGGACAACATCCAGGTCAATGCCATCCTGCCGGGCTGGATCGACACTGAGCTGACGCGCGGCGCGCGGCAGCAGGTCTCGGGATTGCACGAGCGGGTTCTGGCACGCACGCCTGCGGGGCGCTGGGGCGACATCGACGACTTCGCCGGCATCGCGGTGTTCCTCGCCTCACCCGCATCGGCCTTCGTCACGGGCACCGCGATCCCCGTCGACGGTGGGTTCTCGGTGATGGCGTGAGCCTGCCCCGCACACAAAAAAGAAGCCCCGGACGAAGCCGGGGCTTTTGAATTGATGGTGGTGATTTTCTTGTTGGCTGATCGATCGTTCGTCGATGTGCTCAGTAGCGCGCGATGACCGGTGCGTCGAACTTGTAGCTGGCGCGCACGACGGCCCACTGGATGTCGCGCGGCTTGGCGTCGAAGGTGTAGTTACCCGAGGTCCCGCCAAGCTGATAGGTCTGGCTGCCGAAGGCGGCGTAGTTGTATTCGAGGCCGACGATCCAGTTGCGGGTCACGCCGTATTCCCAACCCGCGCCGACGGTCCAGCCGTTGGCCCAGTGGGTCTGACCGCCAGAACCCGTCGCCGCACCGACCGTATCTGTCACGTTGAGACGGTTGTTCACGCCGGCATAGCCGCCCTTGATGTAAAATAGATTGTTCTGCACGGCGAAGCCGGCGCGGCCGACGACGGTCGCGAGAACGTTGGTGCGCCAGGTGAAGACGTCGTCACCGGCACCGAACGCGGTGTTGAGGACGGTGCCCTTGTTGTCGAGGCCCGAGATCGTGCCTTCCATGCCGAACACGTAGTTGTTGGCCTGCCAGTTGTAGCCGATCTGGGCGCCGCCCATCAGGCCCGCCCCGCGCTGACGATAGCCCTGCCCCGGCGTCAGATCGCCGAACGGCGCACCGCCCCCGTTGTTGATGAATTGCTCGTTGGTCCAGGCGCCGCCGATGTGGCCGCCGACATAGAAGCCGGTCCAGTTGAACAGCGGCTCGATATAGGCCGGTGCCTTGGTGTACGGCCGCGCGCCGAGATCAGCGGCAGAAGCAGCGCCCGCCGAAACCAGAGCGGTCGTGCAGGCGAAGGCGGCAATCAACTTGTTACGCATGGTACACCCCGTGTCCTTTGATGGATGCACGCTCACACGCAGTTCTTACTCAAATTTGAATCAAGAGAGTTAAGGCGCCGGATTGGCGTATAGCCGGCTTTGAATGCGCCCGCGCTGTTGCACGCGCGCAACGCGCCGCGCGCGCTTTAACGCGGCGTTATCCTTGACGAATTTCTGCGTCACCGCCCGGCGCCGCTTTCGAATGAACGTGCTCCGGCCGCACGCCGAGCGCAATGAAGCGCGCCGTGATGCCCTGAAGCCACGGCAGCGCGCTGATGAGGCGCAGGAGCAACGGCACCTTCAGCGGCCGGTCGCCGCCTCTCAGCGCGCCGCTGATGATGTTGTTCTGCACGATCACCTGCATTCGCTGCGTCATCTTCACCGGAAACTCGCGGCGGCGTCGCACGGCATCGAGCTCGTCGTCGGATGGACGGCCGCGCGTCAGTCTCTCAGCCAGCAGGTTTGCAGTCGCAACCGCATCCTGCACGGCGAGATTGACGCCGACGCCGCCGACCGGCGACATCGCATGCGCGGCATCGCCGATGCAGAGCAGGCCCGGCCGCGTCCAGCGCGTCAGGCGGTTGATGGCAACGGTGAGCAGCTTGATGTCGTCAAAGCTTTTCACGTCGACAATTCCGCCCTTGAGGACCGGCGCCATGCGCACGATGTCGTCGAGCAGCGCCGGCAGTCCCCTCGCCTTCACTGCATCGTATTGCCCCTTGGCGATGACATAGGCGCATTGCCAATAATCACCACGGTCGAAGGTGACCATCATCCGGCCGGGCTCAACCCGCGCGAACAGGTTTTCGGTCCGGTCGGGCGTCCGGCCCGCACGGAACCACAGCACGTCCATCGGCGCGCCGATCTCCTCGACCGCGAGGCCGGCGCGCTCGCGCAGCAGCGAATGCCGGCCGTCGCACGCGACGGTAAGATCGGCCTCGATGTCGATCGTGCCGTCCGGCGTCTTTGCGCGCACGCCGGTGATGGTGTCGCCGCGGCGGATCAGGTCGACCGCCTCCGTGCTCATCATCACCTTGAGCGAGGCGAAGCGGCGGCCGGCCTCGCGCAGGAAATTCAGAAAATCCCATTGCGGCATGAAGGCGATGAAAGGATATTTGGTGCGCAGCCGGCTGAGGTCGGCGAGCCGCACATGCGTGCCGCCAAACAGGCCCTCCATCTTCTGCAGCTGCTGATGCGGCAGCTTGAGAAACGCGTCGATGAGGCCGAGCTCGTCCATCACCTGGAGCGTCGAGGGATGCACGGTGTCGCCGCGAAAGTCGCGGAAAAAATCCGCGTGCTTCTCCAGCACCACAACGTCGATACCGGCACGCCCCAGGAGATAGCCGAGCATCATGCCGGCAGGGCCGCCGCCGACGACGCAGCAGCGGACTTTGATGGAGCGGGTTGCGGGGTGATCTGACGTGGTTCCATCCATGACCCGGCCTCACGACTGCATCGATCCTTGTTGACCGATTGTAGCGCAGGCAGGCGTCCAAGGCATGTTCAATTGTTGCTGCGGTTCGCCGTGCGAAACGTCTTGATCTCCGACACGCTGCCGTCGCGATAGGTCAATTCGATCGACATGAATTGCGTTGTCGGCGGAAGCTTCTGGTAAAGCAGCATGCCCGCCGAGACCGCAGTGGGATCCCGGAGATCGCAGGGCGGTAGCTTCAGCACCTTGTCGGGCACGGCTGTGTCGAACCCGATCCGCGCCTCGCGGATGGCGCAGCGGTAGGAGACCAGGTGCGTGTAGTACACCAAGAGCCCGTTGAACTCGCGGAATGACAGCCAGCTCGTAGCGGTCATGTCGAGGATCTTGCGTTGGTCGCGGATCAACGCCGCTTCGGGATCGAACTTGATCGGGAACGGTCCCTGCAAGTCGCCGGATTGATCGACATAGCGGACCTCGATCGTGCCGGCCTGCGCATCCGGCGGCAATTCGATCGACGGATTCGGCATCCGCCTGCGCGTGCGCGGATCGAGCGTGTCGATGAAGCCGGTCTCGCGGAAATCGCCATTGCCGGCCATACGCCAGGATACTCCCAGCGTCGGATCAGCAAAGGAGAACGTCACGCTCCAACCGCCATTGTGGCGCGAGAAGCTCGCGATCGGCGCGTTGGTGGTCTCCTCCTTCGGCACGCGCGGCACCGAGACCGGCGGCAGTGCCGCAAGCTGCTGCGGCGGCGGATCGGCCGGCCGCGCGGCGGCGGCGGCATCCTTGGCGATGCCGCTGAGAAAGACGTCGTCGACCATCTGGTCGAAATAGACCGGCACCTGCTTGTGCTTGACGGTGTCGGCCATCTCGCTGACCAGACGGCGCGTATGCTGCGCCACCTGCACCAGATTCTCGCCGGGCTGGAGCAATTCCCTGGCGAAGGTGCGCGTGAACACCGAATTGGGATTGGCATCGTCATTGGAGAGACGATCGAGCGCGGTCTGGCGGGGACCTGCCGAGAACACCGAGAACACGCCCTCGGGCAGTTGCGTCATCGGCGCGAGCCCGCCGCCGCCGGCGACCGCGCGCGTGCCGCTGCGCTCGAACGGATTGTTGCGGCAGGCGTCGAACACCAGGATCGATGTCCGCGCCTTCTTGTTCTGGAGACGTTCGACGATGCGGTCGGCCAGAACCGAGGCGTCGCGCACCAGCTCTTCCTGGCCTTCCGCCGCCGCCGGCACGTCGGTCGGCAGCAGGTAGTTCTGGCCCGCGATCTCGAAGCCGTGGCCGGCGTAGAAGAAGAACGCGGTGTCGCCGGGCTCGATCGCCCGGTCGAAGGCGAGCAACGTCTCGGAGAATTGCTGCCGGTTCTGGTTCTCGGCAACCATCACCTGGAAGCCGAGCTGCTTCAGCGTGTCGCCCATGGTGCGGGCGTCGTTGACGGCCTTCAGGAGCTTCGGGACGTTCTTGTAGTCGTTGTTACCGACGACGAGCGCGACGCGCTTTTCGGCATGTGCGGCGCTTGCGAAGCTGCCGAGGCCTGCCACGGCAGCAAGTGCCACCAGGAATCTGAAAAGCCGATGTCGCATCGAAAATCCCCGTTGCAGGATCGCCCCGACCGGATCGATTTGACCGCTTTCGGGGAGCTCTCGCCACTGATGTCGTAGTCGGCTAACCCATTGGCAGGGTTCAACCGGCCGCTGAGGTTCCGACCAGGCCGGCGGTGGCCGCGGAAAAGCGAGCCGCGCCCGTTATTTGGGCAAAACCCCAGAGTTTTTAGGGCCTTCCCGCGGCTGCTCCATTGACTTTAGCCGATTCCCCCCTATGTTCCGGGTCGACGCGGCTCGGTATCGAAGAGCGATTCCTGAGCCTTGCGCTTTGTTCGCGTGAGTCAGCACCCCCAGCTTCTTTGAAAGCGCGCCGTTTCGGGGTGGAACGCGACAGCCTTATTACCCTCGATTCCGAACGGCGGTTTCGACCAGAGGCTCAATGTCCTTTACCCATCTCGGACTATCCGAAAAAGTCCTCGCCGCAGTGGCGGCCACCGGTTACACCACCCCCACCCCCATCCAGGAACAGGCGATCCCCCACGTCCTCGCTCGCAAGGATGTGCTCGGCATCGCCCAGACCGGCACCGGCAAGACCGCGGCCTTCGTGCTGCCGATGCTCACCATCCTCGAAAAGGGTCGCGCCCGGGCGCGCATGCCGCGCACCCTGATCCTCGAGCCGACCCGCGAACTCGCGGCGCAGGTCAAGGAGAACTTCGACCGCTACGGCGCCGGCCAGAAACTCAACGTCGCGCTGCTGATCGGCGGCGTCTCGTTCGGCGACCAGGATGCCAAGCTGACGCGCGGCGTCGACGTGCTGATCGCAACCCCGGGCCGCCTGCTCGACCATACCGAACGCGGCGGCCTCCTGCTCACCGGCGTCGAGCTGCTCGTCATCGACGAAGCCGACCGCATGCTGGACATGGGCTTCATTCCCGACATCGAGCGCGTCTGCAAGCTCGTCCCGTTCACGCGGCAGACCCTGTTCTTCACCGCGACCATGCCGCCGGAAATTCGGCGCATCACCGAGACCTTCCTGCACAATCCGCAGAAGGTCGAAGTCTCCAAGCCCGCCACCACCGCGGTCACCGTTACGCAGTGTCAGGTTCCGGCCGGGCGCGAGGCGCATGAAAAGCGCGAATTGCTGCGACGCCTGCTGCGCGAGGCCAAGGATCTCCAGAACGCGATCATCTTCTGCAATCGCAAGCGCGAAGTCGCCGTCGTTCATAAATCGCTGCAGAAGCACGGTTTCAGCGTCGGCGCGCTGCACGGCGACATGGACCAGTCAGCCCGCACAGCGGCGCTCGAACAGTTCCGCAAGGGCGAACTGCCGCTGCTGGTCGCCTCCGACGTCGCCGCCCGCGGCCTCGACATTCCCGAGGTCAGCCACGTCTTCAATTTCGACGTTCCTCACTATCCCGACGACTATGTTCACCGCGTCGGCCGCACTGGCCGCGCCGGTCGCTCCGGCATGGCGATCTCGCTCGTGACGCCGCTCGACCAGAAATCGATGGTGGCGATCGAAAAGCTGATCGGCCAAACCATTCCGCGTGCCGAGGGCGACTTCGAAGTCCGCACCGATGCTTCCGATGCGAGCGAGCGTCCGCGCGAACAACGCGGCCGTGAACGTTCACGCGGCGGACGCGGCAAGCCGGCGCGCGGTCGCGACCGTGAGCGCAGCCACGAACCGCGCGAGGCGCGGCCTCCAGCCGAAACACGCTCCGTCCCCGAGCCGAGACCTGAACGCGAGCCAAGAGCTGAGCGTGAAGCAAGGCCTGCACGCGAGGCAAGGCCTCCGCGCGAAGCCAAGCCGTCATCCGAGGCGCGCAGCGGATCGCGCCCACCGGCCAATCCATCGCACGTGCCCTCGATTGGCCGGCCCGAGCCGCGCCGCCAACGTGAAGCCGATAACGAGCCCGGCGATCACTCGCATCTGCCGGCATTTCTGCTGCGGCCGGTTCGCTCCCCCGCCGGCGCCTGAAGCGCGTTGCGCTGCAGGCTTTGGTTGCACAAGACACAACCAGCACTTTTTGGATGCATTCAGCCACGTACATTTACGGGTCGTTCACGATCGTCCGTTAGCCTACGAACATAATTTATAGCTATTGCTGCGATCGGCTGCGCACCGATCGTCGTGGGGAATGTTCAGTGGTCAACGTGCTTGACGAACACGAACGCACGATGGCGTTCGCCGACGTGGCGCTCGGTCAAATCCGGTCGCTCAGGCAAACCGCGATTCCCCGCAATTACGAGATCTGGTACGTCTACGCCACCGGCTACAACGCGCCGCTCAACAAGATCATCAACGAGACGCTGGCGCGCAGCGGCAAGCTGACCGAAGCCGATCTCGAACAGATCCACGATACCTATCTCTCCCACATCAAGACCACCGATCGGATCGACAAGGTCGGCGCGCGAGTGATCGGCGAGATCGACGATGTGATGAATGTCCTCGGTCACGCGCTCAACATAAACGGCACCTACGATTCCAGCCTGTCGGACGCGGCCGAACAATTGTCGTCGGCCAAGAGCCGCGAGCAGATCGGGACGATCGTCGAGAGACTGCTGCGCTCGACCGGCGAGATGCGCGAGGCCAACAAGGCACTGGAAGACCGGCTGACGCTGTCGAAGCACGAGATCAACAATCTCCAACAGAGCCTCGAAGCGATCCGCACCGAAAGCCTGACCGATCCGTTGACGGGATTGGGCAACCGCAAATATTTCGATCGCATGATCGCCTCGGCCGTGCAGAACGCACTTGCCTCAGGCGAGCCGCTGTCGCTGCTGCTGTTCGATATCGACCACTTCAAGTCCTTCAACGATTCGTATGGCCATCTCACCGGTGATCAGGTGCTGCGGCTGGTCGGCGTGTCCTTGAAACAGAGCATCAAGGGCCAGGACATCACCGCGCGCTATGGCGGCGAGGAGTTCGCCGTGGTGCTGCCCAACACCGCCCTGCGCCAGGCGCTCACGGTCGCCGACCATATCCGCCACGCCGTGATGGCGAAGGAATTGAAGAAGAAGTCGACCGGCGAGATCCTCGGCCGCGTCACCGTCTCCGTCGGCGTCTCCTTGCTGCAGCAGGGCGACGACACCGACGCGCTGATCGAACGCGCTGACGCCTGCCTCTACGCCGCCAAGCGCAACGGCCGCAACCGCGTGATCTGCGAAGCCGATCCCGAATACGCGATCGAGACGCGCAGCCGCGTGGCGTAGCCATCTCCAATCCGAGAACTGCTCAACCCTCATGGTGAGGAGGCGCGCAAACCCGTCTCGAACCATGACGGCCCCCGGTCTAGCTCGCGGCCATGCTTCGAAACGACCGCCGCGCGGTCTTCTCAGGATGCGGCTTGACTTTGCTCCGGGAGCTACGACATCTGGAGCTGCATTGCCGGCCTCCTGCACCTCCCCCGCGCACGCAAAGGTGTTGTCGTCTTGCCAAACCCAATTGATTTTCACCTGCCGCAACCGTCCTACACCAGGGACGAACTGCTGAGGTCGAGCGAAGGCGGCTATTTTGGCCCCGGCAACGCGCAATTGCCGGCTCCGCCCATGCTGATGATGGACCGCATCACCGAGCTCAGCCTGGACGGCGGTGAATTCGGCAAGGGACACATCGTCGGCGAGCTGGATATCGCGCCGGGCCACTGGTTCTTCGATTGCTACTTTCGCGGTGACGCCATGATGCCGGCCTCTCTGGGGCTCGATGCCATGTGGCAGATGATCGGCTATTGGCTGGGCTGGTCGGGCTCACCGGGCAAGGGCCGCGCCATCGGCGTCGGCGAGGTGGCGTTCACGGGATCCGTCACACCGCAGACGCGCCGCGTGCGCTACGAGGTCGCGATGCGCCAAGTCAGGCGCGGCAAGCTGGTCCTGGGATTTGCCGACGGGCGCGTGCTTGCCGACGGCACCTGCGTTTACATGGCCAAAGATATGAGGGTCGGCCTGACAAGGGCCGTGGATTGAAGTCGCGTAGGGGGCAAAGGCGCAACGCGCCGTGCCCACCATCTCTCCAGATGACCTTCCTGTCGGTGGGCACGCTTCCGCTTTGCCCACCCTACGAACTCAGCGATAGGCACGCTTCCGCCTTCGCTCTGCGAGCTACGTCGGACGAGTCGCTTTGCCCACCTTACGCACCGAGGTCCTGGATGGTCTCTTTGCTGGCCGCTTCTTGGTAACGAGCTTCTTCGGCTGCACCTTCTCGGCCTCTTTCTTCTTCGCCTTCGGCCGCTTCTTCACCCTGGCGCGCTGGGCGGCGGCGAGCGCGGCCCTCGCCCAACGTACGAGATCCTCGGAATCGTCGAACAGGCGCGCCGGCAGCTCCCAGTAGGAGTTCACCACCACGGTCTTGGCGCGCGTCGAATACTGGAACGGTTTTGAGCCTTCGGCCTCGTAATTCGGGATGGTCTGCTCGTCGGCGCGGAAGAACAGGCCGGCGCGCAAAGCAAGCGCGAAGTTGATGCCGTCGGCGGAGATGCCGTAGCCGGAAAACATTTTGCGGATCGTGACCGGGCCGAAATCGGCGAACAGGTCGATCAGGAATTCGCGGTCCATGGCCCCGGTGCCTTCCCATCGTCGTCCCGGCGCAGGCCGGGACCCATAACCCCAGGGAGTAGTTTAGCGAAGACTGGCAATCTTGACAGCGCCGGTACGGATACCGCGCATCATCGCGAGATCACGCGGTATGGGTCCCGGCCTTCGCCGGGACGACGGCGGAGCGAGAGGCGCGAGCCGGGGCTACCCGTCGATCTTGGCCGGGCGCAGTTCGACCGACTCGCCGCAACCGCAGGCGGAGATCTGGTTGGGGTTGTTGAAGACGAACTGGGCCTGCATCTTGTCGGCCTTGTAGTCCATCTCGGTCCCCAGCAGGAACAGCACGGCCTTGGGATCGACCAGGATCTTGACGCCCTTGTCCTCGACCACCTCGTCGGTCGGGCGGACGTCATGGGCGTATTCGACCGTGTAGGACTGGCCGGCACAGCCGCCATTCTTCACGCCGACGCGCAGGCCGACGATCTCCGAGTCGGCGCGCTGGGTCAGCTCGCTGATGCGCTGGGCGGCGGCATCGGTCAGCCGCATCACTTGCGGGCGGGGCCGCCGCGGCTTGGCGGTGGATGCTGGTGTCGAGCCGGACGATATCTGGGTCATGTCAGTGATGTGGTCCGTTGCGGAGCGAATTCAATGCCAGTTCTGCAAAGCGAGGTGCGTCAGTGTCACCACATATTGAGGACGAGGCGGGCCTCGTCGCTCATGCGTTCCGGCGTCCAGGCCGGCTCCCAGACCACCTTGACGTCGACCACGCCGACGCCGGGAACGCTGGCGACCGCGTTCTCGACCATGGTCGGCAGCTCGCCGGCGGCCGGGCAGTTCGGGGTCGTCAGCGTCATCTGCACGTCGACCGAACGATCGTCCTTGATCTCGACCTTGTAGATCAGGCCGAGCTCGTAGATGTCAGCCGGGATTTCCGGGTCGAACACGGTCTTCAGCCCGGCGATGATCTCGGTGGTGAGACGCTCGGTTTCTTCCGGCGGCAGCGCCGACCGGGTTTCCATCGGATTGGTTTTGATTTCGGCGGTGTCACTCATGCGAACAAATCCCGCGCCTTCAGCAGCGCCTGAGCCAGATGATCGACTTCTTCCCGCGTATTATACATGCCGAACGACGCCCGGCATGTGGCTGTGACGTTGAACCGCTCTAAAAGCGGCATCACGCAATGGGTGCCGGCGCGCACCGCGATGCCCTGGCGGTCGATCACGGTTGCGACGTCGTGGGCGTGCGCGCCCTTGAGTTCGAACGAGATCACCGGACCCTTGCCACGGGCGGTGCCGATCAGGCGCAGCGAGTTGATCTCGCGCAGGCGGCCCTGGGCATAGGTGACGAGGTCGTGCTCGTGCGCGGCGATGCGCTCCTTGCCGATCGAATTGACGTAGTCGATGGCGGCGCCGATGCCGACGGCCTCGACGATGGCCGGCGTGCCGGCCTCGAATTTGTGCGGGGGATCGCCGTAGGTGACGATCTCGCGCGAGACCTCGCGGATCATCTCGCCGCCGCCGTTGTAGGGACGCATCGCGACGAGGTGATCGTACTTGGCCCAGAGCACACCGATGCCGGTCGGCCCGTAAACCTTGTGCCCGGTGAAGACATAGAAATCGCAGCCGATGTCCTGGACGTCGACGGGCAGATGCACCGCGCCCTGGCTGCCGTCGACCAGCACCGGAATGCCGCGGGCGTGCGCGATTTTGACGACGTCCTTGACCGGGACGATGGTGCCGAGCGCGTTCGACATCTGCGTGATCGCGACCAGCTTGGTCTTCGCGGTCAACAGCTTCTCGAATTCGTCGATCAGGAAGTTGCCCTCGTCATCGACCGGCGCCCATTTGATCACCGCGCCATGACGCTCCCTGAGGAAATGCCAGGGCACGATGTTGGAGTGGTGCTCCATGATCGAG
Organism: Bradyrhizobium sp. Kon10; assembly: GCF_055807395.1. Lineage (NCBI taxonomy): Bacteria > Pseudomonadati > Pseudomonadota > Alphaproteobacteria > Hyphomicrobiales > Nitrobacteraceae > Bradyrhizobium > Bradyrhizobium sp. Kon10. The sequence goes on along the minus strand of NZ_JBVVOZ010000004.1, from coordinate 278,127 downwards.
ATGACGATCTCGTCGCCCGCCTTGATGTTCGGCTCGCCCCAGGACGACGCGACCAGGTTGATCGCTTCAGTGGCGTTGCGGGTGAAGATCACTTCCTCAGGTCGCGGGGCGTTGATGAACTGCGCGACCTTGATGCGGCCGCCCTCATAGGCTTCGGTCGCGGCGTTGGCGAGATAGTGCAGCCCACGATGCACGTTGGCGTATTCGCTCGTATAGGCCTGCGTCATGCGATCGAGCACGACTTGCGGCTTCTGCGCGGATGCGGCGTTGTCGAGATAGACCAGCGGCTTGCCGTAGACCTGCATCGCCAGCGCCGGGAAATCCTGGCGCACGCGGGCGACATCATAGGCGCCGTTCTTGACTGCCGGATGCGTGCTCATTGGCGCCGCTCCAGCCAACGCTCGGCAATGCCGATCACGTGCTCGCGCAAGCCGTCGTCGGCGATTTGCTCGATCGCTTCGCCGACGAACGCCTGGATCAGCAGCGCCTGCGCTTGCTTCTCCGGCAGGCCGCGCGCTTTCAGGTAAAACAGCAGGTTGTCGTCCAGCGCGCCGGCGGTGGCGCCGTGGCCGCAGGAGACGTCGTCGGCAAAAATCTCGAGCTCGGGCTTGTTGTCGGCTTCCGCCTCGTCCGATAGCAGCAGCGCGCGGGTCATCATCTTGCCGTCGGTCTTCTGCGCGTCGGGACGGACGATGATGCGGCCCTGGAACACCGAATGGGCACGGTCGTCGATCACGGCCCGGAAGATCTCGCGGCTGACGCAGTTCGGCACGGCGTGGTCGACGACCAGCGTGGTGTCGCCATGTTCGGTCTTTTTCAGGAGGTTCACGCCATTGATCGCGAGCTCACTGCCCTCGCCCGCCAGCGTGATGAAGCCCTGGAGGCGGCTGACCGCGGCGCCGCTGGTCATGTTGAAGAAGTTGACCTTGGTGTTGGCGCCGACAGTGACGAATTGCGAAGTGATGTTCACGGCATCAGGCGCATCGTCCATCAGGCGGATATAAGCGACGTCGGCGTCATCGCCGATCCAGAGGATCACCGCGTCGCTGACCTGGTAGGCGCTCGTGTTTCCGGCCGCGACGAAGCTTTCGATGAGGGTGGCATGCGCTCCCGTCCCGATCCGCACTTGCGAACGGGTGAAGGCCGATGCCGAAGCAGCGGTCGCCACGTGGATGATCTGGATTGGCGCCGACAGTTGCGCGCCGTCGGCAATCGACAGCACGACGCCATCCGTCGCCATTGCCGCGTTCAGCGAGATCACCGCATCCATCGAGGCGGTCTTCAGAAGCGCAGCATCCTTCTCCAGCACGTCACGCAACGTCTTGACGCTGACCTCGGAGCCGAGCGCCTTCAGGTCCGACAGGTCGGCCGCGAACACGCCGTCCACCAGCACCAGCTTGCGGGCACCCGCGATCGCACTTGCCTTCACCGCATCCGCGGCCTGCGACAACGCAGCCGCATCGGGGCTGGCCGCCAGCGGCAGCACCTCGCCGACCAGTGCGCGCAGATCGGTGTATTTCCATTCCTCGATCCGGCGGTGCGGCAGGCCGAGACGCTCATAGGCCTCGAACGCCTCGCGGCGTGCCGCGATCACCGCCGGCGAACCCGGCAGCCGGCCTTCGGCGCTGGTGAAGAGATCGCTCACCGCGCGGCCCTTTCCGGTCTTTGCCACAGCAACGTTCATCACAAAATTCCTTACGCGGCGTCCTCGAACTGGGCGTAGCCGGATGCTTCCAGCTCCAGCGCCAGTTCCTTGCCGCCGCTCTTTACGACCCGGCCCTTCGACATCACGTGCACGACGTCGGGCACGATGTAGTTGAGCAGCCGCTGATAATGGGTGATGACGACCATCGCGCGCTTGGGCGAACGCAGCGCGTTGACGCCGTCGGCGGCAATGCGCAGCGCGTCGATGTCGAGGCCGGAATCCATCTCGTCGAGGATGCAGAGGCTCGGCTCGAACAACGCCATCTGAAGCACCTCGTTGCGCTTCTTCTCGCCCCCGGAGAAGCCGACATTGACGCCGCGCTTGAGCATGTCCTGCGGAATGTTCAATGACTTCGAGACCTCGCGGACTTTCTTCAGGAAGTCCGGCGTCGAATATTCGCTCTCGCCGCGCGCCTTGCGCTGCGCATTCAGCGCCGTGCGCAGAAAGGTCATGGTGGCGACGCCGGGGATCTCCACCGGATACTGGAACGCCAGGAACACGCCCTTGGCCGCGCGCATGTCCGGCGACATCTCAAGCAGATCCTCGCCCCTGAACAGGATCTGCCCGCCGGTGACTTCATAGCCGGGCTTGCCGGCGATCACGTGGGACAGCGTCGATTTGCCGGAGCCGTTCGGCCCCATGATCGCGTGCACCTGGCCCTCGTTCACGGTCAACGTCAGCCCGTGGAGGATCTCACGCTCCTCGACACGAACCTGCAGGTCTTTCACTTCAAGCAAAGCAGCCATTATCTTGTTTCCATCTATCCCCTCATCCTGAGGAGCGCCGTAGGCGCGTCTCGAAGGATTGAGGCCAACAATCTTCCGGTATCCATCCTTCGAGACGGCCGCTTATGCGGCCTCCTCAGGATGAGGCCGGAGCTAGCCGACCGATCCTTCCAGCGAGATCGAGATCAGCTTCTGCGCTTCCACCGCGAACTCCATCGGGAGCTGCTGGAGCACGTCCTTGACGAAGCCGTTGACGACGAGGCCGACGGCTTCTTCCTGGGAGAGCCCGCGCTGCACGCAGTAGAACAGCACGTCCTCGGAGATTTTCGAGGTCGTCGCCTCGTGCTCGAACGTCGCCGACGAGTTCTTGGCTTCGATATACGGCACGGTGTGCGCGCCGCATTTGTCGCCGATCAGCAGCGAATCGCAGGCGGTGAAATTGCGCGCGCCGGTCGCCTTGCGGTGCGCGGTGACAAGCCCGCGATAGGTGTTCTGCGACTTGCCGGCGGCAATGCCCTTGGAGATGATCCGGCTCGTCGTGTTCTTGCCGAGATGGATCATCTTGGTGCCAGAGTCGACCTGCTGATAGCCGTTCGAGATCGCGATCGAATAGAACTCGCCGCGCGAATTATCGCCGCGCAGGATGCAGCTCGGATATTTCCAGGTGATCGCAGACCCCGTTTCGACCTGGGTCCAGGAGATCTTGGAATTGTCGCCGCGGCAGTCGCCACGCTTGGTGACGAAATTGTAGATGCCGCCCTTGCCTTCCGAATTGCCGGGATACCAGTTCTGCACCGTCGAATATTTGATCTCGGCGTCGTCATGCGCGACGAGCTCGACCACAGCGGCATGCAGCTGGTTCTCGTCGCGCTGCGGCGCGGTGCAGCCTTCGAGGTACGAGACGTAGGAGCCCTTGTCGGCGATGATCAGCGTGCGCTCGAACTGGCCGGTGTTGCGCTCGTTGATGCGGAAGTATGTCGACAGTTCCATCGGGCAGCGCACACCCGGCGGCACGTAGACGAACGAGCCGTCGGAGAACACCGCCGAGTTCAGCGTCGCGTAGAAATTGTCCGAGGTCGGCACCACAGAGCCGAGATATTTCTGCACGAGCTCGGGATGCTCGCGGATGGCTTCCGAGATCGGCATGAAGATCACGCCGGCCTTCTTCAGCTCCGCCTTGAAGGTGGTCGCAACCGAGACCGAATCGAAGACGGCATCGACCGCGATCTTGCGCCGGGCCGGATCCTGATCACCGGGCTTGGGCTCGACGCCCTCGAGCATCGCGACTTCGCGCAGGGGAATCCCGAGCTTCTCGTAGGTCTTGAGGATCTCCGGATCGATCTCGTCGAGCGAGGTGATGGTCTTCTTCGGCTTCGGCGCCGAATAATAATAGAGGTCCTGGAAGTCGATCCTGGGATAGTCGACGCGGGCCCAGGTCGGTTCCGTCATGGTCAGCCAGCGCCGATAGGCCTCTAGCCGCCACTGCAGCATCCAGGCGGGTTCGTTCTTCTTCTCGGAGATGAACTTGACGGTCTCTTCCGACAGCCCCCTGGGGGCCTTGTCGGACTCGATCAGGGTCTCAAACCCATAACGGTACTGGTCGACGTCGATGCGCTTGACGCGCTCGACCGTCTCTTGGACGGCTGGCATTCTATCCTCCGCTCGCGGTTTCAAGGACCGCGGTGGATCAAACTCGGACGAGTATTACGATGTTTGCGTGCCGAAAGCACGTGCTTAGAACCGTTCAAGCCGTGTTTCGTCGCTCTCCCTTAAGTAGGGTATTCCCGAGCTTCCGCCAAGCCTCTAACGCCGTATTGATGTCCTCGGGTCCCGTGGACCAGCCCAGACTGAGGCGCACCGCTCCCTGGGCGGTGGCCGGATCGAAGCCCATCGCCGAAAGCACGTGGGACGGCTGGACCTTCCCCGACGAACAGGCCGAGCCGGACGATACAGCGATGCCCTCGAGGTCGAAGCCAATCACGGCCGTTTCAGCCTTCAGTCCGGGGGCGGTGAATAGGACGGTATTTGGCAACCGCGTCACATCATCCGCGAAAACCCTTGCCCCGGCTATCGCCCGAATGCCGTTTTCCAAGCGATCCCTGAGGCTTGCCATGCGCTCCGCATCCTCCGGGAGAGCCTCAAGCGCGGCCTTCACCGCCGCCCCGAAGCCGGCGATGCCCGCGACATTCTCGGTTCCCGCCCGCCGGCCGAGCTCCTGGCCGCCGCCGCGCAGCACCGGTTCCAATCCGGCCAGCCCTTCGGCGACAACCAGCGCACCGATGCCCTTGGGACCGCCGATCTTGTGTGCAGAAAAGGTCGCAAGATCTGCGCCCAGAACGTTCATATTAAAAGCAATCTTGCCGAGCGCCTGAATTGCGTCGACGTGCATCAGGCCGCCGGATTCATGAACGATGCGGGCGGCCTCGGCGACCGGCTGGAGCGCTCCCGTTTCGTTGTTGGCTGCCATGATCGACACCAGCGCCGGGGGGCCGTCGGCGAGCAGCGCCTTCAGATGATCGAGATCGACCACGCCGGAGCGCGTGACCCGGATCTGGCTGATCGAAGCGGCTGGGAATCGGCCCCCGGCCAGCACGGAGGCATGCTCGACCGCCGAGATCAGGAGCCTCTGCACCGGACCGGCCGAAGCACTCCGCAGCCCGGCCGACAGCGCCAGCGCGTTGGCCTCGGTCCCGCTGGAGGTGAAGACGACGTTTCGCGGCACCGCGCCCACCGCCTTGGCGAGCGCCGCGCGGGCGTCCTCGACCAGCCGTCGCGCCTCCCGCCCCTCGGCATGGACCGAGGACGGATTGCCGATCAGCTCCCAGGCGGCCACCATCGCAGCCCGTGCCTCGGGCCGCAGCGGCGTGGTCGCATTCCAGTCGAGATAGACGCGGTCGGGCATGAAAGTAATATATTACCTGTCCTGGTGGTATCGGCCCCTGCGGCCCCGATCCCCGACATGGGCCAGCACCGGGCGCTTGGCAACCGCGATTCAGATCCGCGCTTGATCAGCGCCTGGCCATGACGCGGCTGTGACAGGCTAACACGTTGAGCCGATTGCGGGATGTTCAAGATGCTTGCTTTTTGACCCATGCCTCATGTTAGAACGCGCGCGTCAGTTCACCGCGCGCCGCTCGCGCATCATCCGAGGGCGCCGCTCCACCCTTCCATTCGCGGTCTGGTCGGCAGAGCAGTCCGATGCAGTCCGCGCAATCGGTTGGTTGTTGAGGACCGTCTTCAAGGGATCAGAGATCATCCATGCCTGAAGTTATTTTCACCGGCCCCGCTGGCCGCCTCGAGGGCCGCTATCACCCGGCCAAGCAGAAGAACGCGCCGATCGCGATGATTCTGCATCCGCATCCGCAGTTCCACGGCACGATGAACCATCAGATCGTGTACCAGTGCTACTACGCGTTCGCGCATCGTGGTTTCTCGGTGCTGCGCTTCAATTTCCGCGGCGTCGGCCGCAGCCAGGGCTCGTTCGATCACGGCACCGGCGAACTGTCCGACGCGGCAGCGGCGCTCGACTGGGCCCAGACCATCAATCCGGAGGCGCGCGCCTGCTGGGTGACCGGCTTCTCCTTCGGCGCCTGGATCGGCATGCAGCTTCTGATGCGCCGCCCGGAGGTCGAGGGTTTCATTTCGATTGCGCCGCCAGCTAACCTCTACGACTTCTCGTTCCTCGCACCGTGCCCGTCCTCGGGGCTCATCGTGCACGGCGAGAAGGACGCGGTGGTGCCGCCGAAGGACGTCAACACGCTGGTCGAGAAGCTGAAGACGCAGAAGGGCATCGTGATCGACCAGCAGGTCATCCCCGGCGCCAACCATTTCTTCGACAGCAAGCTCGAGCCGCTGATGGAAACCATCACCGCGTACCTCGACATGCGGCTCGCCAACGTGCGCTGAGGCTCGTCCGTGGCCGCGTTCATCGCCTTGCTCCGTGCCGTCAATGTCGGCGGCACCGGCAAGCTGCCGATGAGCGAACTGAAGGCGATGTGCGAGGAGCTCGGCTTCACCGCCGTGCGCACCTACATCGCCAGCGGCAACGTCGTCTTCGCCAGCCGCAAGTCGGAATCGGCAATCAAAAGCGCACTCGAAAAGCGCCTGCACGCCTATGCCGGCGCGCCGGTCGGCGTGCTCGTGCGCAGCGCCGCCGAGATGGCGCAGGTCCTGGCCGACAATCCCTTTCCCAAGGCCGCACCCAACCGCACCGTCGCGATCTTCCTCGACAAGGCGCCGCCGGCGGATGCGCTCGCCGGAATCCGCGGCCAGAACAAGGAGGAGGTCCGCCTCGGCCGCCGCGAGATCTACGTGCATTACGGCGACGGCATGGGCACGTCGAAGCTGGTCATCCCCGCCGCCAAGACCGGCACGGCCCGCAACATGAACACAATCGCGACGCTCGCGAAGATGGCCGCAGAGATCTAGGCGAGCTTCAGCGCGGCGATACCTCCCAGCACCAAAACGATCCCGGCGATTTTCATCGCGCTCAGCGTCTCGCCGAACAGCATGACGCCCATTGCGAAGGTGCCGGCGGCACCGATGCCGGTCCACACCGAATAGGCGACGCCGACTTCAAGCACCTTCAGCGCCCGCCCGAGCAGCAACACGAAGGCGGCGAGCAGCAGCAGAGAAATGATGCTCCAGCCGATGCGCGTGTAGCCTTCGGCATATTTCATCGAGATTGCCCAGCCCACATCGAGTGCGCCGGCGATCACCAGCATCAGCCAGGCCACGGATGGCGACATGGCTCAGGCTGCGAGCTTTAGGAGGTGCGCGTCGTGGCGCGCCAGGAACGCGCGCAGCAATTGCGGATAGTCCGCGCCCACAGCTGTTTGAACGCTCGGCCGCTTCGCCAGTTCTGTTCGCCAAGCTCGCACCTTCGGCACATCGCTGAAGATGCCGAGCTCGGTCACCTCGTCGAAGACGTCGAAATAGCGGAAGACGGGTGCGAACACGGCATCGACCAGGCTGAACCTATTGCCGCCGAAAAACGGCCCAGCGCCAAGTGCAGCCTCGACACGCGCAAATTTCGCCGATAGCGCCAGGCGCTTGCTGTCGAACGTCGCCGGATCCGTCGTGGTCTCCAGCCCCCAGAGGTCGCCGAGGATCGCGGAGCCGAATTCCATCCAGGCGCGATGTTCGGCGCGGGCCAGCGGATCGGCCGGATGCAGCTTCGCACCTGCTTGCGTCTCCTCGATGTATTCGCAGATCACGTTGCTCTCGAACAGCGCGACCTCGCCCTTCTCCGTCGTCACCACCAGCACCGGTACCTTGCCGAGGGGTGACAGTTTCAGGAACCAGTCGGGCTTGTTGGCGAGATCGATGTCGATCCGCTCGAACGGGACGCCCTTCTCGTTGAGCGCGATCACGGCGCGCTGCACATACGGGCAAAGCTTGTGGCTGATCAGTTTGAGCGAAGTGGTCATGACGACAATCCCGGCGGTTGGATGCACTCGCTCCAACATAGATGCACTTGCATTGATCCGTCAAGATCCATGCATTTGCATTGACCGGCGAAACTCACGGCCGCGCGATCACTCCGCCCGTCATCGGCATCGGCACGCCCGTGGTAGCGGGATACGACAGCGGCAGGCCCTTGAGGCCGCGTGCGGCGAGGAATCCGAACGCCTGCGCCTCGATGGCGTCGGAGGCCCAGCCGAGCGTCTCTGCGGCTTCGACGGTGGCGGAGCCCACCCGGTCCCGCAGCATGCGCAGCATGGTGAGGTTACGCGCGCCGCCGCCGCAAACGATCCAGCTTCGCGGCCGCCGCGGCAGCAGAGGAATGATGCGGGCGATCGCGGCCGCGGTGAAGGCGGTGAGCGTCGCAGCGCCGTCGGCCGGCGCGACATCGCCAAGCCTGAGCGCGGCAAAGTCGTTGCGGTCGAGCGATTTCGGCGGCGGCGCTGCGAAGAACGGCAGCTCCAGCGCGCGCGCGATCCAGGCCTCGTCGGCCTTGCCGAGCGCGGCGAACTTGCCTTCCGTATCGAAGGCTTGGTTCATGCTGCGGTACATGAAATCGTCGAGCAGCGCGTTGCCGGGTCCGGTGTCGCACGCGATCAGCGTATCGTTGCCGTCGATATAGGTGATGTTGGAGACGCCGCCGATATTGACCACGGCGATCGGTCCTTCGCGCTCGAGCGATTGCGCCAGCGCCCGGTGGTAGACCGGGACCAACGGCGCGCCCTGCCCGCCGGCCTCGACGTCGGCAGCGCGGAAATCGTGCATCACGGGGATATGGATGGCTTTCGCCAGCGCCCGCGCATCGCCGATCTGCACCGTCAGCCGCCTTTCCGGGCGGTGCAGCACGGTCTGGCCGTGGAAGCCGACAATGTCGATCTCCTCCGGCTTCATCCGGTTCTGGGCGACGAAGGCGGCGACCGCCTCGGCATGCGCCAGTGTCACCGCGCGTTCCGCCTCGGCCAAAAATCCCGGCCGGGCATCGCGTTGCAACAGGTGAACGGCCTCGGACAGCGCCTGGCGCAGCAGATTCCGCTCGGCCGGGCTATAGGGTCTGTAGCCGGACGGCCCGAACGCCTTCACCTGCTTTCCGTCGGTTTCGATCAGCGCGACGTCCACCCCGTCCAGCGAGGTGCCGCTCATCAAGCCGAGTGCCGTCAACATCATGGATCAGCGTCCTCAACAGACCCGCTCCGGCATGCCGATCTTGTGCCAGAGGGACACATCTTATAACCACAGCGCCAAGTGGCGGGCGGCAATCGAGTTCCCACGGAAGACCCTTAAATTGCGCCCAAAACAGTAAACCAAGAATTGTCAGGCCCGCCGACAGATGACTGCATTTAAATCGGATTTCCTCAACACGCTGCAAGAACGTGGATTCATCCACCAGTGCTCCGATTTCGAGGGGCTGGATGCGCTCGCCGCCAAGGGCGAGGCCATCGCCTATGTCGGCTACGACTGCACCGCTCCGTCGCTGCATATCGGCAACTACCTGACCATGATGATGCTGCACTGGCTGCAGCAATCCGGCAACAAGCCGATCACGCTGATGGGCGGCGGCACCACCATGGTCGGCGATCCCTCCGGCAAGGACGAGACGCGCGCGATCCGCACGGTCGCCGAGATCGAGGCCAACAAGGCCTCGATCCGCGGCGTGTTCGCAAAGGTGCTGCGCTATGGCGACGGCAAGAGCGACGCCATCATGCTCGACAATGCCGAGTGGCTGACCAGGCTCAACTACATCGAGATGCTGCGCGACGTCGGCCGGCACTTCTCGGTCAACCGCATGCTGACCATGGACTCCGTACGGCTGCGCCTCGAGCGCGAGCAGGAGATGAGCTTCATCGAGTTCAACTACATGGTCTGCCAGGCCTATGACTTCGTCGAGCTCGCCAAGCGCACCGACTGCCAGCTCCAGATGGGCGGCTCGGACCAGTGGGGCAACATCATCATGGGCGTCGATCTCGGCCGCCGCATGGGCACCCATCAACTGTACGCGCTGACGACGCCGCTGCTGACGACCGCGTCGGGCGCCAAGATGGGCAAGACCGCACAAGGCGCGGTCTGGCTCAATGCAGACCAGTTCTCGCCGTACGATTTCTGGCAGTACTGGCGCAACACCGAGGACGCCGACGTCGGCAAATTCCTGAAGCTGTTCACGACGCTGCCGATGAGCGAGATCAGGAAGCTCGAGGGGCTCGCGGGCTCGGAGATCAACGAGGCCAAGAAGGTGCTCGCCACCGAAGCGACCGCGCTGCTGCACGGCCGCGACGCCGCCAACGAGGCTGCCGAGACCGCACGCCGCACCTTCGAGGAAGGGGCATTGGCCGAGACCCTGCCCACGGTCGAAATTCCGCGCGGCGAGCTGGACGCCGGCGTCGGGGTGCTGAATGCCTTCGTCAAGGCGGGCCTGGTCGCCTCCAACGGCGAGGCGCGGCGCCAGATCAAGGGCGGCGGCCTGCGGGTCAACGACGAGTCCGTCACCGACGAGAAGATGACGCTGACGCCGGCCAGTCTCACGCCGGAAGGCGTGATCAAGCTGTCGTTCGGCAAGAAGAAGCACGTCCTCCTCAAGCCTGCATAGGCGTATGAGCTTTTGATGCTTGTCAGGGCGCACCGAAGCGCGCTCCCTGCGGGCAATGGATCAGAATACGCCGAGGGAAAACGGGGCTGCGAAGCAGCACAGCGCGGTGCGCACCGCGCTCGTCGTGCTCGCGCTGTGTTTCACGCTCGCTGTGCTCGGGAGGGGCTTGAGCGAAAGCTTCACCGTCTTCCTGAAACCGATCGCGGAAAATTTCGGTTGGGATCGCGCGCAGGTCGTCTCGATCTATTCGCTGACCTGGCTCGTCAGCGGCCTGACCGCACCGCTGGTCGGCCGCCTGTTCGATCATTCCGGACCGCGCATCGTCTATGCGCTTGGCCTGTTGCTGCTCGGCTCCGCGTTCCTGATTGCCGCGCACGCGCATTCGCTCTGGCAATTCCAGCTTTCGATCGGATTGTGCGTCGGCATTGGCGTTGCCTTCATCGGCAACGTGCCGAACTCGATCCTGCTCGGCCGCTGGTTCGGGCCGCGGCTGCCGACGGCGATGGCAGTGGTCTATTCGGCGATGGGCGGCGGCGTGCTGGCGCTGCTGCCGGCCTCGCAGCTTCTGATCGATCATCTCGGATGGCGCGAGACCTACCAGCTGTTCGGCTTTAGTGCATTGGGGCTGCTGGTGCCGCTGATGCTGCTGCCGTGGCGGCTGTTCGCGTCAGGCTCGCCGCATGTCAGCAAGAAGACCGATCCCGATTTCGTCGATCACGGCTGGACGCTTGCTGCGGCGATGCGCCACCACGCCTTCTGGGCGCTGTTCTCGACGTTCTTCTTCACCGCCGTCGGCATGTATGCGATCGCAGCCCAGATCGTGGCTTATCTGATCGATGCAGGCTTCCCGCCGCTCCAGGCCGCGACCGCCTGGGGCTTCTCGGGCGTGGTGCTGGTGTTCGGCATGCTCGGCGTCTCTGCGCTCGACGGCCTGATCGGGCGCCGGCCATCGGTGCTCCTGAGCTACGCGATCTCGATCCTCGGCATCGCGCTGCTCTGGCTGTTGCAGCATTCGCCGAACCTCATCCTGCTCACCGGCTTTGTGGTCTGCTTCGGCAGCATGATGGGCTCGCGCGGACCGCTGATCACGGCAACCGCCATGAAGATTTTCCGCGGCAAACGGGTCGGCACCATCTACGGAACGATCTCGATCGGCAGCGGACTGGGCTCGGCCTTCGGCTCCTGGAGCGGCGGCCTGATCCATGACGCCACCCATGGCTACAACGCGCTGCTCGTCTTCGCACTTGCGAGCGTGGTGCTCGGGATGATCCCGTTCCTGGTCGTGCCCGCCTTGCGGCGTTAGGTGTCATGGAAGTAACCTGAGCGCATTCGTGTTACCGGAAAATTACGGTCACGCAGCGCGGGACACGTGCAAAAAATGCCGTTCGGCAGGGCTCAAATCCCAACCTGGGGTGTTTTGTCCGATATGACGAAAATGTCAGCTTGAATTCATGCCGGGGCCGCTTGCGAGGTGGAAGCGAATGCGGTCCAAGTCGGAACATCGAATAGAGGGCGCAAACCAATGAACTTTCCCTTTCTCTCTCGCTACGAACCGGTTCTCCTGAGCCTGTTTCGCTTCATCACCGGATTGCTGCTGTTCCAGTACGGCGTCGCAAAACTGTTCAAGTTCCCGGCGCTGCCCTATTTCGCCGACATCCCGCCGCTGATCTACGCGGCCGGCACGATCGAACTGGTGCTGGGAGCGGCCCTGATGCTCGGCCTGTTCACCCGGCTCTCGGCGTTCATCCTGTCGGGCGAAATGGCGTTCGCTTACTTCATGGGCCACATGCTCAAGACAGGCACGCCGGTGCTGCTGCCGCTGCTCAACGGCGGCACCGCCGCGATCCTGTTCTGCTTTGCCTGCCTCTATCTCTCGGCGGCCGGTGGCGGCGCGGTCAGCGTCGATGCGCTGATCGGCAAGGAGAGCGATGCGACAGGCGGCGCTTTCGCGCGGCGTTGACGCGCTCGTAATCGACACGCAAGCAAGACGGCACCGGCAGATTGTCGGCGCCGTCTCAACGTGCCCCGAGCAAGTTCCATATGACGGCCAGTGCAGCGACAAGCAGCACGAACATGATGATGCGGTGAACGACTCGGTTCATTGCCGGTCCCGTCAGGCTGGGTAGCCCCAAAAGTCTCAGCTTAGCCCTATCGCCGCGCGAGACTGCAACCGCTCGATAGCGGTCGTGCCGATCCCGTCGGGCTGTCGCCCGACTGCGCCGACGGCAGCTCGTCAAACGGCGTATTCTGCTTGCCGGTGTTGAACTCGAATATCTTGCGGAACAGGCCCGGCGCCATCGCCGAGATCGGGTTGACGCGCATCACCGGCGCGGCCGGCGTGCCGACGACCTCGTAGGTGACGCCAATCAATCCTTCATTGTTGCCACCGCCGAGGAAGATGCCGAACAGCGGGATCTGGCCAAAAATATTGTTGACGCCGTACATGGGCACGAAGGTGCCGCTCATGCACACCTGGTTGCCGGGATAGTCGATCGAGCCCTCGATGGTGCCGCCGATCATCGGTCCTTTCACCACACCGTTGCGGACCGTGAGTGCGCCGTTTTGCCGGGTGAACTCGGCACGCAACGCCGAGAAGGCGACGCCGCTCTGCGCGCCGTTGGGGCTGCCAGCTGCGACTCGATCGAGCTGATCCATTCCTTTGACGGTGAAGTCGCGCACATTGATCAGGCCTTCCCTGGCCGTAGGCTCCGACGTCGGCGGCTCCATCGCCACCACGATCTGGCCGCCGAAGACCTTGTTGGTGGTGTCGGTGAAGCGCAGCAATGCGCCGGCGTCGTCGGTCTGGAGGTAGATCACTTCGCGGCTGCCCTGCGCGCGCCCGCCGCGCAGATCGGCTGCCACCGGCGTGTTCTGACCGATCCTGCCGCTCAGCGAGAAAGCCTTGATGGCGCCGCTGCGTTTCGACATCTTGGCATCGACGCTGCGCATCGCCTCGCCGTTGAAGCCCGCGACCGCACCGAGCTTCACGTCGATGTCGAAATCGACATTCTTCAGCTTGCTCTTGGAATCATCCTTGGAATTGCCCGAGATCGCCGATTTCAGGAAGCCGCGGCCGTCGAACACGTCGCCGCGCATCGTGCCCCTCACCACGCCGTCCTGGCCGCGCTCCACCTTCAGCGACGTCTTGTCGCCATCGGACGGCGAGTAGGTCGGGAAGTTCGCGTTCATGAGGTCGCCGTTCGGATCGACTTCGATCGAGCCCTTGATCGAAGCGCCACCGCCTTCGATGACGATGTCCTCAAGCCGCGTCGATTGTGCCGTCGGCACCACCTTGAAGCTCGCCTTGCTCGATTTGCCCGGCAGCTTGACCCAGCCGGGAAGGATGTTGTCGAGCTTGACCGAGGTCAGGTCGGCCTCGATCCCGAGCTTGGTGGTCTGGTCGGGACCACCGGCGATCTTGCCTGACAGCTTGATCGGCACCGACCCGCTGACCGCCGGGCTGAGGTCGAAGCCCAGGCGTGCGCGACCGGCATCATCCAGCGTCGCCTGGAGTTTGACGTCCGCATCGCCATCGGTCAGCTTGCGATAGTCGAGCGAGGCCGCCTGCCCGTTGATCTTGACATCGCCCTTGACCTGATAGCCCTGGTTGTTGGCGACGATCTTGAGATTGTTGGCCTCCAGCTTCTGGTTCATCACCAGCTTGTCGGCAGCAAATCCGTTGAGGTCGGCGGTGACGGCGTAGACGGTATCGGCCCTGGTCAGCTCGCCCTTGACCGGCAGGCCGAGCTGAATGTTCGCCGTGAACGTTCCCTTGCTGGTGTTGGGATCGACGACAGTCGACGACAGATCGCTCAGCCGATCGTTGGAGAGCATTTCGGCCGCCGCCGGCACCGGACCGTCGACGCGGAATCTGGTGCGCGACGGCGACGGTTTCGGCGCCATGTCCGGCACCTCGAAGACGAAATCGGAGATCGTGACCTTGCGGCCGGTGGGCGTATCGGCAATGCCCTGCCCGATATTCACGGTCGCCGTGCGCCCGGTCACGTGCGCCTTCAGATCGGCATCATGCACCACCGGCATGCCATCGACGGGACGGACCGCAACGCCATTCGCCACGATGTTGACCGAGAGGCCGTCGTCGGGAATGGGTGGTCCCCTGCGCGGAAGATTCTTCACCGGCGAGTTGATGCCGACCTCGATGCGCTGGAGGGAGCCGCGCTCGATCCGCTCGATCACCCATTGGCGCAATTCGGGCACGATCAGCGTCGGCCACATCCGCTTCAGCGCGGAGGCCGACATCGGCGTACCCGCAAAGCCGAGCGTCAGACGCGGCTCGCCCGAATAGTCGATCGCACCGGTGCCGGCGACGCCGATCTCGCCGTTCGAGATATCGGCCTGCGTCAGCAGCATGCGCTTGTGGTCGGTGTCGAAGCGGAAGCCGATCGCGATGCGGTTGAAGACCAGCGGCGGCTCGTTGTCGATGCCGCCGAGCAGGATCGAGCCCCCGCTGAAGCCGAGCTGCCAGTCGTTGCTGCTGCCGTTCGGCGGCTCGAGATGCGCCAGCAGCGTCAGGCGGTTGGCACCGGACAAGATCTTGAACGGCGCGACCAGCACCCGCCGTCCCGCATCCCATTCCACATCGATCTCGGCCGAGTCGATCGCCATTGGATAGTCGGGCGTGTCGGTGTCGATAATATTGCCGGCACCGATCGTGACCTTGCCGCGAAAGAAAGTCGGCACGCCGTCGCGGCCGAGCTCGCCCTTGAGCTCGCCGGTCAGAGGCAGGTCGGCGGTATAGGTCAGATCCTTCACCCGCAGCGCCAGCAGGATGTTGGAGGTCGAGAGCTTGTCGGCACGGATGTCGATCGAGCGCACGCCGTTCTCGCTCGGCCCGATCGTGGCGCGCAGCGACCACGGCCGCGCGCCTTCCTCGCCAAGGCTGAGGGCGACGCCGCCATGGCTCGGCCGCCGCAGGCTGAGCGTGATGTTCTCAAACGTCCATTTGCTGCCGCGCTGCTGGTCGTCGACGATCAGATTGCCGTTCTTGAGACCGATCTCGTTGAGGTTCTGGCCGTCGAGGCCGGTCAGGCTCAGGCTGTCGAGCCAGTCGAGCCCCTGAAGAATTCCGCTTTGTGCGGTCTGAGCCGCGGCCTGGGACGGGTCCGGGCTTGCGGGCGCCATCCCGAAAGGTGGCGGCGGGACGCCGTTGCGCGGGAATGTCGGTGGCAGGCCCGCTTCCCTCTTGGATGCGACACCGGTTGCGAGCGGTTTCGCCGTATCGCCGGCGGACACCGTGACGGTCCCGTCGGGTGCGATCCGGATCGCAAGCTCGGCATCGACGAGATTGAGGCTCTCTGCGCGCAGGTGCCCCGTCAGGAGTCCAGCCCCCGATAGCCTGACCTCGGCCTTGGGCGCGCTGGCCACGATGGCATGGTCGTGATCGCGAACGATGATGTCGCGGATGCGCACGGCGATACGGATCCGCCCCGCCCGCTCGATCTGGGTGCCGCCGACCTCGACGGTGTTGCCGTGGCCGATATTGTCCTCGATGGCCGCGGCGAGCCAGGGCGTCGCCATGTCGAGATTGATGGGACCGGCGCCAAGCCGCCACCACAGCGCGCCGAAACAGCCGGCGAAGATGACGATCAGTGCGCCCAGGACAACGGCAAGCCGGCGAAGCCAGCGTCCGCTCGGCACCACCCGCCGAAACGACGAGAACCGATCACCCACGCGGAAGCGCGAACCGGAACGCGACAGCAGGCGGCGCGCGCGATGACCCGCCTCCTCCTCCTGATCCGGATCCCAGTCGGCCTCGTCCCATTCCGGTGGCTCCTGTCCGCCACCGCGCCGATCGAAATCCCGAGTGTGATCCTGGGGCGACGTATTCCTTGCCATTGCCTCTCGATACAGGCGCCCGTCGTGGGATCGAGCGCCGCCGGGACTGCAGCCATCGACAGGGATTGAAGCTCCCCGCCCCGGCATTGCCGCCATACCTCGGATGTTCCTGCTGTTCGTCATTTCGCCCCGGGAGCGCGTTCAACGAGCAGTGGGGTGGTGCGTGGAATTTCTTGTAACCATACTCCGGCGTCGTCAAACTTGCCCAGCCGAGGGCACCCAACCGGCATGCCGGACGAGAGCTGCAATACCGCTTTGGTTGACCCGCCGAAAGCGACGAAAGGAAGGCGTATGTCCAAGAAATCCCGAAAGAAATCGTCCAAAACGCCCTCCGGCAGTCCGATCGCTAAAAAGAAGGCCCCGAAAACCCGGGCCTCGACTCAGACGCGCCCGGCCAAAACACAGCGGGCATCGGCAGGCAAATCAACCAAGACAAACGCCAAGACAAACACCAAGCCAGCATCGCACAAGGCCGCATCCAAACAGTTAAAATCTTCTGAAAAGGCGTCTCAGCCTGGTGCCCCCGCGCCAGCCTTGGTGGAGGGGCAAAAGGCACCGGGTTTCCGCCTGCCCCGCGACGGCGGCAGCGTGGTGACGCTGGCCGATTATGCCGGCCGGAAGCTCGTGCTGTTCTTCTACCCCCGCGCCGACACGCCCGGCTGCACCCGCGAGGCCGTCGACTTCACCCGGCTTAAGGGCGCCTTTGCAGGAGCAGGCACGGCCGTGCTCGGCATTTCCGCCGATCCGTTAAAGGCCCAGGAGAAGTTCCGCGACAAGCACAGCCTTGGCATTCCCCTGATCTCGGACGAGACCCACGAGATGCTGGAGGCGTATGGCGCTTGGGGCGAAAAATCCATGTACGGCAAGCGCTTCCTCGGGATTCTTCGCACCACGGTCCTGATCGGGGCCGACGGCAAAGTGGCCAGGATCTGGCGCAATGTCCGTATCGACGGCCATGCCGACGAGGTGCTGGCAGCAACAAGGAGTCTTTAACCAGCTCGTTAGATTCGAGAGGTCCCGTTTCCGGAAAATTAACCATGACCGGCCCAGATTGCGGCGGCAATTAAGCCGTCAGGAACCGTTCCGACCGGCGCGGGAGTGCCGATGTCGAAAAGTTCTGCCCAATATTCGCAGTACCCCCAGCATCACGCTTACGACCACGGACGGTCCTTCCATCGCCGTCTTGCCACAGCGGCAACAGCAGCGATCCCCCTTCCCGACACCGACGACGCCTACACCATCGTGCATCACGGCAAGCAGGTTCGCCTGGGGCCCGTGGTGTTCTGGATCGTGGTCGGCACGATCGTGCTGCTCGGCCTGTGGTCGGCGGCCACCGCTACCTATTTCGCCTTCCGCGACGACGTCCTGACCCGGCTGATCGCCCGCCAGGCCGAGATGCAATACGCCTATGAAGACCGCATCGCCGAGCTGCGCGCCAAGGTCGACCGCACCACCAGCCGCCAGTTGCTCGACCAGGAGCAGTTCGACCAGAAGCTCGACCAGATCATGAAGCGCCAGACGGCGCTGGAGTCCCGGGCCACGGCGCTCGGCGCCATGCCCGACGTAACCGGATCGATTCCCCGCGCGACCCCGCAGCGCGGCGAGACGAACCAGACGACGCAGGGCACGCCGAAGCCGTCGCCGATCAGCGACACCGTGATCTTTGTCGCCCCGCCCGATCGCGAAGCGCGGCTCGAATCGCGGGCTCCGACCGTGATGGCCCCGCCGGTCAATCAATTCGCCAAGAACCAGGGCTTCGACAATGTCCTGGTCCGGCTTACGACGTCGCTTGACCAGGTCGAGCGCCGCCAGATCGCGGCGCTCAGCGCCGTTGAGGAAGGCATGGATTCGCGCATGCGGCGGATGCGCGGCGTGGTCAGCGATCTCGGCCTGAACATCGCTAATCTCGAAGCGGCCGTGCCGCGGTCCGCCATGGGCGGTCCGTTCGTGCCGGTGAAGCTTGCCGCCAACGCCGGGCCGTTCGAGAAGCAGCTCTACCGCATTAATCTCACCCGCGCCGAGATGGACCGGCTCAACCGGACCCTGGCGCTCGTGCCCTATCGCAAGCCTGTCGTCGGCGAAGTCGAGTTCACCTCGGGGTTCGGCGTGCGCAGTGATCCCTTCCTCGGCCGGCCCGCGATGCATACCGGCCTCGATTTTCGTGCCGCGACCGGCGATCCCGTACGCGTCACCGCCAACGGCAAGGTGGTCTCCGCCGGCTGGTCAGGCGGCTATGGCCGCATGGTCGAGGTCGACCACGGCAATGGCCTTGCGACCCGTTACGGCCATCTCTCCGAGATCAATGTGAAGGTCGGCGAGATCGTCAAGATCGGCCAGGTGGTCGGTCTCGTCGGCTCGACCGGACGTTCGACCGGCCCGCATCTGCATTACGAAACCCGCATCGACGGCGAAGCGGTCGATCCGCAGAGGTTCTTGCGCGCCGGCGTGCGGCTCAGCGCAGGCTAGGCCTGCGCACCACGTTGTTTCGGCGGACTTGCTGGCATGGCGCTGAAGCGCCAAAGCCGAAGAAAGGGCCGGCAGCCAGCCCTGACTACTGGCCGCGCTCGTGGCCGACTTCGCCGGTGATGACGTCGCCGAACAGCTCCCAGGCCTGCCCGTTGAAGCGCATCAGCTGCATCTGCTCGATCGGGAAGTAATCGTCCGGCGAGGTGTTGACCATGATGCCGGGCAGCATCAAATCGGTGTGGAAGTCTTTCAGGTTCGCGGCCTGCTTCATGACGTTGTCGCGCGTGAGAGTGTCGCCGCACTGCTTCAACACCTGCGCCATCGCCTCGGCCTGCACGTAGCCGTAGACGTTATTGGCATTGGTCTTGTCGCCGTCGGGATAATATCTGTCCATGAATTCGCGCCATTTCACCACGGCCGGATCCTTGTCCCACGTCGGGTCGGTCGGGTCCTTCAGATAGACGGTCGAGATGATGTCCTTGGAAAAATCGAGCCCTGCGGGCTTGAGCACCGAGGCGACCGAGGTCGCGGTGTTGGCGAGGAAGAACTTCGGCTTCCAGCCGAGCTCGCCGACCTTGCGGATCGCCTGCGCCGAACCTTTCGGCGCCGCCCACGAGAAGAAGATGTCGGCACCGGAGTCATGCAAGGCGACGATCTGCGAATCGATCGAGGGATCGCTGACCTCGTAGGATTTGTCGGCGATGATCATGCTGGCCTTGTCGCCGAGCCCGTCCTTCAGGCCCTTGAACTGGTCCTTGCCGGCGTCGTCGTTCTGCCAAAACACCGCGATCTTGCCGTTCGGAAAATTGTCGCGGATGTACTTGGCGTAGATGCGCCCCTCGCTCTGGTAGTTGGGCTGGAAGCCCATGGTCCATGGGAAATTCTTGGGGTCGCCGAACTTGGTGCCGCCGGAGGCGACGAACAGCTGCGGCACCTTCTTGGCGTTCATGTATTTCATGATCGCCGAATTGGAGGGCGTGCCGAGCGCCTGGAAGATCAGCAGCACCTCATCGCTCTCGACCAGCTTGCGCGCCTGCTCGATCGCCTTCGGCGGCGAATAGGCGTCGTCATAGCTGATGAAGTTGATCTTGCGGCCGTTGATCCCGCCCTGGTCGTTGATCATCCTGAAGAAGGCGGCCTCGGTCTTGCCTATCACGCCATAGGACGACGCCGGCCCGCTATAGGGCATGATGTTGCCGATCTTGATTTCGGTGTCGGTCGCTCCGGGGTCGTATTTCTTCTGCGCCAGCGCCGGTGTGATGGCCACTGTAGCTGCAGCAAACATGGCGAGGGCAGCAAGGCTTTTGCGACGACCCGACATCGTTCTCTCCCCAGTGTTTTCTAGTCTTGTTTTGCGGGAGTGTCGCAAGGCGAGCGGCGGCTGGCAAGCCGCACGATTTTCCGCGGCGTGAAACGCAGGACCGGGACTTGCGGCATGCGCTGCAGCATCGTTACAGATTGTTCGTCCATGACGAGCAACGCGCTACCAATGAACATTGCAGGCACGGCATCGACCATGGGCGGGTGGCGCGACATCTCCTTTCCGCCGCAATCCTCGCGTGTTGTTCCATCGCCGGCACGGGATGGAGGACGACGCGATGAAATTACTTACAAGCGGCATCATAAGCGCAAGTCTGATGTTGGGGTGCTCTCTGCTGATCGCCCCAATGGCTCTCGCAGCGCCGCAGACATGCTCGGTCGAGAAGCTCCAGGGCCGCTATGTGTTTACTGGTCAGGGCACGAACTATCATTACGGCGCGTTTGACTTCGACGGGGCAGGAAAGTTTTCGGGCAAACAGACCTCACTGCGTCATGCGATCGTTCAACGTGAAGCTCTCAATGGTACGTACACGATTGATCAGGACTGCACGGGAACGATCACCCTCCAAGGTCAACCCGGTGGCACCGCACACTGGGACGTCTTCTTGACCGATGATGGGAAGAAGGGGCGCATGATCCGAACCGATTCCGGTGTGGCGGGCGTCCGCACCTTCGAGCAATAAAGCAGCTCAAATCAACGGCTCGTCCTGACGGTCGAGCCGCATCTGGGCTTGGGAGCGCCGGCGATCAGTCCGCGCCTTTCGGCCGCGACACCAGCTCGATCATCCTGCCCTCGTCGTCGTCCGGCATGGCAGCCTTCGCGCGCGCGTAGGCCTCCACCGCGGCGCGCGCGACCAGCGGTTTGTCGGCAAGCAGGCTCTCGGCGAGCTTCACGGCATAGGCGGCGTCCTTGTGCCGCAGCGCCGACGTAAACGTCGCGCCGGAAAAATCGCGGGCGACCATGCGCCTGGAATGACGCTGCACCTGCGGGCTCGCGGCGACGCCGGCCTGGATCGAGTCCAGCACGAGATTCATGTCGAGCCCGGCTTGCTCGGCGATCGCAAGCCCCTCGGCCAGGCCCGCGATCTGGATCGCGCCCATTAGGTTGTTGATGAGCTTGTAGACCGTACCGGATCCGACCGCGCCGAAATGGCGGATCATCGAGCCGATCGGTTCGAGGAACGGCCGCGCACGCTCGAGGTCGGCCGCGTCGGCGCCCACCAGCAGCGTCAGCATCCCGGCTGCCGCCGCATCCGGCAACCCCGTCACGGGGCAGTCGATGTAGATCAGCCCGCGTGCGTTCATCTCGCGGCCCATTTCGCGAGCGTGGTCATAGGAGACGGTCGAGCATTCGATCGCGATGGTGCCGGCCTTCGCCGACTTGGCTGCGCCATTGAGTCCCAGCCAGACCGCCCGGGAGGCCTCGTCGTCGGCAACCATGGTCACGACGGCGTCGGCATCGATGGCGGCATCTTCAGGCGAGGTCGCCCAATGCGCGCCGCGCGCGATCAGGTCCCCGGCCTTCGCGTTGCTGCGATTCCACAGCGCCACCGTGAAGCCCGCATCGAGATAGCGGCCGGCCATGCCGTGGCCCATCCGCCCAAGCCCGATAAAGGCGACGCGGGTCACGGCTAATCCACGTCCTCGATCTCGGAGGTCACGGTGCCGAACGCGCGCTGCGCCAGCGTCGCGGCCATGAAGTCGTCGAGCTCGCCGTTGAGCACGCCCGAGGTGTCCGAGGTCTGCACGCCCGTGCGCAGATCCTTCACCATCTGATAGGGCTGGAGTACGTAAGAGCGGATCTGGTGCCCCCAGCCGATATCGGTTTTGGCGGCCTGGTCGGCGGCGGCCTTCTCTTCGCGCCGCTTCAGCTCCATCTGGTAGAGCCGCGCGCGCAGCATGTCCCAGGCCTGCGCCCGGTTCTTGTGCTGGGAGCGGCCGGCCTGGCAGACCACCGCGACGCCGGTCGGAATATGCGTCAACCGCACCGCGGATTCGGTCTTGTTGACGTGCTGGCCGCCAGCGCCGCCGGAGCGCATGGTGTCGACGCGGACGTCGGATTCCTTGATGTCGATCTTGATGCTGTCGTCGATCACCGGAAACACCGCGACCGACGAGAACGAGGTGTGTCGCCGTGCGTTGGAATCGAACGGCGATATCCGCACCAGGCGGTGCACGCCGGCCTCGGTCTTCAGCCAGCCATAGGCGTTGTGACCGGAGACCTGGATGGTTGCGGACTTGATGCCGGCCTCTTCGCCGTCGGACTCTTCCATCACCTCGACCTTGAAGCCGCGGGTTTCCGCCCAGCGCGTATACATGCGCAGCAGCATCTGCGCCCAGTCCTGGCTTTCGGTGCCGCCGGCGCCGGCATGGACTTCGAGATAGGAATCAAAACTATCGGCCTCGCCCGACAGCAGCGCTTCGAGCTCGCGCCGGGCGACTTCCTTCTTCAAGGTTTTCAGCGCGGCTTCGGCTTCCGCGACCACGCCGTCATCGCCCTCGGCCTCGCCGAGCTCGATCATGCCGATGTCGTCTTCGAGCTCACGCTCGACCTTGCCAATGCCCGAGAGCGAATCCTCAAGCGAGGTGCGCTCCTGCATCAGCTTCTGGGCCTTCTGGGGATCGTTCCAGAGGTTGGGATATTCTGCGAGCTTGTTCAGCTCAGCGAGGCGCGCCGTCGATTTCTCGACGTCAAAGATGCCTCCTCAGCAGCCCGACTG
The DNA here is from genome assembly GCF_055807395.1 of Bradyrhizobium sp. Kon10. NCBI lineage: Bacteria > Pseudomonadati > Pseudomonadota > Alphaproteobacteria > Hyphomicrobiales > Nitrobacteraceae > Bradyrhizobium > Bradyrhizobium sp. Kon10. Next base: position 255,291 of record NZ_JBVVOZ010000004.1, on the reverse strand, counting down.
ACTGCTTGATCTCTTCTACCAACCGTTCGATTTCGGCGCGCATGTCGTTCTCTGGTCTCGCGGGGATGTCCGCGTCTGATTGCAACGCCGATGTAGCGGCGGCGGCTGCAAAGCGCAACCGCTGCCCTCGCCGGTCTCCGGCGTTATCCGCTAGTACAGCCCGCCGGTGCCGGGACGCATGAAGAAGCCGGAATCAGGCTGCTGCTGCGACGCCGGCGGGCCGCGCCCGTCGGCGTCGGCCACGCCGATGACCGAATAATTGTCCGGCGGCGCCGTACCCGGCTTGAAGGCTTCGAGGATGGTTCCACCGGTCTCGCCCGGACCTGCGCGCATGCCGGTCTTGGAGACGACGCGGATCAGCTTGATGCCGGCCGGGACCTTGAAAGGAACGGCGGGCTTGTCGGCGAGCGCAAGCTTGAGGAAATCGCGCGCGATGGGGGCTGCCAGATGACCGCCGGTGGCGGCGTTGCCTCTGCCGAGCGGCCGTGGTTTGTCGTAGCCCATGTAGATGGCGACCGCGACATCCGGCGAGAAGCCGACAAACCAGGCGTCCTTCGCCTCGTTGGTCGTGCCGGTCTTGCCGGCGATCGGCTTCCCGACTTCCCTCACGACGGTCGCGGTACCCGCCTGGACCACGCCTTCCATCAGTTCGGTGATCTGATAGGCAGTCATGGGGTCCAGCACCTGCTCGCGGCGGTCGATCAGCTGCGGCTCGGGCTGGTTCTTCCAGCCGCCCGGAGCGTCGCAGCCGCGGCATTCGCGCTGGTCGTGCTTGAAGATGGTGTGTCCGTAGCGATCCTGGATGCGGTCGATCAAGGTCGGCTTCACGCGGCGGCCACCATTGGCCAGCATCGAATAGGCCGTGACCATGCGCATCGCCGTGGTTTCGCCGGCACCGAGCGCATAGGAGAGATAATTCGGCAGCTCGTCATAGACGCCGAAGCGGCGCGCATATTCGCCGATCAGGGGCATGCCGATGTCCTGGGCGAGCCGCACCGTCACCGTGTTGAGCGATTGGCGCAGAGCGTTCCGCAGTGTCACCGGTCCCTGATACTTGTTCGTCGAGAAGTTTTCCGGCCGCCACACGCCGGCGCCCTGCCCCTGGTCGATTTCGATGGGAGCATCGAGCACGACGGTCGATGGCGTGTAGCCGTTGTCGAGCGCCGCAGAATAGACGATCGGCTTGAACGACGAACCGGGCTGCCGATAGGCTTGGGTGGCGCGGTTGAACTGGCTCTGGTCGAACGAGAAGCCGCCGACCATGGCGAGCACGCGCCCGGTCCAGGGATCCATCACCACCATTGCGCCCGAGACTTCGGGGATCTGGCGCAGCCGGTATTGGCCTTCGACCGGTTGCCCCTCCTTGCTGTAGAGCGGGTCGGCATAGATCACGTCGCCGGGCTGGAGCACCTGCGACACGGCAGACGCCGCGCGGCCCTTGGCGGCGCCCGTCGCCGCCTTCGCCCATTTGACGCCGTCGAGCGTGATGAGGCCGGTCTCGCGCTGCTTGCTGATGGCACCGCCAAGCTCGCGGGTCGGCTGGAAGCCGATCCGCGCCGACTGGTCGCTGGTCTCCAGCACCACCGCCATGCGCCATGGCGAGATGTCGGAGAGCGATTTGATCTCGGCGAGCTTCACGCCCCAATCGCCCGAAATATCGAGTTTGCTGATGGCGCCGCGATAGCCCTGCTGCTCGTCATAATTCACGAGGCCGGCGACCATGGTCTTGCGCGCCATGACCTGAATCTTCGGATCGAGCGTGGTGCGGACCGAGAGACCACCCTCGTAGAGCTTCTTCTCGCCATAGCGCTCGAAGATGTCGCGACGGACTTCCTCGGCGAAATATTCGCCGGCGAAGGTGTGGGCGCCGTTGGAACGGTTGGTGACGACGAGCGGCTCCTTGCGCGCCTTGTCAGCGTCAGCCTGCTTGATCCAGCCGTTCTCCTGGAGGCGATCGATCACGTAATTGCGGCGCTCGATGGCGCGGTCGCGGTTACGCACCGGATGCAAGGTCGCCGGCATCTTCGGCAACGCCGCGAGATACGCCGCTTCCGCAACCGTGAGCTCGTTCACCGACTTGTCGAAGTAGACGAGCGAAGCGGCGGCGATGCCGTAGGCGCCGAGGCCAAGATAGATTTCGTTGAGATAGAGCTCGAGGATCTTGTCCTTCGAATAGGTCTTCTCAATCCGCATCGCGAGCAAGGCTTCCTTGATCTTGCGGGCGAACGAGACCTCATTGGTCAGAAGGAAGTTCTTCGCGACCTGCTGGGTGATGGTGGAAGCACCCTGCGGACGGCGGTTGGAGCCGTAGTTCTGCAGATAGACCAGACCGGCGCGGGCCATGCCGGTGTAGTCGATACCGCCATGCTCGTAGAAATTCTTGTCCTCGGCGGCGAGGAACGCGTTGATCACGAGTTTCGGCACCGCCTGGATCGGCAGGTACAGTCGCCGCTCCTTGGCGTATTCACCGAGCAGCGAACCGTCGGTCGCGTGCACGCGGGTCATTACCGGCGGCTCGTAATCCTGAAGCTGAGAGTAATCCGGCAAGTCCTTGGAGAAATGCCAGATCAGGCCTGCCACGGCACCGACACCGACAAGGAACAGCACCGTTCCTGCGGCGAACAGGAAGCCCATGAACCGCACCAGCAAGCGCATTATCTGTTTATCCGTTCAAACCTGGATCAGCCCATAGGCGCCCGAAACGGCCGCCATCCTCACGTCGCGAATTCACCGGCGTACTCAATCACATCAAAGCCGGAGCGAAACACGCTTGCCGAGCGGGATTCTCGTCGATTCCGGAACCCGCTTCGCCGGTTTTATAAAGCGCCCGCTGTGGCCAAACTAGGGCTTAACAGCGGGACCCGACATTCCCCCCTTAATTGCCCCTCTTAACTGCCCTTCTCAATTGCCCGGGGCCGCCGTCGCCATCTGCTTGGCCAGGAACGCGTCGATCGCCTGGCCCATCGAGGCCACGGCACGCGACCGCCAGCCTTCGGAAACCAGGTGCTCGAGGTCGCCCTTGTTGGAGACATAGCCGATCTCGACCAGCACCGAGGGCACGTCAGGCGCTTTCAGCACCCGGAATCCGGCCGACTTCAGCGGGTGCTTGTGCATCCGCACCGTCGACTTCATTTCGCCCATCAAGAGGTGGGCGAAACGGTTTGAAAAGGTGCGGGTTTCCCGCTGCGTAAGGTCGATCAGGATGTCGGCGACGTCGGTCGGCTCCTCCGCGAGGTTGAAGCCGGCGATCGCGTCCGCGCGGTTTTCGGAGTCCGCCAGCCGCTCGGCCTCGGCGTCGGACGCCTTGTCCGACAGCGTGTAGATCGTGGCCCCCTGCGCATCCCCCTCCGCGCGCGGCAGTGCGTCGGCATGGATCGAGACGAACAGCGCGGCCTTGAGGTTGCGGGCGATCTTGGTGCGGTCATTGAGCGGAATGAAGGTGTCGTCGTCCCGCGTCATCACCACGCGGTATTTGCCGGTCTTTTCCAATCGGTCGCGCAGCGCCAGTCCAAAGGCCAGCACCAGGTTCTTTTCGCTCTCGCCGCCCGACTGCGTGCCGTTGTCGATGCCGCCATGGCCGGGATCGATCACGACGATGGGACGGCCGTCAGCCGGCGCGCCGGGTTTCTGCGCCGGCTCGGGCGCGCCCGCGGGGACCGTTGTCGGCGGCACGCCGGCGATCGTCGGCCGCAGTTCGGGGCGGTTGTCCGGGGCGGGCGATTGCAGGAAGGCGGCCCGATCGACCTCCTCGAATTCGAGCACCAGCCGGGCCGGCTGGCCATTGGCGGCCTCCAGCACGTAGGAATTGGCGATCCTGGCAGGTCCCGTCAGGTCGAACACGATTCGGGAGCCGCCAGGCATGACGAGCCCGTAGCGGAAGGCCTTGACCAGCCCCCGCCCCCCGACCCCGGTGCCCGGAGCCAGCTGAAAATTGACCTGGGGAACGTCCACCACCACCCGATACGGGTCGGCGAGCGTTGTGGCGCGGAAGCTGACGGTCTGGTCGAGGTCGAGAATGAAGCGGGTCTGCTTGCCGTCGCCAGCCAGCCGGGCGGCCGACGCGATCGGAAAATTCGCTACCGCAACAGAGGGTTGCGGCTGGCTTTCCGCTGCGCTCAGGCGCGAGGAATCGGCGTATGGCAGGGCTGCCGCACAAACAAGCGCACATCCCAGCAAAACCCGTTGATTGGTGCGGCTCGCCACCGATTCCGTGCCTCCGAGCAGCCTCTTTAACGCAATAGAACCACAGGGTTAATCCATCCTTAATGACACAGGCGCGAAACTCGCTGACTGTGACCGGCGTGCGACGCTCCCTTGCACCGGAGGCCTATTCCTCGTATGTACGAAGTGCTGACGGCCGATAATTTCCGGTTGTGTCGCATTCAGCCTCCCGGTGCAGCGCCGGAACTCTCAAGGTTTGGGAATTCCAGCGTTTTTCCGTTCTCCTCTAAGACCAGCGCGGTGCGCGGCAGCGAGGTGGAGCGGGGCAAGCCCCGGCGGCGAACGGTCCCTGGCTACCACTCGCGTATCCAGGACAGTTTCGACAGCGACATAACCCGTTACCCGGTCCCTTGATCCCAAGGGAGCGGTTCGTGATCCCAGGGCGAGCGCATCCGCGCCATGCCTGGCCAACAGCAACTGATTAAAGGGCGGCCCCGCCGTCCGATGTTTCATACGGGCCGACGCTTGATGCGCCAGACTGTGCCGACGAGTTCTGAAGGATCATTCGCGACGCTGCGGAGCGAAACTCCCGCGCGCCGCCTTGGTCCTCCGGCTTCCGATTCGGCAAGGCGCGAGAGACGGCGTTTCGGCCTTCCCCTCACCCCCGAATCAGGTGGACCGTCGCGTCACCCGGCAGCGCAGATCGCGCCCACGGTGAATCGCGCCCGCCGCCGCCAAGAGTTAAGACATGCCCAACAAGATGTTGATCGATGCCACCCACCCGGAAGAGACCCGGGTTGTCGTGGTCCGCGGCAATCGCGTCGAAGAGTTTGATTTCGAGACCGCGCAACGCAAGCAACTACGCGGGAACATCTATCTCGCCAAGGTCACCCGGGTCGAACCCTCGCTTCAGGCCGCCTTCGTCGAATATGGCGGCAACCGCCACGGCTTCCTCGCCTTCAGCGAAATCCATCCCGACTATTACCAGATCCCGGTCGCCGACCGGCAGGCGCTGATCGAGGCCGAAGAGCAGGCCCATCGCGAAGCCGAGGAAGAGAGCGAGAACCGCTCCCAAGGCCGCCGCCGCTCGCGCCATCGCAACTCCCGCCGCCGCGGTCATGGCGAGCGTGTCCAGAGCGAGATCGTTGGTGCCGGTCCGACCGCCCAGCCGGTCGAGGGCGAGCACCTGCCGGAGCACACCGAAGGCGCTCCGCACGAGGCCGAGCATCTGCACGCCGACTCGGACCATCACGGCGAGCACGAAGGCCACGATCACCACGACCATCACGACCACGACCATGGCGAACATGATCACGATGATCATCATGCCCATGATGATGGTCACCATCACGATCATGACGACCATGGTCATGACGGCGAGCACGATCATCACGACCACGATCATCACGACCATGGTCATGCCGACGAGATGCCCGCGCCGGTTGCAGCCGTCGGCGCCGAGCCCGCGGTCGCGACAGAGACCGCCGAGCCGCACGAAGCCGCCGCTTCCGAAGCCCATGCTGAGGCTCTCGCCGAAGCCGTGACATCTGCCGCAGAACCGGCCGATGCCGTGTACGCTGCCGGGGTGAGCGCCGAGGCTCCTCATCAGCCGTCCGACGAGGAGGACGACGAAGATGAGGACGACGAGGATGCCGAAGAGGAGGTCGTCGAATCCGTAGGCGGTGACGACGTGCTCGAAGAGGTGCCCGTGCGCACCTTCCGGCCGCGCCGCCAGTACAAGATCCAGGAAGTCATCAAGCGCCGCCAGGTGATGCTGGTGCAGGTCGTCAAGGAAGAGCGCGGCAACAAGGGCGCAGCTCTGACGACCTATCTCTCGCTCGCCGGCCGCTATGCTGTCCTGATGCCGAACACCGCCCGTGGCGGCGGTATCAGCCGCAAGATCACCAGCGCCCAGGATCGTTCCCGGTTGAAGGAAGTGGTGCAGGATCTCGACGTGCCCGAGGGCATGGGCATCATCCTGCGCACGGCAGGCGCTGCCCGCACCAAGCCCGAGATCAAGCGCGACTTCGAATATCTGATCCGGATGTGGGAGACGGTGCGCGACCTGACGCTGAAGTCGCAGGCCCCGACCCTCGTCTACGAGGAAGGCTCGCTGATCAAGCGCTCGCTGCGCGACCTCTACAACAAGGAGATCGACGAGATTCAGGTCGCCGGCGAATCCGGCTACCGCGAAGCGCGCGACTTCATGAAGATGCTGATGCCGGCCAATGTCAGCGCGGTGAAGCAGTATCGCGACGGCCAGCCGCTGTTCTCACGCATGGGCGTCGAGAGCCAGCTGGATGCGATGTTCTCGCCGACCGTGCAGCTGCGCTCCGGCGGCTATATCGTGATCAACCAGACCGAGGCGCTGGTCTCGATCGACGTCAACTCCGGCCGCTCGACCCGCGAACACCACATCGAGGACACCGCGCTCAAGACCAATCTGGAGGCGTCCGAAGAGGTCGCCCGCCAGCTTCGTCTGCGCGATCTCGCCGGCCTGATCGTCATCGACTTCATCGACATGGACGAGAAGCGCAACAACCGCGCGGTCGAGCGCAAGCTGTCCGATTGCCTGCGGCAGGATCGCGCCCGCATCCAGGTCGGCCGCATCTCGCATTTCGGCCTGCTGGAGATGTCGCGCCAGCGCATCCGCGCCAGCGTGCTGGAATCCTCGACAGATCCCTGCCCGCATTGCGGCGGCACCGGCCACGTCCGTTCGGTCTCCTCGGTTGCGCTGCAGCTGCTGCGCGGCCTGGAAGAGATCCTGATGAAGGGCGCGACCCACAATCTGGTGGTGCGCACCCGCACCGACGTCGCGCTCTATGTGCTGAACCACAAGCGCGGTCATCTGCGCGATCTCGAAAACGGATTCAAGGTCACCCTGTCGGTGATCGCCGATCCGACCGTGAGCGGGCCGCAGGCCTATGTCATCGACCGCGGCGAGCAGGTGCACACGCTCGAGGCCGCCAAGGCTTTGCTGGCGGCACAGGCGGCCGCAAGCCCGCCGCCCCTCGCCGAAGAGGCCTATGACGAAGAGGAGTTCGATCCGGAGACCGAATCCGAGGTCGAGACCGAAGAGACCGAAGGGCTGGCCGAGGAGCAAGCTGCCGGCGAAGCTGCCCCCGATCAGGACGGCCAGCGCCGTAAGCGCCGCCGGCGTCGGCGCGGTCGCGGCGGCCCGCGCGAGGGTGAGCCTCGCGAGGATGGCGCGCCCGCATTGCCCGAGGGCGCCATCGCATCTGCCGAAGCAGAAGAGGACGCCGAGTCCGAGCCAGAGGGCGAGGAGCAGCCGGGTCAGCCTCGCGGCGAGCAGGACGCCGGGGCAGATCGCCGGCGCCGGCGTGGTCGCCGAGGTGGACGCCGTCGGCGCGGTGGCGGCGAGGAAGGTCTCGCCGGCTCCATCGGCGACGAGCTCGCTGCAAGTGCGCCGTCCGAAGCGACAGATGCCGTTGCCGATTTCGACGGGCAGTCCGGCGAGGCTGCGCCCTCGATCGCGCATTCCGAAGAGATCAATGCTGTCGAGCCGCAGGTCGCTCAGCCTGAGCCGCGCGCCGAGTTGCAAGCCGAAGCGCGGACCCAGCCTCAGCCCTCAGTCGCAGAGGAAGAGCCCGCCGACGACAAGGCCGCACGGCGCCGCTCCACGGTCCGGGAAAAGGTGAGCTTCCTGTCGAACAGCCAGCCCGAGTCCGCAGCTCCGGTGGCACCAGCTCCGGAGCCGGTTGCTCCGCCTGCGCCTACGCCGGAACCCGCACCGGCAGCCGCATCCGAAACGCCGGCCGCACCGCGTCGCGCCGGCTGGTGGTCGCGCCGATTCGGCGGCGGCGAATAGAACCAACGCTCAAAAAAACGCCCGGCTTGGCCGGGCGTTTTTCGTTTCAGGGCTCGCGACGACCTATGACGGCAGTTCGTCATCCGCGAGCGGCGCCACGTCGCGCGATGCGATCTGCCGGAGCTGATCGTAGAGATCGGGCGCCTCGCTGGTGCAGAGACAGACGCCCTTGGCGGACGGTGCATCGCCGGCGTTGAGGTAGGCGTGGCCCATGGTGCTGTCGAGATAGATGCCGTCGCCCTCGCCAAGGATCTCCTGCGAATAGAACTCGGTGTGGACGGCGACGCGTCCACTCGTCACCAGAAAATACTCTTCGCCGGCATGGCGCAGCAGCGGACCGAACTCGTCCAGCGAGCGAGCGCGGACCTCGGCCATGATCGGCACCATACGTTTGCCGATCAGGTCGGTGCATTGATAGGTGTAGGTGTAGAACTTCGTCGTGATGATTTGCCCCTGCCCGCCGCGGCTGATGCTCCGTCGCGCCGTGACCGGTCGCCCCTGCACAGGGGTTGCGGGGGCCGGATTGAACAGCTCCGCAATCTCCATCTTCAGGCCTGAGGTGAGCTGAAGCAGCTTGTCATAGGTCAGCGACATCAGACCGTTCTCGACCTTCGACAGGGTCGAGAGCGCCATGCCGGTCCGCTCCGCCACCTGCTTCAGCGTCAGGCCGCGGGCTTGGCGGGCGGCCTTGAGGCATTGGCCGAGCTGGGAATTCGCACCGTCGGACGTCGTAATCTCGCTCATGCAGCAATCTTACCACGGCAACTGAAAAAGTGTTGGCCAATCCGTCTAATCTTTTCGACCAAACGCACCACAGCGCGCCCCCGCTTGTCGGTCAAACAGGCAAAAATCCCATCATTTGTGCACGGAACGCCCCGTTTTGACGAATATTGGTGCGCCGTCCCCACTTTCCGATATGCTAAATCGTTTTCACAATCTGAAAGGATCTGGCGTTGTCAGGACTTTGCGACACGAGCGCCGTTGAGCTGCGCCGCCTGTTGGCCGCACGGGCGATCTCGCCCGTCGAGCTGCTCGATGCCTGCCTGTCACGCATCGCCACGACCAATGCCGCTGTCAACGCCGTCGTGACGCTCGACGAGCCCGGCGCGCGTGCCGCGGCCAAGGCGGCAGAGGCCGCCATCCTCCGCGGCGAGGATGGTGGCGCGCTGCACGGGCTCCCTGTGCTCATCAAGGATACCCAGGACACGGCCGGCCTGCGCACCACCTATGGCAGCCCCCTGTTGCGCGACAATGTACCGGCCGCCGATCAGGGCTCGGTCGCGCGGCTGCGCGCAGCCGGCGCCATCATCTTCGGCAAGACCAACACGCCGGAATGGGCGGCGGGCGGCAACACCCGCAATCCCGTGTTCGGCGCGACCGGCAATCCCTTCGATCCCATGCGCTCGGCCGCCGGCTCCTCCGGCGGGTCGGCGGTGGCGCTCGCCTGCGGCATGGCTCCGCTCGCCTCGGGCTCGGACACCGGCGGCTCCTTGCGCAACCCGGCAGGCTTCTCCGGGATCGTCGGCATGCGTCCCTCCTACGGCTTGGTGGCGAGCGAAAAGCGCGCCTTCGGCTGGTCCAATTTGTCGACCGACGGGCCGATGGCGCGCAATGTCGGAGACACCGCGCTGATGCTGTCGGTGATGGCGAGCGACGACGCGCGCGATCCGCTCGCCTACACGCTGCCCGGCGAGCCCGTGCGCGGCCGCGGTGAACGCTGGGCCGCGCCGCGTCCCGCAGATCTTCGCAAGCTGCGTCTTGCTTTCACTGAAGACTTCGGCTTCGCACCGACCGAGCAGGCCATCCGCCGCGTCTTCCGCGACCGCGTGACGAGGCTTGCGCCGCTGTTCGCCGAATGCCGCGAGGCGACGCCAGATTGCAGTGGCGCGGACGATGCCTTCGCCGTGTTGCGCGCGGACCTGTTCCTGGCGATGCACGGCAAAAACTACAAGGAGCGGCCCGAGATGCTCGGTCCGAATGTCCGCGCCAATGTCGAGGAAGGATTGAGCTACACCCTCGAAGACCACGCCCGCGCCGCAACGACGCAGACGCGGATCTATCGCGCCTATCAAAGCTTCTTCGAAAATCACGACGTGCTGGTCAGCCCGACCATCACGCTCAGCCCGCGCCCGTGGTCGGAGGTCTATCCCGCCGAGATCGACGGCGTGCCGACGAAATCCTATTTCCACTGGCTCGCGCTCGCCTACGCCGTCACGCTGGCCGGCCATCCCGCGATCAGCATTCCGCTCGGCCGCGACGAAGTCGGCCTGCCCTTCGGTCTCCAGATCGTGGGCCCACGCGGCGGCGACGCCATCGTGCTCGCCATCGCCGCGAGCCTCGAGGCCGCCTTCGCGGACGACGCGCAATTGTGCCGCCCGGTGCCGGACCTGGCGCGACTGGCCGTGGCGCCGCCGCTGTCGGCGACCCCAGGCTTCCTCATCTGGGAATAGATCAACACGAGCTGACGGCGCCGCCGGATCGCCGGCACATCGGAGATGAGCATGACCGAGTTGTCGAACCGGAAGACCAGCGTCATCGCGTTCGTCCTGCTCTATCTCGCCTACTGCATCTCCTATATCGACCGCGCGGCGATCTCGCTGGCGCTGGCGCAGATCGGCAAGGACTTCAATCTCCAGGCCGCCGATCTCGGTATCGTCATCAGTGCGTTCTTCCTGGGCTACGCCGCGATGCAGGTGCCGGGCGGATGGCTCTCCGACCGCTTCGGCTCGAAATATGTGGTGATCGTCACCATCGTGATGTGGTCGCTGTTCACGGCGTTCACCAGCCTCGCCTGGTCGCTGACCTCGCTGATCGCGATCCGCTTCATCTTCGGCATCGCCGAGGGTGCCTTTCCGCCGGCGAGCATTCGCGCCATCGCGGAGGTGTTCAAGAAGGACAGCCGGCCAAAGATGGCGGGGCTGCTGCTGTCGTCGAACTATGCCGGCAGCATGCTTGCGCCGCTGATCATGGCGCCCCTGATCCTCTGGCTCGGCTGGCGTCATGCCTTCAACGCGATCGGCATTGCCGGCATCGCCTTCGCGGTGTTCTATTTCGTGTTCGTTCCGTATCTCGGCCGCTCAGGCGAGACCAAGGCGGGCACGCCGGCGAAGTCCGAAAGCCGCGCGCCGATGCGCGAGCTCATGAACAATCCCCTGCTGTGGCAGCTGATGGTGGTGTGGTTCGGCCTGAGCTGCGTCAACAAGGGTCTGGATTCCTGGATGCCCCTCTATCTGCTCCAGCAGCGCGGGCTCGACCTCAAGACCGTCGGCGTGGTGGCGCCGATCCCGTTCGTGATGGCGACCATTGCGACCGCGATCGGCGGCTGGGTCATGACGACATTCTTCAACGAGCGCGAAAAATATCTCCTGATCGGCAGCTCCGCGTTGACCGGCATCTTCCTCTACGCCATGTACAAGGCGGAAACGATCACGATGCTGATCACCTACCAGTCGCTGGTCTATTTCTTCAAATCCTTCGTGCTGGCCTCGGTGATCGCGCTTCCGACCAAGCTGCTCCGTGACGACCAGATCGGATCGGGTGTCGGCATGGTCAATCTCGGCGGCCAGAGCGCGGGCTTCGTAGCCCCTGCCGCGATCGGCTTCATCGTGACCGGAACCGGATCGTTCGACGCGGCTTTCGGCTTCCTGGTCGCGATGACCGCGCTGTCCGTCGTCGTTGCCGCAACCATCAGCACGGCTCAGCCGAAGCTTGCCGTGAAGCCGGCCTGACTGGGAGAATTCGCCGAATGCAAAGCGCAATCGTCCTCGGCGGCGGCATGATCGGCGTCAGCGCGGCGCTGCATTTGCAGCGGCGCGGCTGGGCAGTCACCCTCGTCGACCGCAGGGAGCCGGGCCGGGAGACCAGCTATGGCAATGCCGGAATGATCCAGGCGGAAGCCGTGCGGCCCTATGCGATGCCGCGTGACCTTGCGACGCTCCTGAAGATCGCGACCGGCCGCACCAACGACGTGCGCTACAGCTTCTCGTCGCTCCACCGCCACGTCGAACCCCTGCTCCGCTACTGGTGGCATTCGGCGCCGAAGCGGCATCGCGAGGCAATCGAGGCCTGGGCACACCTGATCGCTTATGCGACGCCCGAGCACGAGATCCTGATCCGCGAAGCCCACGCCGATAATCTGATCCGCCGCGCCGGCTATCGCCTCTTGCATCGCGATGCCGCGGCGTTCGAGCTCGCGATCAAGACGGCGGAGCAGAACCGAGCCGATTTCGGCGTGAACTTCCGCGTGCTTTCCGGCGGCGAGCTTGCGAAAGCCGAGCCGCTGCTGCGTGACGATCTTCCCGGCGCCATCCACTGGCTCGACACCTGGACCGTCTCCGATCCCGGAGCGCTGGTCACCGCCTATTCCGAGCTGTTCCAGCGTCTCGGCGGTCGCATCCTGCTCGGTGATGCACAGACCTTGCAGCAGACGTCCTCGGGATGGTCACTGCAAACCGACAACGGACCGATCGATGCGGCCAACGTCGTCGTGACGCTCGGACCATGGTCGCCCGATCTCCTGCAAAAATTCGGCTACCGGATTCCGCTGGTCCGCAAGCGGGGCTACCACATGCACTATAGCGGCGGTCCTTCGCTCGACCTTCCGTTGGTCGATACGGCAAGAGGCTACGCCATGGGACCGATGGCGAAGGGGATCCGCATCACCACCGGCGCCGAACTGACCGGGCCCGACGCGCCGGCAACCCCGGTGCAGCTCGCGAGCGCCGAGGCGTCCGCGCGAGAGCTGATTGATCTTGGCAAGCGCGCCGAACCGGAGCCGTGGTTCGGCACCCGACCCTGCACGCCCGACATGCTGCCGGTGCTCGGACCCGCCCCGCGCCACCGCGGCCTCTGGATGAATTTCGGCCACGGCCATCAGGGCTTTACGCTCGGCCCCGCGAGCGGACGCCTGCTCGCGGAAATGATGAGCGGCGAGGCACCGTCGATCGATCCGACGCCATACCGGCCGGAGCGGTTCTAGGGCGCGAGACTTTCGCAGCGAGGGTCGCGCCGGCATCACCCGGCGCGCGCGGCCAGCACATTCTTGATGCGCTCGGCGTCCGCAGGCGTCGCCGGGTTGTAGATGACCATGCCGAGATCGGGCCGGCCATCCACCGCAAAAGCCGAATATTCGAACGCGATCGGGCCGAGCACGGGATGGCGCAGATGCTTGACGCCATCGCCATGGCTGCGGACATCGTTGTCGCGCCACAGCGCGGCGAATTCCGGGCTGAGGCGGCAGAGCTCGTCGACGAATTCAGCGACATGCGAGACCGCGCCGGCCCGCGCTGCGTCCGCTCTGAAGGCAGCGACGACGAAGCGAGCCACGCTCTCCCAATCATACTGCGCGGCGCGCACGCGGGGCTCGCAAAAGATCAGGCGCAGGATGTTGCGCCGTTCCGGCGGGATTTTGGCATAGTCGGTCAGCACGATGGTTGCCGCGCGATTCCAGGCGACGACGTCCCAGATTGCGGTCCTGATAATGGCAGGACTGCTCTCCAACGCATCGAGCACGCGTTGCAGCCGCGGCGACACACTCTCGCTGGCCTGGTAGCGGACCTCAGGCGGGCGGCCGAGGCCGATCAGGAACAGGTGCTCGCGCTCGACATCGGTCAGCATCAAGGCGCGGGCGATGCGGTCGAGCACGTCGGCGGATGGCGCACCGCCGCGGCCCTGCTCCAGCCACGTGTACCAGGTCGGGCTGATATTGGCGCGCTGGGCCACCTCCTCGCGGCGCAGCCCGGGCGTGCGCCTGCGACTGCCGGCGAAGCCGAACGCGGCGGCGTCGAGCCGGATGCGGCGGTCCTTCAAATAGGTCCCAAGCAGGTTGTCGTTGGCGGTCTCGCTCATCCTGTTAGGTATTATACCCTGATAATCTCACTACTTTACCCGGATAACCCTAGCGCAGATGGTCGCCTCCACCAACCCTGGAGATTGCTCATGCGTGTATTCGTCACTGGCGCCACCGGCTTCGTCGGCTCCGCCGTCGTTTTGGACCTGATCGCCGCCGGCCACAGCGTGCTCGGCCTCGCCCGCTCGGATACCGGTGCGGCAGCGCTCACTGCGATGCGGGCCAAGGCCCATCGCGGATCGCTGGAAGATCATGCGTCATTGCGCAGCGGCGCGGCCGCCGCTGACGGGGTGCTGCACCTCGGTTTCAACCATGATTTCTCGAAATTCCAGGACAATTGCGAGCTCGACCGCCGCGCGATCCTGGCGCTCGGCGAAGAGCTCAAGGGCTCCGAGCGCCCTCTCATCGTCACATCCGGCGTTGCGCTGCTGGCGCCCGGCCGTGTTGCGACCGAGGACGACGAGACTGCACACCGCTTTCCGCGCGTGTCGGAATCAACAGCGCTGTCGCTGGCCGGCGTCCGCGCCGCCGTGGTCCGGCTGCCGCCGTCGACCCATGGCGAGGGCGACCACGGCTTTATCCCGATCCTGATCAACCTTGCGCGCCAGAAGGGCGTGTCGGCCTATGTCGGCGACGGCGGCAACCGCTGGCCTGCCGCGCATCGCGTCGATGCGGCACGGGTCTATCGGCTTGCGCTCGAGCACGGCGCGGCTGCACCGCGCTATCACGCGATCGCCGAGCAAGGCGTGCCGTTCAAGGCGATTGCCGAGGTGATCGGCCGAAGGCTCGGCCTGCCCGTGGTCTCGAAATCACCGGAAGAAGCGGCCGACCATTTCGGCTGGTTCGCGCGATTCGTCGGCGTCGACGTGCCGACGTCGAGCGCCAAGACGCGCGCTCTGCTCGGCTGGGAGCCAAAAGAGAAAGGGCTGATCGAGGATATCGACCAGCCCTATTACTTCAAGGCCTGACCGCCAAGACCTGACCCCAGCACGCGGTCCGGCCCGGCTTCCAGATCAGTCCGTCGTGACGGCGGTTTCCATGTCCGTCGGATCGATCTGCCGGCTCAGCCGCGCGTTGAGCTTGTCGCGATCGAGCTCACCCTCCCACCAGGCGACAATCACGCAGGCCACGCCGTTGCCGCAGAGGTTGGTCAGCGCGCGGCACTCGCTCATGAACTTGTCGATGCCGAGCACGATCGCCATGCCCGGCACCAGGCGCGGATCGACCACGGCGAGTGTTGCCGCCAGCGTGATGAAGCCCGCGCCGGTGATGCCGGAGGCACCCTTCGAGGTCAGCATCGCCACGATCAGGATCGTCAGCTGCTGGCCGAACGTAAGATCGAAGCCGAGCGCCTGCGCGATAAACAGGGTTGCCAGCGTCATGTAGATGTTGGTGCCGTCGAGATTAAACGAATAACCGGTCGGCACCACGAGGCCGACCACCGACTTCGAGCAGCCGAGCCGTTCCAGCTTCTCCATCAAGGATGGCAGCGCGCTTTCCGACGACGAGGTGCCGAGCACGATCAACAGCTCGTCCTTGATATAGGCCAGGAACTTGAAGATCGAGAAGCCCGCGATGCGCGCGATGGTGCCGAGCACCACGAGGACGAACAGCGCTGCCGTCAGGTAGAAGGTCGCGATCAGCCCCATCAAGTTGAGGATCGCGCCGGTGCCGAACTTGCCGATGGTGTAGGCCATTGCACCGAAAGCGCCGAGCGGCGCCGCGCGCATCACGATCGAGATGACGCCGAACACCGCGTGCGCCGCGTCGTCGATGAAGCTGCGGATGGTATGGCCCCGCTCGCCAAGGCCCATGATGGCGAAGCCGAACAGCACCGAGAACAGCAGCACTTGCAGGATCTCGCCGGTCGCGAAAGCACCGACCACGGTGTCAGGGATAATGTGCAGGATGAAGTCGACGGACCTCTGACCCTCGGCCTGCTTGGCGTAATTGGCAACCGCGTTCGCGTTCGCGGCCGCGCTGCCGAAGCCGGCGCCCGGCTTGATGATATTGCCAATGAGGAGGCCGATCACCAGCGCGAAGGTCGAGACGACCTCGAAATAGACCAGCGCCTTGACGCCGATGCGCCCGACTTTCTTGGCGTCCTGGATGTGGGCGATGCCGGAGACGACGGTGCAGAAGATGATCGGCGCGATCACCATCTTGATCAGCTTGATGAAGCCGTCGCCGAGCGCCTTGATCCAGTCGTTGGTGGCAACCGACGGCCAGAATGAGCCGACGATGGCGCCGAGCACGATGGCGATCAGCACCTGGACGTAGAGAATTTTATACCACGGCTTTGCGGCGGTTGGCGCGACCGGCGCCCCCGCCATTGTTGTCGTCGTCATTGTTTCACTCCCCCTCAAACTCAGAGCCAGCCAAGATCAACTTGGCCGGCCCTGTCAATTGGAACTACTCGGTTTGCGCGCTTTACCGGCGATCGATGACCCGGCGTGCCGCCGGCATCAATGTCGCACCCAGCGCGTTCTTGACCAGAGACGCCGCGATGAACGGCAGCAGGCCGACCTGCCAGGCCTTGGTGGCACCAAGACCCAGGCCAAAGGTCAACCAGCCGAAACCGGCGGCGAGAATGACGATATGACCGACGGCCATCGCTGCGAACAGCCAGACCACGCTGCGATCCCAGCCCCGCTCGGCGAGCCAGCCGGTGACGAAGGCGGCGCCAACGAAACCGAACAGATAGCCGGCGGTCGGGCCGAGCAGCGGCGCAAGTCCACCAACCGGACCTGCAAACACCGGAAGCCCCATCGCGCCTTCGGCGAGGTAGGCAACCATGGTTGCGCTGCCAAGACGCCAGCCGTAGGCGGCGCCGATCATCAGCACCACGAGCGTCTGCAACGTCATGGGCACGTAAGGCAGCGGCAGGCTGACCTTGGCGGAGAGCGCCATCAGGGCGGTGCCGAGCGCGACCAGCACAAATCCGCGCATTGCGCCTGCAGTTTCGCCCGGTCGGGCGGGCCACACCAATGCGGCGAGAGGAAAATGCGGCGTAGCGGCGGATTCGACGGTTTGGTCAGACAAGATGCACTCCGGAAGGCTGTTCGAAACTCGCGGCTATTTAAGCCAGTGAGCGATCCGGTCAACTGCCTCGCGCATCTCCGCGGCCGAGCGCGCATAGGACAACCGTATGAACGCGCGGCCATGTATGGGATCGAAGTCGAGGCCGGGGGTCGCCGCAACACCGGCCTGGTCCAGCATCTGCTTGGCGAAATCGAAACTGTCGGAGGTGAAGTCCGAGACGTCGGCATAGAGGTAGAACGCGCCGTCCGCAGGCAGGAATCGGGTCAGGCCGGCGTTGGGCAATCCCTCGATCAGAATGCGGCGGTTCTCCTGATAGCCGTGCTTGATCTCCTCCATCTCCGCCGCGCCGTCGAACGCAGCTTCGGCCGCGATCTGCGACAGCGACGGCACCGAGATCGAGAGGTTCTGCTGGAGCCGTTCGATCGGACGCACCAGGATATCGGGTACGACCATCCAGCCGACGCGCCAACCCGTCATGCAAAAATATTTCGAGAACGAATTGATCACCACTGCGTGCTGCGACAGCTCTGCTGCCGTGACGGCGGGAAAGGCGTAATCAAGCCCGTGATAGATCTCGTCGGAGATGAAGCGGATGCCTGCATCTTCCGCCGCTGCGATCAGGCTGGAGAGCGCTTCCCTCGACATCATCGTCCCGGTCGGATTGGCGGGGCTGCCGACCAGCACGCCCTTGAGCGGCGCCTTGCGGTGGGCGGCGAGCAAGGCCTCACCGGTCAGCGCGTGACGCGTCTCGTTGGTGGTCTCGATCAGCACCGGCTCGCAGCCGAGCGCGGTGAGGATGTGGCGATAGGGCGGATAGCCCGGCACCGTCACCGCGACACGATCGCCAGGCTCGAACATCGAGAGGAAAGCCAGGATGAAGCCGCCGGATGAGCCCGTGGTCACCACGATCCGCTCGGGGCTGACGACGCAACCATAGGCATCGCGATAATGCCGCGCGATGCGCTCGCGCAGGCTGGGGATGCCGAGTGCCGAGGTATAATCGATCCGCCCGGCTTTGAGCGCCGCATGCGCGGCCGCAATCGCCGTCTTCGGCGCGCCGGCCGCGGGCTGGCCGACCTCCATATGAATGACATGGCCGCCGGCCGCCTCGATCCGGGCCGCGGCCGCCATCACATCCATCACCATGAACGGGGGAACATCGCTGCGGCGGGACGGCTCGAGCCACTGCCCCGCCCGGTTCCTCAAGGTCGCATCGTGCATCGATTTCTGCTATTCACTGGCGGAACGGTCCGTCCGGTCCGGGAAACCGGGCGCTTGCGCCCCAGACTGGCCGCATTATACGGCTCATAAGGGCATATCGCCTATCCGGTCCCCCGCCAATCACCAAAAACCAGATGCCCTTGAAGACCGTTTGACCCAGACCGTTTGATGTTGCTCCAGATCGCATTGCGCAAGAAGGCCTCGGCGCTGACCGCCCTCGTGACGGCGGCGGCGATGGTGCTGTCACCGTTCTCCATGGCACGGGCGCAGGAAGGCGGCAAAGGACCGCCGGTCCTGCGCGACACCGAGACCGAGCAGCTGTTGCGCGAATATACCCGCCCGATCTTGCGCGTCGCCGGTCTGGAGAAGCAGAACATCCAGATGGTGATCATCAACGACAACTCGTTCAACGCGTTCGTCGCCGATGGCCGCCGCATCTTTGTCAATTATGGTGCGATCCTTCAGTCGGAGACGCCGAACCAGATCATCGGCGTGCTTGCGCACGAGACCGGACATCTGGCGGGCGGCCATCTGTCCAAGATGCGCGAGCAGCTCGCCACCGCCCAGACCCAGATGATCATTGCCATGCTGCTCGGCGCCGGTGCGCTGGTCGCCGGTGCCAGCCGCGGCTCGAGCAGCACCGGTAACAACGGGCTTGCCAATGCGGGCGCAGCTGTCATTGCCGGACCGCAGGAGATGATCCGCCGCTCGCTGTTGTCCTACCAGCGCCAGCAGGAGGAGAACGCCGACCGCGCCGGCGTGAAATTCCTGACCGCGACGCAGCAGTCGCCGAAGGGCATGTACGAGACGTTCAAGCGCTTCACCAGCGAGAGCCTGTTCGCCGCACGCGGCGCCGATCCCTATCTGCAGTCGCACCCGATGCCGGCGGAGCGCGTCGCGGCCCTCCAGGAGTTCGCCAGCACCAGCCCCTATTGGGACAAGAAGGACGATCCTGCCCTCCAGCTCCGCCACGACATGGTGCGCGCCAAGATCTCCGCCTTCATGGAGCGGCCGGAGACGGTCTATCGCCGCTATCCCCTGACCAACGACACCATGCCGGCGCGCTATGCCCGCGCCATCAGCACCTATCTGCACGGCGATCTGCGCAGCGCCCTCGCCCAGATCGACGCGTTGATCCAGGCCCAGCCGAATAACCCGTATTTCTACGAGGTCCGCGGCCAGGCCTTGCTGGAGAGCGGCAAGCCGGCCGATGCCATCGCTCCCCTGCGCAAGGCCGTCGCGTTATCGAACAACGCGCCGCTCATCGAGATGTTACTTGGGCAGGCTCTGGTTGGAACCGATAATAAGGCCTACACGGACGATGCCATTCGGATTCTCCGTGCCGCGGTGGCGCGCGAGCCCGAAGCGCCGCTCGGCTACATGCAGCTCGCGATGGCCTATGGCCGGAAGGGAGACTACGCCGAGGCGGATCTCGCGTCGGCCCAGGCCGCCTACCTGCGCGGCGACAACAAGACCGCCCGCGAGCTCGCCACGCGCGCGAAAACCAGATTCGCCGTCGGCACGCCCGGATGGGTCAGGGCCGACGACATCGTGGCGTCGAAACCGCCGCGCAACTAAAACGACGCCTTGTTACCCTTGTTACAATATCTGCCACCATGACGCTACGACACCGCGTTTAGGTCCCCCGGGACGCTTTTTCGAAACCTGCTCTGGATAAGAGGATTTGCCAATGCCTTCGCTGCGCCTGCTTGCTCCCGCGCTGTTTGCGCTCGCCATGTTTGGCGCAACCGTGCCCGCGTCGGCCGACAGCTTCTCCGATGCCCAGCGCACCGACATCGAAGCGATCATCAAGAATTATCTCGTCAGCCATCCCGAGGTGCTCGAGGAGGCCATGACCGAGCTCAGCAAGCGTCAGGCCGCGGTCGAGACCCAGAAGCACGAAGCCAGCATCGCCCAGAACTCGGATGCGCTCTTCAACTCGCCGCGCCAGGTCGTGCTCGGCAACAAGGACGGCGACGTCACCTTCGTCGAGTTCTTCGACTACAATTGCGGCTACTGCAAGCGTGCGATGAGCGACATGCTCGACCTGATGAAGGCCGATCCGAAGCTGAAGGTCGTGCTGAAGGAGTTTCCGGTGCTGAGCCAGGGCTCGGTCGAGGCCGCCCAGGTCGCGGTCGCGGTGCGGATGCAGGATCCGAGCGGCAAGAAATATCTCGACTTCCACCAGAAGCTGCTCGGCGGCCGCGGCCCGGCCGACAAGGCGCGCGCGCTTCAAGCCGCCAAGGAAGCCGGCCTCGACACCGCGAAAATCGAAAAGGACATCGCCAGTCCGGAAGTGCGCACCACCATCGAGGAAAACTTCAAGCTCGCCGAGACCATGGGCATGAATGGAACGCCGAGCTACGTGATCGGCAAGCAGATCGTGGTCGGCGCCATCGGGCTCGACGGCCTCAAGGAAAAGATCGGCCTCGCCCGCTGCGGCAAGGCGACCTGCTAACAAGGCGACCTGCTAACAAGGCGACCTGTTAACAAGGCGACTTGCTGGTCAAACCTCCTACAACTTCACGCATGCAACCAGGCCGGCTGAAAAGCCGGCCTTTTTCGTTGCCCAAAGCGCGGCACAAATCCTGGCGTGAATCCGGCGCGGACGTTCACCCCGCGTTTAAGAAACAAATGCCGCGGAACAGCCGAAGTTCCGGAACAACTCAAATCTCCTTTCGTTGGTGGCGCGGGCAATGACGCAAGGAAACACGTGAGGAGAATACGATGTTGAACCGCTTTATGATTTCGGTTGCCGCACTCGCGCTCGTCGCAGGCACCGGTCTGGCGAACGCACAGGGCACGATGAAGAATGAGAGCGGCGGCGCCGGCGCACAGCCGATGCAGCACTCGCAGTCCTCCGGCGGCGCCACCGAGCGCGGCTCGATGGGCAAGGAATCCAGCCATGAGAAGGGCACGGTCGGCCAGGCCGGCGGCTCCAGCAGCATGAAGTCCGGCACGTCCGCCGAGGACAAATCCTCCGGCGCGTCCAAGGACGAGCACTCCGGCCGCGAGATGAACAAGAACGCGGCTGAGGAGAAGTCCGGCGCGACCAAGGGCCAGCGCTCCGACGAACGCGCGCAGGGTCAGCAGGACAAGTCCAAGAGCATGAGCCAGGACACCAGCAAGTCCGGCAAGGACCAGAAGGACATGAAGGCTGAGGGCACCAAGAGCGGCGCCAGCAGCACCAACAATGCCGAGAACATGAAGGGCACCGAGCGCACCAACCAGAACGCTCAGGGCCAGACCGGCACCAGCACCAACCGGAATGCTCAGGGTCAGAGCAGCACCAACACCACGGTCGGCCAGGCCGCCGCCGGCGCCAAGCTCTCGACCGAGCAGCGGACCCAGATCACGTCCGTGATCCGCGACGAGCACGTGGCTCCCGTGAACAACGTCAACTTCGCGATTTCGGTCGGCACCCGCGTTCCGCGCGAAGGCATCGAGCTTCACCCGCTGCCGTCCCGTGTCGCCACGATTTATCCGGAGTGGCGGAGCTACAGGTACGTGCTGGTGCACCAGCAGATCGTGATCGTTGACCCCAATACCTACGAGATCGTCGCCGTACTCGACGTGTAAGGCGGATCGCGGTTAACGTCCGGGGCGGGCAGCAATGCCCGCCCCTTCGCATTGGCGCCGGCAGCCATGGTTCGGGCTGGTTAACAAGCAATTTCCGTAGTTTCCGCACAGGTTTTTGCGTCCTGGATGAGGGGCTTGAAGCGGCCCTGGAGCCCCTTCAAGGCTTCCCCTAGCCCGCTTTGTTACCTATAACCCCCGCCACGCCGAAGCACCTCTGCCGGGATTGGAATGGCCGAACCTGCAACCGATACGATCCTCGTCCTGAACGGGCCGAACCTCAACATGCTGGGGACGCGCGAGCCCGAGAAGTACGGTCATGACACGCTGGCCGACGTCGAGACGCTGTGCCGCGCGACGGCGGCGCAGTTCGGTCTCAAGGCCGACTGCCGGCAGTCCAACCGCGAGGGCGAGCTGATCGACTTCGTCCACGAGGCGCATGCGCGCAAGATGAAGGGCATCATCATCAATGCCGGCGGCTATTCGCACACGTCGATCGCGTTGCACGACGCGCTGCTCGCGGTGCAGATTCCGACAGTCGAAGTGCATGTGACCAACATCCACGCCCGCGAGAGCTTTCGCCACCACTCCTACACCGCGCGCGCGGCCTTCGCCTCGCTCTGCGGTTTCGGCATCGAGGGCTACCGCCTCGCCATCCAGGGCCTTGCCGCCAAGCTCGGCATCAAGCCCAAAGCCTGACGCTCCTCATCACACAGAACATTCGGATCAAACAACATGGCGCGCCAGCCAGACGATAAAGCAGCCGCAAAGTTTTCCAGCGAGGATTCCGCACTGGTCCGCGAGCTTGCGTTGCTGCTCGATGAGACCAGCCTCACCGAGATCGAGATCGAACGGGCCGGCCTGCGCCTGCGCGTCGCGCGCAACATCAGCGTTGCCGCGACCATGCCCGCTCCGGTCGCGCATGCCGCCCCTGTGGCGGTCGCCGCGGCGGCGACCGCACCCGCGGCGGCGGACATGTCGAAACATCCGGGCGCCGTGACCTCGCCGATGGTGGGCACCGCCTATTGGGCGCCCGAGCCAGGCGCCAAGCCCTTCATCGAGATCGGCAGCAAAGTCTCGGTCGGCCAGAACCTGCTGATCATCGAAGCCATGAAGACCATGAACCAGATCCCCTCGCCGCGCGCCGGCACGGTGACGCAGATCCTGGTCGAGGACGGCCAGCCGGTCGAGTTCGGCGAACCGCTGGTGATTATTGAGTAAAGCGAATGGGGAGTAGCGAATAGCGAATGGTGTCCCCATTCCTTACCGCTATTCGTCATCCGCCGTTCGCTACTCCCCATTCGCCCGCTGAGGCACCATGTTCGACAAGATCCTCATAGCCAATCGCGGCGAGATCGCCCTTCGCATCCTGCGGGCCTGCAAGGAGCTCGGGATCGCGACCGTCGCCGTGCACTCCACCGCCGACGCCGACGCCATGCATGTGCGTCTGTCCGACGAGAGCGTGTGCATCGGGCCGCCGCCCTCGAAGGACAGCTATCTCAACGTGCCGGCGCTGTTGGCAGCCTGCGAGATCACCGGCGCGGATGCGGTCCATCCCGGCTACGGTTTCCTGTCGGAGAATGCGCGCTTCGCGGAAATCCTCTCCGAACACAATCTGCATTTCATCGGGCCGAAGGCCGAGCACATCCGGCTGATGGGCGACAAGATCGAGGCCAAGAAAACCGCCAAGCGGCTCGGTATCCCGGTCGTGCCCGGCTCCGACGGCGGCGTCGGCCCCGAAGACGACGCGATGGCGATCGCGAAGAAGATCGGCTTTCCCGTGCTGGTGAAGGCGGCGGCGGGCGGTGGCGGCCGCGGCATGAAGGTCGCGCAAAGCGAGGCTGACCTGGCCCTGGCGCTGCAGACCGCGGCCAACGAGGCCAAATCCGCCTTCGGCGACGCCTCGGTCTACCTCGAGAAATATCTCCAGAAGCCGCGCCACATCGAGATCCAGATTCTCGGGGACGGCCGCGGCGGCGCGATCCATCTCGGCGAGCGCGACTGCTCACTGCAACGCCGGCACCAGAAGGTCTGGGAGGAAGGTCCCTCGCCCGTTCTCGCCGCCGCTGCACGGGCGAAGATCGGCGAGACCTGCGCGAAGGCGATGCGCGAGATGAAATATCTCGGCGTCGGCACCATCGAATTCCTCTACGAGGATGGCGAGTTCTACTTCATCGAGATGAACACCCGCATCCAGGTCGAGCATCCCGTCACCGAGAGCATCACCGACATCGACCTCGTGCTGGAGCAGATCCGCATCGCCGCAGGCGGCGATCTGCCGGCCAAGCAGAGCGAGGTCCAGATCATCGGCCATGCGATCGAGTGCCGCATCAACGCCGAAAACCCGCAGACCTTCCGCCCCTCGCCCGGCCGGATCTCGCAATATCACCCGCCCGGCGGGCTTGGCGTCCGCATCGATTCCGCGGTCTATCAGGGTTACACCATCCCGCCCTATTACGATTCTCTCGTCGGCAAGTTGATCGTGCATGGCAAGACCCGCAGCGAGTGCCTGATGCGGCTGCGCCGGGCACTCGACGAGATGGTGGTCGAGGGCATCGAGACCACGTTGCCGCTGTTCCGCGACCTGGTCCGTCAACCCGCCATCATCGACGGCGACTACCACATCCACTGGCTGGAACAGTATCTCGCCGGCCAGGTCGATCCCGGCGGGAAATAATTTCCGCCCCCTTGGAACCCTTCGGCGCGCATCGCGTTCTGGACGGTTGGGCAGTTCCAAGGGGGCGTTTTGGACTTCGCTAATCGTCAGAAAGCGAGATCGTCGTGACCGCCGAGGCGCAACGGCGGCGCGCGCTTTGGCAGATCCTGCTGTTCACGGCGGGACTCCTGGTGCTGACGTGGATCAGTGCGGGGTCCGTCTACCTCGTCAACAAGGCGCGGGAAGACAGCAAATGGGTGATCCACACCATCGAGGTGGAAAATCAGGTGAATGCCCTGCTTCTGCAGGTTCGCCGCGCCGAGAGCAGCGCGCGCGGCTATCTTCTGACCCTCGGCCCCGAATTCCTCAGCGATCATGATGCGGCGGTGGCGGCCATCCCGCAGGCGCTCGACAAGCTCACCCGCCAGATCGGCGACAATCCGGCACAACGTGCAAGCCTCGCCAAGCTCCGCGAAGCTGTCGAAGCCCGGCTTGAGCAATTTTCGCGCGAGATGGATCTGGTCAAGCGGGGCGAACCGGACAGTGCCGCCGCGCTGCTCCGCCAGGCCGCCGCGTCCAATTCGACCGATGCCATCCAGGAGGTGGCGGTGTCGATGATTGCCGAGGAAGAGCGGCTGTTCTCGCTCCGCTCGGCGAATGCCGATCGCAGCCAGACGCTGGCGGCCTCGCTGACCGGGATCGGCTCCGGCCTCGTGGTCGTGCTCGCCCTGCTCTCGATCTGGCTGGTGCGGCGCTCGGCGGGCGCGCGCGACCAGGCCGAAACGCGCCTGCGCGATGCCAACGTGAACCTGGAGGCGACCGTCGACGAGCGCACGGCAGACTTGCGCGAAGCCAACGACGAGATCCAGCGCTTCGCCTATATCGTCAGCCATGACCTGCGCTCGCCGCTGGTCAACATCATGGGCTTCACCAGCGAGCTCGAGGAATTGGGCAAGGACATCTTCGGCCGCATCGGCAGCCTCACCCGCGTTCCGGCCGATGGCCCGCCGTTAGCACCCGATACTCCCGGCGGGATCGCACTCGAAGCTCAGGACGTCCAGCTTTCGCAGGATTTTTCCGAGGCGCTCGGCTTCATCAAATCGTCGATCGCCAAGATGGACCGCCTGATCTCGGCGATCCTCAATCTGACCCGCGAGGGCCGGCGCGAATTCCAGCCCGTCAAGATCGACACGCGTGAGCTGATCGAGACCGTCGTGTCGACGCTGGCGCATCAGGCGGCCGAAGCGCACGCCGAAATTCATGTCGAACCGCTGCCCAACATCGTCAGCGACCGCCTTGCGCTGGAGCAGATTTTTTCCAATCTGATCGACAACGCGATCAAATATCTCAAGAGCGGAGTTCCCGGCGAAATCAGAATCCGCGGGCGGACCAAGCTCGGTTACGCTATCTTCGAGATCAGCGACAACGGTCGGGGCATCGATCCGAAGGACCATCAACGGATATTCGAGCTGTTCCGCCGCGCGGGAACCCAAGACAGGCCGGGCCAGGGCATAGGCCTCGCCCACGTGCGTGCACTTGTGCGTCGTCTTGGGGGCACCATGTCGGTATCGTCGGAACTGAACACAGGCAGTACATTCACGATCACGCTGCCTATCGCCTGGAACACCGGCAATCGGAACAGAGATCGATGACCCAGCCTGTCACCATCATCATGATCGAGGACGACGAGGGACACGCGCGGCTGATCGAGCGCAACATCCGCCGCTCCGGGGTCAACAACGAGATCGTGTCGTTCCCCAACGGCACCGACGCGATGAAGCACCTGTTCGGCGCCGACCGCAGCGGGCTTGTCCAGAAAGGCAAGGCGCTTCTGATCCTGCTCGACCTCAACCTGCCCGACATGAGCGGGATCGATATCCTGAAGCAGATCAAGGAGAACAACTATCTCAAGGCCTCGCCGGTGGTAGTGCTCACCACGACCGACGACTCCCAGGAGATCAAGCGTTGCTACGAGCTCGGCTGCAACGTCTACATCACCAAGCCCGTCAATTACGAGAATTTCGCCAACGCCATCCGGCAACTCGGCCTGTTCTTCTCAGTCATTCAGGTCCCCCCCGCCGCCTCATGAACCAGCGAATGCCAACACTCCTCTATATCGACGACGACGACGCGCTGGCGCGCCTGGTCGATCGCGGCCTGACGCGGCGCGGCTACAAGGTCGTCCATGCCGCGAGCGGCGAGCAAGGCCTGGAGCGCATCCGCCGTGCGGAGAGCGAGGGCCGCATCGACGTCGTCGCGCTTGACCAGTACATGCCGGGCCTCGACGGGCTCGAGACGCTCGAGCAGATCATGGCGATTCCGGATGCACCGCCGGTGGTGTTCGTCACCGCTTCGCAGGATTCCAGCATCGCCGTCACCGCCCTCAAGGCGGGCGCGGCCGACTATCTGGTCAAGGATGTCAGGGGCGACTTCATCCCGCTGCTGCATGTCGCAGCCGAAGGCGCGCTGCGCCAGGCCGAGGTGCAGCGGGCGCGCGAGGAAGCCGAGGCCGAGGTCCATGCTTCGCGCGACCGCTACGCGGCGCTTGCCGCCGAGCGCGAGCTGTTGCTGCGCGAGGTCAACCACCGCGTCGGCAATTCGCTCCAGATCATCGCCTCGCTCCTGCACTTGCAGGCGAACTCCGCCGCGCAGGACGAGGTTAAGGCGGCGCTGACCAATGCGATGGGCCGTGTCGCTGCCGTTGCCCAGGTGCACCGCCGGCTCTACACCTCGCAGGATCTCAAGAGCGTGGTGCTGAACCAGTATCTGGACTCGCTGCTCGAGGATCTGCGCCGCTCGGCCGAAGGCAACCGGATGTCGCGCCTGACGTTGAAAGCCGAGCCGATCGAGATTGATCCGGACCGCGCCGTCGCCGTCGGCATCATCGTCAACGAGCTGGTGATGAACGCGGTGAAATACGCCTATCCGGACGGCGCCGGCCCCATTCATGTCGAGTTGACCTCGCGGGGCGATGATCTCCTGCTCTCGATCACCGACGACGGCGTCGGCGACAAGGCGAAGGCCGATCCGCGCTCCACGGGCATGGGCCAGCGCATCGTCGCAGCCATGGCCTCCAAGCTGGACGCCACGGTGGAGCGCGATCCCACGCATGCCGGAACCCGCATCATCCTGAGATTCCGTCGCGTGCCCGCCGCGCCCGGCGCTGTGAACAGCGCGGCAGCAAGTTGATCCAGCTCGGGGGATCGTCCCCATCGCACGCGCACCGCGATCCTGCTAATATCGGGCCATGACCTCGCGCGACTCCGCCTCGTCTGAAATCACGCCGGCCGTGCTGCTGCGCGCCTATGCCTGCGGCATCTTTCCGATGGCCGAGAGCGCCGACGATCCGACCCTGTTCTGGGTCGAGCCGGAACTACGCGGCGTGATTCCGCTCGACGGTTTTCGCGTTACGTCACGGCTGGCCCGCACGGTGCGCTCCGATGCGTTTCGCGTCACCGTCAACACCGCGTTCAAGGCGACGATCGCCGGCTGCGCCGCGCCGCAGGCCGGACGCGAGGACACCTGGATCAACAAGCGCATCCGCGACCTCTATGGCGGGCTGCACGAGCTCGGCCACTGTCACAGCGTCGAAGCCTGGCAGGGCGACGATCTCGTCGGCGGCCTCTACGGCGTGAGCCTGGGGCGCGCCTTCTTCGGCGAGAGCATGTTCCACACCGCGCGCGATGCGTCCAAGGTCGCGCTGGTGCATCTGGTGGCGCGGCTGATCCATGGCGGCTTCGAGCTGCTCGACACGCAATATGTCACCGAGCATCTGAAGAGCTTTGGTGCGGCGGAGATTTCGCGGCGGCGCTACACCGGCCTGCTCGACAAGGCGCTCGCCGGCGAGCCCGGCGATTTCCTCAAGCTGCCTGTGGATCAGCCGATCCCGGGTGCACGCGCGCTCGAGATCATCGCCTCGCGGCAATAGAGCCTGATCTGAAAGAACCTACCGGCCGAAACCCGGGAAACCGAACAGGCCCGGCCGCTGCTCCGGCGGCGGAGGTGGCGGCGGGGCCGCCTGCGGCTGCTGCGGTGGCGGCAGAGGCTGCGGCGGACGCTGCTGCACGGCCTGCCTGGGCGCGGCCTTCTTCTGCGCCGGAGGCGGCGGTGGGGTCGCAGGCTTGGACGCGGGATCCGGTGCCGCGGTCGCAATGGTCTGCTGCGGCTCTTTGCAGTCGGTCAGCCAGATGTCGTAGATCGGGTGCTCGACGCCGTGCAGGCCGGGGCTCGCGGCATACATCCAGCCCGAGAAGATCCGCTTCACTTCGCCCTGCAAGGTGATCTCGTCGACCTCGACAAAGGCGTCGGTGTTGGTGGCTTCAGTCGCGGGGCGGGTGTAGCAGGCATCGGTTTTGACGCGCAGCGCGCCGAACTGCACGGTCTCGCCGATATCCTCGTCGAAATTGATGATGCGTCCGGTGATCTTGTCGAGGCCGGAGAAGGTCGCCTTCTTGTTCACGATCTTCTGCGCCGGCGGCTCGGTGACGACCTCGTCGCCCGGCTGCAGGCTGGCCGGCGCCTGCGGCACCGCGCCCTGCTGGGTCCCGCCCTTTTGCTGGGGCTGGCGCTGGCCGGGAGCTGTGCCCGGCGCACCTTGCGGATTGGGCGGTGCGACCGCCACGGCCGGCGGCTGGTTCGGCGGGGCAACGCTCGAGCCCGGCGGCGGCGCCAGCGGCTGGGTCTCGACCGGACCGGGCATCACATTGCCTTGCCGGCTCGGCGGCGGCATCGGGCGCGACGGCAGCACGCGGCCCTGCGGCGGCAGCTCCGGCACCTCTTCATCGTCGTCGGGAGTGGGCTGCGGCAAGGGCTGTCCGCCGCGCGGGATGCTGCCTGGCGGCCGCAGTGGCGGCGGATCGGAGAAAATCGTGCCGATCTGCGCCTGCGCCGGCGTCGCCACCGTCAAAGCGGTGGCGGCCAGAAGCGCCGCAAGACCTGTCAGGCTAATGGTTCGGAACATTATCTCGCGCGGCTTCAACAGCGAATCGGGCTTGTCGGACATTCTACAGGGGATACCGCCGCTCGCAGGCCATCCGGTTAACACGGCGAATACGGCGGGGAAAGGGCGGCATCCCTGCCCTGCCCGCCGCCGGCTGGCCAGGCCGGCGCCCGGATGGGATAGTCCGAGCGCTCCTCCCGGGGCCGAGGCGGGTGTCGCCGTCCGGAAACGACGTCACCATCACTGGAACCGCAGGACCTTACCATGCCCGTCGTGCTCGATGCCGATGCCGCCGCCGTCTACAAGGCGTTCCAGGAGGCCGGCCGGCCCGCCTACGAGACGCTGACGGCAGCCGAGGCGCGGGCCTATTACGCTCAGGCCCGCTTTGCGACCAATCCCGAGCCGCCCGAGCTTGCGTGCGTCGCGCCGCTGTCGATCCCGGCGCCGCATGGCGTGATCCCGGCGCGCCTCTACGTGCCGAAGGAGCCGCGTCGGCAGGACGGGTTGGCGCCGGCGCTGGTGTTCTTCCATGGCGGCGGCTGGGTGATCGGCGATCTCGAGTCCCACGATGTCGTCTGCCGGCAGCTGGCCGACGCCGGCGCGCTGATCGTGATCGCGATCGATTATCGCCTCGCGCCCGAGCACAAATTTCCCGCCGCTGTTGACGATGCGATCGCCGCAACCAGATGGATCGCCGCGCATGCGCGCGAGCTTGGCATCGACGCCGCGCGCCTCTCGATCGGCGGCGACAGCGCCGGCGGAAACCTGGCGGCGGTCACGGCGCTGGCCGCGCGCGACGGCGCCGGTCCCCCGATCGCAGGCCAGCTGCTGATCTATCCGGCCACCGATTTCGCCATGACCCACGGCTCGCACGGCGAGCCCGAAACCAGCGTGCTGCTGACGCACTCTGTGATCCGCTGGTTCCGCGACCACTATCTCAACGGCGCCGCCGACATCCACAACTGGCGCGCCTCGCCGGCGCGCGCGACGACGCTGGCAGGCCTGCCGCCGGCTTACGTGTTGACCGCCGGCGCCGATCCCCTGCGTGACGAAGGCGACGAATATGCCGCGCGCCTGAAGCGGGCGAGCGTGAGCGTCACCACAAGGCACTTCTCCGGCCAATTCCACGGCTTCTTCACCATGGGCAAGCTGCTGCAACAGGCCAATGTTGCCGTAAGCGAGATCGGCGCGTGGCTGAAGGGGTTGGGCTGACGACGCAAACCCGATGGCCGCCGTTGTTCGAACCATCTTCGCCCTTCCCCTGCACGCCCTGAGCTGGCTCGGGAGCCAGGGCACCCGCGCGGTGGCGACAATCGTGTTCATCGCGGTCGCGGTGCCGCCGCTCGGCGCGCTGCTGCGCCCCTATCTCACCGCGGCGATCCTCGCCCTGCTCTGCATCTCCTTCATGCGGGTCGATCTGACGGCGCTCTACACCCATCTGCGCCGCCCGGCGCTGGTGGCGACCGCCACAGCCTGGACCACGCTCGGCGTGCCGCTGATCGTCGGGCTGATCGCGCATGCGACCGGGCTCGACAGCCATGCGCCCGGCCTGTTCCTCGCCATGATGCTGCAGGGCATGGCCTCGCCGATGATGGCAGCACCCGCGCTCGCAGCCCTGATGGGCCTCGATGCCACGCTGGTGCTGGTCGCGCTGGTGACGGCGACCGCGGTGGTGCCCTTCACGGCATCGCTGTTCGCCGGCCTGTTCCTCGGCGGCGTGCTCAGCATCTCGCCGCTCGGGCTCGGCGCAAAGCTGCTCGGCATCCTCGCGATATCGCTGTTCGCCGCGACGATGATCCGCTGGATCTTCGGTGCTGAGGCGATCCAGCGCCACAAGCAGCCGATCGACGGCTTCAACATCGTCATCCTGCTGATCTTCGCATCCGCGATCATGGGCGATGTGGCGCATGACGTCGTCGCCGATCCCCTGTTCACGATCGGCATCGCGGCGCTCGCCTTTGCGGTCTATTTCACGCTGCTCGCGGTTACGACGCTGCTGTTCCGCCGCATCGGCTACGAGCGCGCGCTGGCGCTCGGGCTGATGGTGTCACAGCGCAATCTCGGCCTGATGCTGGCGGCAACCGCCGGCGCGCTGCCGCCCACCACCTGGCTCTATTTCGCGCTGACGCAATTTCCGATTCACTTGGCGCCGTACCTGCTGACGCCGATCGCGCGGCGGCTGACGGCGCGCATCGATACGGCCAAAGCGGCGGCCCCAGGCAGCGCAAATTGAGATCCGGGGGGTCGACCGCGCTGGACGTCGTCCGCACGGCCCGCAGGCGTCATGGATGGCGCGCTCTCTTTTTCTTGCACTCCGCCAATATCCAGTCGCGGAACGCTTTCATCGCTGGCGACAGCTTTTTTGATTTCAGGGATGAGAGCCAATATGATCCGAGATAGACTTGACTGTCATAGGGACAGACCAGTCGCTGGCGCGAGAGATCGTCCGAAAACAAGACGATCGGCAACAGCGCTACTCCGGCGCCTTGAGCTGCCGCGTGCGCCAAAGAGACGGATGAGTCGAAGGTCGGGCCGGTCATCCGAGGCTGCCTGCATTCCACCACATCGAACCATTGCGCCCACTCGCCCACCCGATACGACCGCAACAGCACCTCCTTATGGAGGTCGACCGGGTTCCTGAGTCGCTTTGCCACAGTTGGCGCACACATCGGCGTGAAATGGGCATCGACCAGCCGCTCGGCGTTCGTCCCGTGCCAGGCGCCGTCGCCAAATCGAATGGCGTAGTCCAGTCCTTCGCCGCCAAGGTCGACACGATTATTATTCGCAAAGATCCTGATATCGATGTGCGGATGGATCGAGGTAAAGCTCTTGAGGCGCGGAAGGAGCCAGCCGGACGCGAAGGTTCCGACCACGCCAACCGTCAGCATTTCGCGCATTCGACCGTTTTCGAACCGGTCCAGGACCTGGTTGATCTGGCTGAATGCGTCCGAGATCGCCGGCAGCAGCGCCTCGCCTTCTTCCGTAAGAGCCAGCCCGCGAGTCAAGCGCCTGAAAAGCTTTACGCGCAGACTCTCTTCCAGAATCCGGACCTGCTGGCTCACGGCAGCCTGAGACACCCGAAGTTCGAGACCGGCCTTGGTGAGGCTGAGATGCCGCGCGGCGGCTTCGAAGGAGCGCAGCGCGTTCAGGGGCAGACTGGAAATGTTGGCAGGGCGGCGGGCCACGTCTGATCCAAGTTTTGCTTATGGATGGCCTTACGAACCATCGTTTGTCAATTGCCGGAGCGCCAA
Source organism: Bradyrhizobium sp. Kon10 (assembly GCF_055807395.1). Lineage (NCBI taxonomy): Bacteria > Pseudomonadati > Pseudomonadota > Alphaproteobacteria > Hyphomicrobiales > Nitrobacteraceae > Bradyrhizobium > Bradyrhizobium sp. Kon10. The sequence goes on along the minus strand of NZ_JBVVOZ010000004.1, from coordinate 222,768 downwards.
GCAAAACCTTCCGCCATTCACGGGAGTTTTCCATGCTTACACGACGTCAGTTCGGCTCATCATCAATCGCGGTTGCGGGAAGTCTCTTCCTGTCGAATGTCTCGGGTGCTGCGCCAAGCGCAGCGGCATTGCTCGTCGAGGCGATCAAGCAGCTGGAACTCAAGAGCGGAGGCCGGCTCGGCGTCTCCGTGCTCGACACGAAGGCGGGAGTTCCGATCCATCACAAGGGAGACGAACGCTTTCCGATGTGCAGCACATTCAAGGTCCTGGCCGCGGCGGCAATACTCAAAGACGCGGGCAGCAAGCTGGAACGCCTTGAACGGCGCGTTCGTATTGAGCAGACCGACATCGTCGAGAACTCGCCCGTGACTCGCGAGCATGTCGGCGGAGACGGAATGTCGCTCGCTGAACTTTGCGATGCGGCCATCACCAGGAGTGACAACACAGCCGGAAACGCGCTCCTGAAAAATATCGGCGGACCCGCCGGGTTGACCGGCTTTGCGCGGAGCCTCGGCGACAAGGTGACGAGATTGGATCGGACTGAAACCGAACTGAACGAGGCTGCGCCGAGCGATCCGCGCGACACCACAACGCCGAATGCGATGGCCGCAAACTTCAAACGCCTGCTGCTCGGTAATGCCCTCGTCCCGGAAGGGCGCGATCAGCTCGTCAAATGGCTCATGGCAAACAAGACTGGGGACAGTCGCTTACGCGCGGGTCTGCCGCAAGGCTGGGGTGTGGGCGACAAGACTGGAGCAGGCGAGCATGGCACCACCAACGACGTCGCCATCGTATGGCCGCCCGAGCGTTCGCCGCTCATTATCGCGGTCTACCTCACCGGCGCCGCGCTCGACCCGAATGGACGAAATGACGTGATCGCATCCGTCGGTCGAGAGGTCGGCAAGGCCTTTGGCTGACAACCGTGTGGCTCGCCCTACCCCAGCGCCGCGCGTCGCAGCACCTGCGGCGTCGATTTGCTCGCGTCTTCCCGATGTCCGGTCCGGCCTCGACTGCCGACGTGCCGGACACGATGGCGATCTTCGCCTTCGCGGCCAGAAGCAGTCGCAGAGGATCCATGATAGATAGCCCCTCACGAGAGCGGTATCCGGCCCCGCCGCGGTTCGCTAAACCAAGAGCGTGGAGGAATGCCGAGCGATGGGAATAACGATGGATAGATTGCCTGGTGGCGGCTTTGCTCGGCTTGTACCCGAGTTTGACGTATTCGACCTGGAACGCAGCAAGAGTTTTTGGTGCGACATACTTGGCTTCCAGATTGCCTATCAAAGGCCTGAGAATCTCTTCATATACATCGAACTACAGGGGGCACAGGTCATGCTGAATCAGAGAAATGGCAACTGGGAAACCGGGCCTCTGGAGCGGCCGTTGGGGCGCGGGATTAATTTTCAAATCTCCGTCGACTCTGTTGCTCCTCTTCTGGATGCACTGAAGCAGTACAAATGGGCTCTCTTCAGAGAGTGTCACGACGCATGGTATCGGATCGCCGGAGAGGAGCACGGCAACAGGCAATTCTTGGTCCAAGACCCCGATGGTTACCTCCTGCGGTTCGCTGAGGATTTGGGGAAGAGGTAACCACGCTTTCGAAAGAGAGCCGCGTCAAGTGGCCCGTCCGCTTGGGGTCATTCGCGTCGATTTGCCCGCGTCTTCCCGATGTCCGGTCTGGCCTCGACTGCCGACGTGCCGGACACGATGGCGATCGTCGCCTTCGGGCCGACAGCCGAGCTGCCGGGGGCGACGGGATATCATCCTTGCATGTATCGAACTGGGTTCTCTGGATCGGAGGTGACGATGCGCTCAATCTCCGCCACGAGCGATGATACCGCATCCTGTTTCAACTGATCAAATCTCTCGAAGCTGAAGTTGTTTGCGCCGACGCGCAGCTCCCCAAGCTGACCTGCGTAGCTGGGGACGATCGGCGCCCCCTGCCTGGTGACCGAGACATATACGCTAATGTAATTTTTCTGAAGAGCGACACCAATCACGGGCCATTCGGTGCTCTTCCCGGACTTGATCGCATAACGGAATTTCCCATAGCCGATCATCTTCATGCGCATACCCGCTTCCCCCGCGGGCGTCCCTGCATGGAAAAAGCGTTTGAGCGCTGGAGCGGCCCGGGCGATCAGCTTGTCCAGCTTAAGAAGATCAGGCTTCCGCTCCGGATCAAATTCGAGATAGGCCTGCAATGTGCCAGCCGTCACTTGGAACACGTGCTTCCTCCTCCATCGCCGTAAGTATCTTCCAGGCGAAGCCTATCACCCGCGTCCAGCCGGCCGCTTGATCGAAATTGATCATCGCCGTTTGTTGACCAATCCGACCCGGATGCACCTTGGCTGTTCGCTTCTGGCGTGTCAGTCCCTCTCATACGCAACGAGGCGCTCGGTCAGCGCTTCCGGATTCGACAACGCGACGAGATGGCCACCGGGAATTTCCTCCACCTCCTTTCCGAGCCTTTCGCGGGCGACACGCCGTTGAAACTTGATCGGAAAAAAGCGGTCGTCTCTTCCCGCAAGAACATGAATGGGGATGTCGGGCCAGCGCGCGAAGCGGCAGGGCTCGCCGAAAACGGTCTCGGCTTCCTCGCGTGGTTCCGGGCCAGTGCGCAACACGTCCTGCGGCACGTCGTGCAGGAAGTAAGTTCCCACACCAAATTCCGTCGCATAGCCACGGGACGCTGCAGCTTCTTCCCGCGCTTCGACCGCTCCCGTTGCGCTCCACCATGCACCAGCCGTCTCGCCCGGCTTTGGGATCATCGCGTTGACGAACACAAGCATCCGCACGGGCGCACGCGCGCAAACGAGGGGTGCCGTGAAGCCCGCCAGGGACTGAGCGACGAGGATAATTTCGCTTCGTTCCGCGATCGCACGGATGACGATGTCCGCATACGCCGCGAGACCGGCGTGCCTGTCATCGCCCGGTAGATCGATGGCGATGGCCTGGTGACCCGCCGCGCGAATAAGCGGGACCGTGCGATGCCAATACCAGGCCATGCCGCCGGCCCCGGGGACAAGGACGAATGTTGCCATATGAGTTTTCCTCCGCTTCTGAGTTTTCCTCCGTTGCTGCCGGATTATTTACTGAAACGATCTTGGCTTGCTTGATCAGGATTGATCTTGAACGATCCAAAAGCGCCCTTTTTTGGCACTTGCTTGAGCGGTTCCGCTCTACCCTGACGATCGGACGAACTCGGGTCGGCGCCACTTCGTGGAAGGGCCAGAAGCTACCGGGGACTTACGGTACGCACTTCGGTAGCTCCCGTTGCGCAACCACCCGCACGGGCGGGAAGAGGACGCAATCGACCACATCGAACGTTACTTCGATATGCCGATCGAACGGCTGCGCAAAGGCGATGGCGTCCTTGGTCTTTGGCTCGGCGATACCTGTGCCGAGCGTGCAATGTGGCACCCATGCGCCGGGCCGATAATGCGGCCGGCAATAGGCCGGGTCGATGGCAGCACTGATTGAAGCGTGCCACCTTCCAAGGGTCTCGTTCGCCTCGGGCTCAGCCCACAGCACAAGTGGTGGGCCCGCAAACCACCTGATTCGTTTGAAGGCGATAGGCATTTGCACCCCATTTGAACTCGCGGACTGCATCGCTCCCCACGCCGTCTTGGCTTCAATTTCGGGCGAGTCATAGATCGCGAATGTCAGATGTGGTTGGTACCCCAAGCTGCGCATCGACGGCTCATCTTCAAATTCGGCAACCTGGTCCCACAGCTGTTCGATCTGGTGAGCGGAAACGTGATCGGCTCGAAGATTGATTGCGAGTGCCATCGAGCGCCCTGCTTCAGCTGGAGAACTTCGTCATCTTGATCGGTGCGTCGAAACTCTGCAACCGGTCATGCCGGGCTTCCAGGCATACGCCTGCCTCAGCCACTCAAGCCGACCTCTTTGGTTGTGAGTCCGTCCAAACAGGCTCTCGTCGCAGCGCCTGCGGCGGGGGCCCGAAGGCGCGGTTCGGACTCGGGCTCCGCGGGCAGCCATCGCACACCAGCCCGTGAACAGGAGAGGTCGGCATGCGAACGACCTCTCCTGCCAATCGGGCAATGTAGGCTTACCGTGATCAGCGTTTTTGAACGGCTGCCGCGGCCTTGCGGATCACGTCGATGACGACATCGGGCTGGGAGAGCATCGGCACGTGGCTGCTCGCCACCTCGGTGACGGTCGCTCCCATACGCTTCGAGACCCAGCGTTGCAGGTCGGGATGCACGGTGTGGTCTTGCGTGGCCAGAACGTACCAGCTTGGCTTCGACCTCCACGCGACGTTGTCGGCGCTGAGCTTCTGTTGCTGGAACAGATTGTATACGGGCGCATAATGAGTGGCCCAAACCAGCTTCTGGTCTGCCTCGGATAGATCTCCTGCAAAGAACTCGGTGCCGCTCGGAAGCATCCACGCACGCCCATCGGCGACTTCGACGCGAGAGAAAATATCCGACGGATATTTGTCGAGCTGGTCCTGCACGGTCTCGCCGGCATCCGGGGCGACCGCCGCAATGTAGACGAGGCCGACGACGCGCTCGTCGCTACCCGCGCCGGTGATGGTGGCGCCGCCGTAGGAATGGCCGACGAGAAGGACCGGGCTGCCAACGCGATTGAGCGTACGCCTCACCGTCGCCAAATCCTCTTCGAAGGAGTCCAGGCCATATTGGACGGCGATGACTTCGTGGCCGTCGGCCTGCAATGCTGGAATGATTTTGCTGAAACACGAGCCGTCGGCCCAAATGCCGTGACAAAAGACGATCGTTGGTTTGGTTTGCGCAGACATACTGCTTTTCCTTTTTTTGTACGCGGTGGGAGCATCGGAAGACGTGGAACGCGGTTGCCAGGGATCGTCCCCCGTTGCAGAGATCAGCCTATTCGGTCATAAATGGCCGAATAGATGGGATTCGTTCGGTTCTTTCGTGAACAAAAATCCTGAATGACCACGATTTTGGAAAGAACGGCTGGTCTGTTGGCGTTCGTACGGACCGTTGACGCGGGTTCTTTCGCCGGCGCCGCAAGGTCAATCGGCGCCAGTCCTTCAGCGGTATCGAAAAGTGTCGCGCGGCTCGAACAACGTCTCGGGGTACGCTTGCTGCAGCGTTCGACGCGCACGCTCAGTCCGACGTCCGAAGGCGCCGCTTACTACGAGCATGTGGCTCCCCATCTACGGGCGATAGAGGAAGCCGATGACATCGTGCAGGTCCCCGGCAACGTTCGAGGCGTGCTTCGGGTCACCGTGCCAAGCACATTTGGCCGACCGCTCATTTCCGCATGGGCAGGCTCGTTTCTGGAGCGCTATCCCGACATCAAGCTCGACCTCAGCGTGACAGACCGCCGTCTCGATCTCATTCGCGAGGGTTTCGACCTCGCTGTCAGAATTGGGGAGTTGGAAGACACAAATCTGATCGGTCGCTCGTTGGGCGTCCTGCAATATGTTTTGGGTGCATCGCCGGACTACCTTCAGCGCAGGGGGATCCCGCGCACGATCGACGATCTGACGCAGCACGCCTGCCTTCGCCACCTCCTTGGCGGCCGGCCGCAACCATTTACTTTCGCGGACGGCACGCGGGTCATCCCCAATGGCCCGTTCGATAGCGACGATGCTCAGTCGTTGATCGAGGCAGTCGTAAAAGGTGTTGGCATCACGCAGTTCATGCGGATCGCGGTGGAGGACGAGCTCGCCGCCGGCCGGTTGAATCTCGTTCTGCCGGACATACCGATGTTCACCACGCCGGTCTACGTCCTACACGCGTTCGGACGGCAACTCCCACTCCGAGCGCGCCTGTTCATCGATTTCCTGGTCGAGGCCTTGGGCGTGTCGCACGATGTGTCGCTGTGAACCGGGCAACGCACATGTCTGCTTTGCGAGCTAAGTGCGTCCTTATAGGACTTGCCTAGCCCGCCCGCGCGGCGCGTCGCAGCGCCTGCGGCGGCTGGCCGAAGGCGCGGATGAAGGCGCGCCGCATCCGCTCGGGGTCGCGGAAGCCGGTCGCCTCCGCAACGAGCTCGATCGCTTCGCGCGAGGACTGTACGCGTTCGCGCGCGACCTCGATCCGCAAGCGCTCGATCGCTTTCGACGGCGTCGTGCCGGTCTCGGCGGCAAACGCGCGGGCAAAATGTCGCGCGCTCATGCCGGCACGATCGGCGAGGTCCTCCACCGTCAGCGGCGCGTCGAGATTTTCGCGGGCCCAGGACAATAGCGCGCCGAACCGGCCGTTCGGCGTCTTCAACTCCAGCAGCGAGGAGAATTGCGACTGACCGCCACTGCGGCGATGGTAGAGCACGAGCTGACGCGCGGTCTGTTGCGCGATCTCCTCGCCATGGTCCTCGGTGACCATCGCCAGCGCGAGGTCGATGCCGGCGGTGATGCCGGCCGACGTCCACACATTGCCGTCGCGGGTGAAAATCTGGTCCGGCTCGAACTTCACCTTGGGATAGCGCGCGACGAAATCGCGGGTGCGGCCCCAATGCGTGGTGGCGCGGCGGCCGTCGAGCAGGCCGGCTTCGGCCAGCACATAGGCACCCGAGCAGACGCTGGCGATCCGCACGCCGCGCTTCGCCAGCCGCTGCACGAAGGCAAGCGTGGCTTCACAGCGCGCGGCCTCCGTCACGCCCGCGCCGCCCGCCACGACCAGCGTCGTGATCGCATTCGCGGACTTGAAATCGCGCGCCATCATCTCGACGCCGGACGAGCTGCGCACGGCTCCGGCCTCCAGCGCCAGCACTCGTAGGGCAAGCGGCTTGCCGCTGGCCCGCGCCGCAATCTCGAATACCGAGATCGGGCCGGCCGCATCGAGCAACTGGAAATCCGGAAAGATCAGGATGCCGATCATGTTCTATGTCCGAAAGTGAGGGAATTATGCCATTTCGGACGAAAGAGCATCATGCCAGTTTGCTGGCGTCAAGCACTTCATTGGAGGTTCTCATGTCGGCACCGCTCCAGATCGGACTTCTGGTGTTTCCACGCGTCACCCAGCTCGATTTCACCGGGCCGTTGCAGGTGTTCTCGTCCCTGCCCGGCGCCACCGTGCACCTGATCTGGAAGACGCTGGATCCGGTGCCGAGCGATTCCGTGCTGATGCTGACACCGACGATGACGTTCGCCGACTGTCCGCAACTGGATGTGATCTGCGTTCCCGGCGGCTTCGGCACAGATGCACTGCTCAACGACGAGGAGACTCTCGACTTCGTGCGCAAGCAGGCCTCCGGCGCCAAATTTGTCACGTCTGTCTGCACGGGGTCACTGGTGTTGGGCGCGGCCGGGCTCTTGAAGGGCTATAATGCCGCCACCCATTGGAGTGCGATGGAGTTGCTGGCACTGTTCGGCGCGACGCCGACGAAGACACGCGTGTGCATCGATCGAAACCGCGTGACCGGCGGCGGTGTCACCGCAGGGATCGATTTCGCCTTGAAGCTGGTGTCGCTGCTGGTGGATCGCACCACCGCCGAGGCCATTCAGCTCCGCCTCGAATACAATCCCGCGCCGCCATTCAATGCCGGCTCGCCCGATACCGCTCCGGCCGAGGTGCTGGCGCTGATGAAGGAGCGGATCGCGCCATCGCAGGCGCGCCGCCTCGATGCCGCCAGGCGCGCAGCCGAGCGGGTTAACTAGTCCTCGCGGACGCAAAGGCCTGCCGGGGCACGAAACCGAAGTGTGGCGAAAGCTACGTCAAATCGTCGTTGCGAGCGAAGCGACGCAATCCAGAGTCTTTCCGGGGAGGGATTCTGGATTGCTTCGCTGCGCTCGCAATGACGGAATGTGGAGCTGCGGCATTCGCTCGTCTTATGTTCCGGAAGTGATGCAGCAGCCCCAACAGAGCAGCCGCGCCAAAGAAAAAGGCCGCTCGGTTTCCCGAGCGGCCTTTCCTGTCTTACGACGGCGCACATTCTCATCGGGCGATTTCAGACTTCCAGACCGGGGGCCTATCTCCCGATCGAGTCCTGGTCGGCGGCCGCTGCATTTCGGGACAGTCGCGAACTGTTGCCCGAACCGAACGCGATGGTCTCCCATCTCCGTAAGATGGGTTCATTGAGCCGTATCGCTCGCGTCGGTGCAACACCCGCGCACGCACCGTCCCCGCTGTTCCCGTTGTCCACAGCGGCGTGAGACGGATGCGGGTGCATCCAATCCAACGATGGAAGAGCGCGAACGATGGAAGATCGCGACGTTAGCCGGGGGTCCAGGGCTGGTAATCGCCGGTCGCCTTCGGCCGCTTGCCGCTCGCCAGCGTCGAGCCGGAGGGGCGGTAGGCCTGCGCCGTGCCGGTGAGATTCGGCAGGTGCGGCTTCTCCCACTCGCGCGGCTGGTAGTCGAGCTCGGTCGGCGGCACGTCGACCATGTGATGCATCCAGCCGTGCCAGGACGGCGGAATCCGGCTCGCTTCCGCATAGCCGTTATAGATCACCCAGCGCCGCTCGAAACCGAGCGCGGGATCGATCGCCCCGCCGCGGGTGCGATAATAGCGGTTGCCCTGCTCGTCCTGGCCGACCAGCTCTCCGTACCGGCGGGTCCAGAGTTGCGTGCCAAAGGTCTGGCCGTTCCACCAGGTGAAGAGCTTGAGGAAGAATTGTTTCATGCGGCTAGGGCCCTGCTTCGTAGGGGTCCTGATGCCATCCGGACGGCCAAATGTCCAGTTCGGCCGGCGCGCCCGTGCCCCAGCGAAATCGGACGACGCCGGCGCGCAGCCTGCCGCAAATCGGGCGCGATCCGTTCATGCCGGGTACAGAGACGGCGTGGAAAGCTGCGCGGCGCATGTAAACCAGCGTGATCCCAGGAACAACTGCGGTTTCAGGCGGTTTGCTCCCGGGAAAAGGAGTTTGAACATGACCAGTCTGAAAGTTTTAAGCGCAGCGGCAGCGCTCGCGTTGGTTCTTCCAATGGCGACCCCGAGCTTCGCACAGAGCCGAGCCAGCGTCGTCGGCGGCGGCGCTCACATTGGCGGCGGCGGCGGCGGCGGTGGCGGCGCTCACTTCGGCGGCGGCGGCTTTAGCGGCGGTGCTCGAATGGGCGGCGGCGGCTTCAGCGGTGGCGGCGCAGCGTTCCACGGTGGCGGCGGCAATTTCGCGGCCAGCGCAGCGATGCGTCCGAGCGGCGGGGCGACCTTCAACGGCGCCGGCAGCCGTAGCTTCGCGACCGCGGGCAACACGTGGCGCGGTGGTGGCGGCAACTGGCACGGTGGCGGTGGCAACTGGCACGGTGGCGGCTGGCATCATCGCGGCGGCTTCTGGCCTGGCTTCGCGGCGGGTGCTGCGATCGGCGGGCTCGGCTCCTACGCCTATTACGGCGGCGGGTATTACGACGATCCCTACTATTATGGCGACGACTACTATGGCGATGGTGCGACGGTGGCCGTCGTGCCGGACACCGGCGGCGATTCAGCGGCCTATTGCGCGCAGCGCTACCGGTCCTACGATCCGGCATCGGGCACCTATCTTGGCTTTGACGGCCTGCGCCATCCCTGCCCGTAAGCCGGTGTGAACGACGCGATCCATGGGCGGCGCCGGTGACCCTCGGCGCCGCCCATTCGTTTTGCCGTGTTCCGGCAATTCAGCGATCCGACTATGCATTGCACCGTGCATATCCACGGGGGTCCAATCCAAAATTGACCCGGTGCACGATTCGCCTATATCACCGAAGGCGTGGGGACTTCGATCTGCTGGGACATGTGATGCCGCGTATCCTCGTGGTAGACGACGATCCGATGGTTGGTGCGACGATCGAGGTCCTCCTCCAACGTCAAGGCTTCGACGTCACGCTGACCGATGGCGGCGAAACGGGGCTTGCCGCGCTCGAAGCGCAGACGTTTGACTTGATGCTGGTCGACATCTTCATGCCGCATATGCGCGGCTTCGAATCGATCCGCATCTTCCACGAGCGGGCGCCGGGGATCCCGCTGATCGCCATGTCCGGCTACGCCTTCGCCTCATCCGCCTCACCCTCCCCGGATTTCCTCCGCATGGCGCTGGAGCTCGGCGCGGCGCGGTGCCTGCGCAAGCCGTTCACGCCGGAGACGCTGTTGACCACGATCCGGGAATGCATCGGCGGTCCCGGCGAGAGCGCGCAGCCGAAGGATACGAAAGAGGCCCCTTGATCCCCTCGCAGCGCGTCATTCTCGGTGCTGGACTTGCCATCCTCCTGATCATCACCGCCGCCTCGATCGGCCTCGACCTCAAGTCGCGGTCGGATTCGGCCTGGGTCAACCACACCGTCGAGGTGCTCAACAAGATCTCGGACGTGCGCCTTCTCGCTCGCCACGCCGAGAGCGCGGCGCGGGGCTACGAGATCTATCACGGCGCCGCCTTCAACGACGAGTTCCAGGCCGTCCGGAGCAAGATCGCGCCCGCGCTCGCCGATCTCAAGCGCGCCGTTCGCGACAACCACGATCAGGTCGCGCTCATGGAGGCCACCGAACCCCTGGTGCTGCGCCGGGTCGAGGTTGCGGCCGAAGCGATGCGGCTGGTCGCCGAGAACGACCAAGCCGGCATTGCCGCGCTCAACGGCAAGGCCGAAGGCCGCGGCCTCATGCAGGCGCTCATGGCCAATCTCGATCGCCTGACCGCGGGGCAGGAAAAGCTGCTCGCCGCGCGCGCGTCGGACTCCCGCCGCACCGGCATCGTGCTGCTCGGCATCGACGTCGTCGGCGCGCTGGTGATCCTGCTGCTGGTGGCCATGCTGTTGCGCGAGAGCCAGCGCACCACCGGAGAGCTCAAGAGCTCGCTGCACGAAACGCAGGCCGCCAAGGAAGCGCTCGCGGCCGCCGTCGCCGAGCGCACCGAGCATCTGGTCACCGCGCATGACGAGCTGCGCCTGTCGGTCACCGTGCTCCAGAGCACGTTCCGCAGCATGGCGGAGGCCGTGCTGGTGATCGACAAAGATGGCAACGTGCTGTTGTCCAATCCGGCCGCCGAACGCATGCTGCTGCACCGCGCCGGCATGAACCTGCGCAATCTGCGGGCGCTGTCCGACGTCTTTCACGGCGACGGCGTCACGCCGCTCAAGCCCGACGAGCTGCCGTCCGCGCGCGTGCTGCGCGGCGACGCCTTCGAGCAGATGGAGATGATCGTGCGCCCGCACAGCGGCGATGACGTGCGCCACCTCATGATCAGCGGCCGGCCGATGCTCGATGCGCAGGGCGCAATCTCCGGCGCGGTGCTGGTCTATCACGACGCGACCGTTTCGCGCGAGACCGAGCGGCAGCTGCACCAATCGCAAAAGCTCGACGCCATCGGCAAGCTGACCGGCGGTGTCGCGCACGACTTCAACAACATGCTGACCGTGATCTCCGGCAATACGGAGACGCTGGTGGCGAGCCTACAACAGCAGCCCGAGCTGCAGCGCATCGCGCGGCTGATCGACGATGCGGCCGAGCGCTGTGCCGAGCTGATCCAGCATCTGCTCTCCTTTGCCCGCAGGCAGCCGCTGCAGCCCCGCAATGTCGAGATCAACGCCGCGATCGCCGATATCGCAAAGCTGCTGCGCCCCACCCTCGGCGAGCAGATCCAGATCGAGACGGTTTTGGAACAGGGGCCGATGACGGCGCATATCGATCCGTCGCGGCTGACCAACGCCGTGGTCAACATGGCGATCAACGCCCGCGACGCGATGCCGAACGGCGGCAAGCTGCTGCTCGAGACCCACCGGGTCGTGCTCGACGAGGCCTACGCGCACGCCAACCCTGACGTGCGGCCCGGTCCCTATGTGATGCTCGCCGTCAGCGACACCGGCACCGGCATGCCGCCCGGCATCCAGGAGAAGGCGTTCGAACCGTTCTTCACCACCAAGGAGGTCGGCAAGGGAAGTGGCCTCGGCCTCTCCATGGTCTACGGCTTCGTCAAGCAGTCCGGCGGTCACATCAAGATCTACAGCGAGCAGGATCACGGCACCACGATCAAGCTCTATCTGCCTCCGGGCGAGGGCACGGTCGAGCCAACGAGCCCCGCCGCACCGCAAGCCATTGGCGGGGCCGAGACCATCTTCATCGTCGAGGACGACGCGCTGGTGCGCAACTTCGTCATCGCGCAGCTCCAGAGCCTCGGCTACAAGACGGTCGCCGCCGCCGACAGCCGCGCCGCGCTGCAATTGATCGAGGCCGGCCAGGCCTTCGATCTCCTGTTCACCGACGTCGTGATTCCCGGCGGCATGAGCGGGCGCGAGCTCGCCGAGCAGGTGGCGAAAATCCGGCCGGGCGTGAAGGTGCTCTACACCTCCGGCTACACCGACAACGCCATCGTCCATCACGGCAAGCTCGACGACGGCGTGATGCTGCTGACAAAACCCTATCGCCGCAACCAGCTCGCCGAGATGATCAGGAAGGCGTTGGGCGGCGGTGCGGCAAGCTAGCGCGTCGCCAGCACCACGCCCGCCAGCGTGAAGATCAGCGCCGCAATCTGGCCCGGGCCGAGCGGCTCGCCCAGCGCCAGCGCCGAGGCCACGACGCCGATCACCGGCACCGCCATGGTGCCGATCGCGGCCACTGACGCCGGCAGGCGCGACAGCGCGGCGAACCAGCTGACATAGGCGATGCAGAACTGCACGACGGTCGAATAGACCAGCAGCCCCCAGCCGAGCGGGGTCACCAGCTCCAGATGCGAGGTCTCGATCGCGAGGCCGACGATCGCGACCGGCAGACAGCCGAGCCCGATCTGCCAGGCCGCCGCGGTGATCGGCGGCAGCCGGATCGGGTATTTCTTCAGCAGCACCGTGCCGAGCGCAAAGCCGGCCGCGCCGACCAGCGCCATGATGATGCCGGGCAGTTTCGCTTCGCTCGCGGCAAAGCCGTTGCCGCCCATGATCGAGGCCAGCCCCGCGAACGCCATCACCAGCGCGATCGTGCGCAGCAGCGTCGGCCGCTCGCCGAGCACCGGCCAGGCGATCAGCGAGGCCCAGACCGGCATGGTGTAGGCGATCAGCGCCGCCTCGCTTGCCGGCAGCCAGAGCAGCGCGAGCCCCATCAGCACCATCCAGCCGGTGACGTTGAGGACGGCCGCGATCAGGAGTCGCGGCCAGATCGCAGCCGGGACCTTCAGGCGGTCGCCGCGGACCAAAGCGAGCGCCGCCAGCAGCGCCGCCCCGAGCACGCCGGTCACCCCGCGCAAGGTCAGGGGCGGCAGCTCGGCCAGCAGGAACTTGGTCACGGGCCAGTTGAAGCCCCAGCCGATCGAGGTGATGGCGAGGAACATCAGGCCGGCCGGGGCGATGCGCGGTCGCAGACCCGGCCTGGTCGAATCAAGCATGTGGGTAGTCCGGCAAATTTCGCGGCCAGCTTGGCGCGGATTCGCGCGGCTTTCCACCACCGCCACGGGCATGCCTGCCCTCACCTTCCGTACCACTACGTGAGTCCCGTTTGCGCAACCCCGAGGGCCAAAAAAATACCTGCCCTGTGAACAGCGGGATGAAGCATGTGCAGCATCGCAGAATGGAAATTTTTTCGGTTGGGAATCCCTGAGGACTCACTGATACTTGTCTCCACAACAGGCGCGGGCTTGCCCCCTGTTTTCCCCCGATCTCCACCATATTTAGTATTTGATTCAGGAACTCGCACTAGTTCTTGACGGGCGCAACGGAGAGTCCTAGCTTTCGAACCGTTCGGCGCGAGTGTGTTTGTGTCCCGCCGGCACTCCCCAAAGGGTCCGCAAAACAGCACTCCGCCAAGCCAGACGAAGGCAGCGGGATGAGGGCTTGTCTGCCCTCGAAGGCGGATTTTTCGGGTGCCAGAACGGGCCGGAAACAGGCCCGGACGGCAATGGTTGAGAGTGGTGGCGTTGAACGCATGTCGCGCACATCCCCCTGGGGGCGGAGGCGCGTGGACGTGCCGGCGGATGTGACCCATCGCGCCGTGAGAAACTGGGCCGGATCCACCGGCTTGAACTGCGAAGCCTCGAAGGCCGGCACGGCCGTTCGAGGACTCGCGAAACGTAATATCGACCCGGTCGCCCAGCGGAGGCGGTCCGGCTAAAAACAAGGACGGGGCAAGACCATGCGGATTGAGCGGCGCCACACCACCCAGGGACAGTCACCTTACGCCGGGATCGAATTCCGGCAGACCACGTCGGAGATCCGGAATCCCGACGGCTCGGTCGTGTTCAAGCTCGACAACGTCGAAGTGCCGACCGAATGGTCGCAGGTCGCCTCCGACGTGCTGGCCCAGAAGTATTTCCGCAAAGCCGGCGTCGCCGCGCGCCTGAAGAAGATCGAGGAGGAATCCGTCCCCTCCTTCCTGTGGCGCTCCGTGCCGGACATCGAGGCGCTCAGCGAACTGCCCGAGAAAGAGCGCTATGTCAGCGAGCTCAGCGCAAAACAGGTGTTCGACCGCCTCGCCGGCTGCTGGACCTATTGGGGCTGGAAGGGCGGCTATTTCACCTCCGACGAGGACGCCCAGACCTTCTACGACGAGCTCCGCTACATGCTGACCAAGCAGATGGTCGCGCCGAACTCGCCGCAATGGTTCAACACCGGTCTTCATTGGGCCTATGGCATCGACGGTCCCGGCCAGGGCCATTATTACGTCGACCCCTTCACCGGCAAGCTGACCAAGTCGAAGTCGGCCTACGAGCATCCGCAGCCGCATGCCTGCTTCATCCAGGGCGTCAGTGACGACCTCGTCAACGAGGGCGGCATCATGGACCTCTGGGTCCGCGAGGCGCGCCTGTTCAAATACGGCTCCGGCACCGGCTCCAACTTCTCGCGCCTGCGCGGCGAAGGCGAACGCCTCTCCGGCGGCGGCCGCTCAAGCGGCCTGATGAGCTTCCTCAAGATCGGCGACCGCGCCGCCGGCGCCATCAAGTCGGGCGGCACCACCCGCCGCGCCGCCAAGATGGTCGTGGTCGACGCCGACCATCCCGATATCGAGACCTATATCGACTGGAAGGTGAAGGAGGAGCAGAAGGTCGCTGCCCTCGTCACCGGATCCAAGATCAACCAGAAGCACCTCAAGGCGGTGCTGAAGGCCTGCGTCAACTGCGAAGGTTCGGGCGACGACTGCTTCGACCCCGAGAAGAACCCGGCGCTGCGCCGCGAGATCAAGCTCGCGCGCCGCAGCCTCGTGCCGGACAATTACATCAAGCGAGTCATCCAGTTCGCCAAGCAGGGCTACAAGGACATCCAGTTCGACATCTACGACACCGACTGGGATTCGGAAGCCTATCTCACGGTCTCCGGCCAGAACTCCAACAATTCGGTCTCGCTGAAGGACGATTTCCTCCGCGCGGTGGAAACCGACGGCGACTGGAATCTCGTCGGCCGCACCACGAAGAAGATCACCAAGACGCTGAAGGCGCGCGACCTCTGGGAAAAAATCGGCTACGCCGCCTGGGCGTCGGCCGACCCCGGCCTGCACTTCAACACCACCATGAACGACTGGCACACCTGCAAGGCGTCCGGCGACATCCGCGCCTCCAATCCGTGCTCGGAATACATGTTCCTGGACGACACGGCGTGCAACCTCGCTTCCGCGAACCTGCTGACCTTCTACGACATCCGCTCCAAGCGTTTCGACGTCGAGGGTTACGAGCATCTCTGCCGCTTGTGGACGCTGGTGCTCGAGATCTCCGTGATGATGGCGCAGTTTCCGTCCAAGGCGATCGCCGAGCTCTCCTACGAGTTCCGCACGCTTGGCCTGGGCTATGCCAATATCGGCGGCCTGCTGATGACCATGGGCCTGTCCTATGACTCCAAGGAAGGCCGTGCGCTCTGCGGCGCGCTGACCGCGATCATGACCGGCATCACCTACAAGACCTCGGCGGAGATTGCTTCCGAGCTCGGCACCTTCCCCGGCTACAAGAAGAACGCCGCGCACATGCTGCGCGTGATCCGCAACCACCGCCGCGCCGCCCATGGCCAGTCCAACGGCTACGAGGCGCTCTCGGTCAATCCAGTGCCGATGGACCTGGTCTCCTGCCCGCAGCCCGACCTGGTCGCGCATGCGCAGGCGGCATGGGACGCGGCGCTCGAGCTCGGCGAGAAGCACGGCTATCGCAACGCCCAGACCACGGTGATCGCGCCCACCGGCACGATCGGCCTCGTGATGGATTGCGACACCACCGGCATCGAGCCGGACTTCGCGCTGGTGAAATTCAAGAAGCTCGCCGGCGGCGGCTACTTCAAGATCATCAACCGCGCGGTGCCCGCGGCGCTGCGCGCGCTCGGCTATCGCGAAAGCGAGATCGCGGAGATCGAGGCCTACGCCGTCGGCCACGGCTCGCTCTCCAACGCCCCCGGCATCAACGTCTCGACGCTGAAGGCCAAGGGCTTCACCGACGAGGCCATCGCCAAGGTCGAGAAGGCGCTGCCGACCGCGTTCGACATCAAGTTCGCCTTCAACAAATGGACCTTTGGCGAGGACTTCATCCGCGACCAGCTCGGCATCGGTGCCGAAGCGATCGCGGCCCCCGGCTTCGACCTGCTCCAGGCCGTCGGTTTCACCAAGCGCGAGATCGAGGCGGCCAACGTCCACATCTGCGGCGCGATGACGGTGGAAGGTGCTCCGCACCTCAAGGCCGAGCACTATCCGGTGTTCGACTGCGCCAACCCCTGCGGCAAGGTCGGCAAGCGCTATCTCTCGGTCGAGAGCCACATCCGCATGATGTCGGCGGCGCAGCCCTTCATCTCGGGTGCGATCTCCAAGACCATCAACATGCCGAACGACGCCACGGTGGAGGACTGCAAGTCCGCCTACATGCTGTCGTGGAAACTCGCGCTGAAAGCCAACGCGCTCTACCGCGACGGCTCGAAACTGTCGCAGCCGCTCAACTCTCAGCTCATCGCCGACGATGAGGACGAGGACGATGCGGTCGATCATCTCTACGACAAGCCGATGGCGGCGCGGACCGCGCAGGTCTCGGAAAAGATCGTCGAGAAGCTGGTCGAGCGCATCATCGTGATGCGCGAGCGCGAGAAGATGCCGGATCGCCGCAAGGGCTACACCCAGAAGGCGGTGGTCGGCGGGCATAAGGTCTATCTGAGAACCGGCGAGTATGACGACGGCCGCATCGGCGAGATCTTCATCGACATGCACAAGGAAGGCGCGGCGCTGCGCTCCTTCATCAACAACTTCGCCATCGCGGTGTCGCTGGGCCTGCAGTACGGCGTGCCGCTCGACGAATATGTCGATGCCTTCACCTTCACCCGCTTCGAGCCGGCGGGCCCCGTGCAGGGCAACGACAGCATCAAATACGCGACCTCGATCCTCGACTACGTCTTCCGCGAACTGGCGGTGAGCTACCTCAGCCGCTTCGACCTCGCCCATGTCGATCCCAGCGAGACCGGGTTCGACGTGCTCGGCAAGGGCGTCGAGGAAGGCAAGGAGCCCGGCGATCACAGCCACGGCGCCTCCAAGCTGGTGTCGCGCGGCCTCACCCGCTCGCGCACCGACAACCTCGTGGTGATGCGCGGCTCGAATATAGCCGAACTCGGGAAGACTTCAGACGGACCGCGTATGGCGTTCTCATCTCCCGAAGCGCGCGCCGAAGCAGTCGTGGAAGGTGCCGTAGCGCTAAGGCAGGAAGCGCAGCACGACCTCTCACCTACCGAAAAGCTCGAAGCGCTCCAGTGGAGCAAAGGCGGCAGCGCCGCGCATACCTTAGTGCCGACCAAGGCCGAGCGCCGCGCAGAGGCCAAAGCTAAGGGTTACGAAGGCGAGATGTGCAGCGAGTGCGGCAACTTCACCTTGGTGCGCAATGGGACTTGCATGAAGTGCGATACCTGCGGAAGTACAACTGGATGTAGCTAGCTCCCTGGCCATGGCGCTCCGCGATCACATAGTCCGGATTCTTTCCCGCGAGCAAATCGCTCAAACGGCATTGAGCTGGTGGTTGATCGCGGATCGTCATGGCGGCAACAGCTTCAACATCTGCACCTTTGTGGTTCAGGTCCTCACCAAACGACTGCGCGGCAAGGGCAAGCTGCATATAGAATTTCATAGTCCCGACGACCTGCCCGAGGGAGCTTGCGTTTCGTTCAGCCCGCTAACATTGCACATAATAAAACGGATTTGGGATGACGCCGGAGCGGGTCAAACGTATGCGCGCTTCATCGTGGCGCACGAAATCGGGCACATCGTGTTGCACGATGGACTCGCTGTCGCATTCTCCAACGACAAAGAGGCCGTTCTCAGATTCGTCGAAAAGGAAGAATCCGCCGAGGCGCAAGCAAATGACTTTGCGGACCTATTCCTAGCGCCGGATCATGTGGTTCTCCGCTTGCATGACGAAGATACAATTGCTGGTCTATGCGTAGTCAGCGACACCGTCGCAAAGCGCCGCCTAAAGGACGCAGTAGCGAGCAAGCATCCCTTGTTTCCTCAATACACTGGGGACGCTTGCAGCAAATGCAGCAACTTCACGCTGCTTTGCATTGGGGCGCTGCTGAAGTGCAATACGTGCGACGAGATCATCGAGACGTAGAGCCGTGCCCGTTGCCTCGGAACACAATCGTGGAGGATGGGCATCTTTTTAGAGCCCCTTCGAATCAAGGAGGCTAGAATAAGTTGGTGCGATGATTTGAGTTCTAGAGACACCAATGCCGAGGCGAGCCTCGGCATTGGGCCCGTGAAGACCAGCTAAGGTACTTACGGGGACGTCGAGAAAGCTAAGCTTCCTCTCCGTGGCACGAGCAGTTAAGCGATTCTTTCTTCCGGCGTCTAGCGGAGCCTTAGCGTTTTCTACAGCGAGGTTCGCATATGGCGAATAATCTCTTCGTTTCTTACGATCTTTTTGAGCCCGGCAAGGACTATGGAGCCGTCGCCTCAGCAATCAAGGAACTCGGCTCTTGGGCCAAAGTTCAAAAGTCTTTTTGGTACGTCAGAAGCTCTTTCACTGCAGAGCAAGCTGCGGAGCACGTGCGCCGCTCGTTGGATCGCAATGACTCACTTATTGTCGTCGATGCAACCAGCAACGACGCCTATTGGTACAATCTCTCACCGGAGGTTGCACAATTTCTCCAAGAGAGATGGCGAGCCCAAGCAGCGTAACTTTGGTGCGGCGGCGACAACTCCGCCGCCGCATTCCCCTCCGCGCCATTTGCTTACGAATTCTTAGAGGCAATCTTCAATGAAGATCTTCATTAGCTGGTCAGGAGCCGTAAGCAAAGGGATCGCGGGCGATCTACGCGAGTGGTTGCCGCTCATGAATCAGACATTCGTCCCATATATGTCGTCAGAGGACATCGAAAAGGGAACCCATTGGTCGGCATCTATCAGACGTGAGCTTGAAGCAAGCAGCTTTGGCATCTTGGTCTTGACACCCGAAAATACAGACTCGCCTTGGCTGCACTTCGAAGCTGGCGCGATAGCAAAGTCATTCTCTGAGGGGAAAGTCGCCCCGATTCTTTTTAACCTTAAGCCTTCAGACATTAAGCAGCCGCTGGCTCTATTCCAATCCACGGCATTCGACAAAGAGGAAATGCTGAGGCTATTGAAAGGCATGAACTCGGCCGCCGGAGAGGCCGCCCGTGAAGACAAACAGTTTGAAAAAGTCTTCGGACGATTTTGGCCCGATTTAGAAAAAACGATCGAACCACGACTCGCTGCGTTGCGAGCGAGCCCGCCGACAAAAGAACGCGAGAAAAACGAGACAGATCGCATTCTTCAAGAGTTGCTCGTCTTAGCACGACAGCAAAGGCGAACTCTCTCGGATCCCAATGAACTCTTCGGACCTCAACTCTTGGGGACGTTACTGCGACTGGTACATGAGCCAGAGGGCGCGGCACTTCGTTTGGCAGCGCGAGAAAAGGAACTCACGCTAGCGCTTTGTGGTCGATGGTCGCAATTGCACCGAGAGTTGCATCGGCCAACGGGAAAAGAAGCAAGCGTTTCCATGTCGATCAGCAGATTCTCGGAGTATGTTGCTGAACTGCAGGCGATACTTGTGGGCACTGCGACGCCGGATTCGATAGCCAAGGCTTTTGGAAGAACGGACTTCCATAGATAGCTCGTAGGATGGGTAGAGCACTTGCGAAACCCATCATTCCACCCACCCTTCGCGCTGCCACCGTCATCGAGACTGGTTCCAGCTTCGTTGCTCATCAACACCCCTGCCGCCGAATTGCCTTTGCGGTCGCGCCCTTCCCTTCTAAACTCCCGACACCATGGGCATCTGTTCCGACGGGCCTGGTAGACGCGGAGTCGAGTTATGCCCAAACCGGAAAGCTTCCCGATCGAGAATATCTTCGTTCCCACGAAAATGAAGAAGGCGCTCAAGCCCGAGGTCGTCGGGGAGATCGCGGAAAGCATTCTGGACATCGGACAACAGGCCCCTATTTCCGTTCGGATCGACGGAGACCGCCTCGTTCTGGTCGAGGGACTGCATCGGCTCGAAGCCTGCAAGGCGCTCGGCGAGACGACCATTCTCGGTGTCCTGGTCCCGGCCGAGCTTGCTCAACACAAACCGCAGCTGCCCGAACGGCCCGAAGTCGAGGCTGAGCGCATCAAGATGGCGCGATTGAAACAGTTGCGCCTCGAGAAGGAGGCCGCAGAGGCATCGACGGCCGCCTTGAAGAGCATCAACGCAACAGAATCGCCGCGAACCCCGTCGACGAAAGGCGTTCGCGACAATCCGAAGGCATCACCGGGACGGACTGCGAAATCGGCGCCGAAAACATTGTCGGACTGGATCACGCAGCAAAAGGGCACCGGCGGCCGCTATTGATGGCGGGCTCCAGAATTGCGGTGAGAGTGCACTAAACGCACCCTCGTCTTCTTGCGCCCCTACTCTCGCGCCCGACGAACCGCCTCCTCCAGTTTGATCCTCTGCTTGTCCCAGCGCGTGTCCTCCGCGCCGGCGCGTTCGTCCAGCGCGGCACCAGTCCCCACGGGCCCCCACAGCGCCGACTCAGCGAACCTGAACGCGCTCGTGCGCAGCGCAGCACGGTTCGGTCCCGTTTGCGTTGAGCGCTCGTGTTCCGAGCTCGAAAGCTGCTTCGAGTGAGCCCGCTCGGCTGACCAGCCCTCATGCCGCCCTCGGCAACTTCGGCAACCATTGCCTGTTTTTCCCGTTATCCGCCGGGGCAAGCGAAATGAAAGGAGTGGTACGATGAAGAAAATGGCAATGGTGGCGGCCATGGTCGGCGCTCTGGGCGTCAGCTCGGTTGCGACAACATCGCCCGCCGAAGCTCATTGGCGAGGTGGATGGGGGCCGGGCCTCGCCGGCGGCCTGCTCGCCGGTGCGGTGATCGGCGGGCTCGCCTCCTCGGCGTATGCCTGGGGGCCGGGCTATGGCTACTACGACGGTCCAGGGTACTACGGCGCCGGATACTATGGCGGCCCATACGCTTACGACTATGGATACGATGCGCCCTATCGTTGGGGTGGCGGCTACGCGACGACGACCTACTACACGGCGCCGGTTTCCTATGGCTATCGGTACCGTCGCGTCGTGAGGCCCGCGTATGCTTATTACGGGGGAGCCTATCCGGTCGTGCGTCACCGCTGGCATCGTCACTGGTGAGACGAAAGCAAATATTGAGCTCAGGCCGCGCTGCGGAACGGCGCGGCCATCTCGCTTCGGCCATCTCGCTTGGACGAGGCGCAAATGGTTGAGGTCACTCCCGTCCCGGCAGAGAAGTCGCGCTTGAACGCCAGTCGTCGGCCGGGACGCTCCTCGGAGTCCTAGTGTTCGCCTTCGCCACCGCGAGGCATTTCAAAGGTCTCTGGAGCAGTTCGGATCGCTAGAACCGCGCGCAATTCCGCCTTGTCGCCAGACGCAAGCGGACGCTCCGAAACAGCGGTTCCAGTTCGGTCCAACTTCGGGCCACCCTCGTCAGCGTCCATTAAGCACAATCCAAAAACTAGCTCATACGCGAAACTGCAACCTTTTGGTGTGATTCCGTTAAAGGGTGCCACGCTACCCATGCAATTGCAGATTGTTTGCATGGAATGCTGGAATGCCCGTCCCGGATCTCGCAAATGGGGTCTTCGATTTTGTCGCTTCGAACAAGGCCTCGCGCCGAGACAGAGACCTCGCGCCGGTTGGGTCAGGACGCAACGAGCGTGCGCTCTGGTTCATCATTGCCGCAGGCACGGCCGGTTTGCTGTTGGCGTGTCGCCTGTTCAACTTCAAAATCGCGCTCGCAAGCGGTCTGCTGACGATCGTCACGAACGCCGTTTTGCTCGGTGTCGCACGCCTGAGCAAAAAGCAGGGCTGGATGAAAATCTCCGGCTGGCTCACGGCGAGTGTGCTGATGAGCTTCGTGACGATTGTTCTGACGGCTCTGAGCTACGTGCTTGCGAGCACCAACCTGCCCCTGTGCGATGCCACGCTGATCTCGCTCGACCGGGCGATCGGCGTGGACTGGCCAAGCCTCGTCAGATCGATCATGCACCAGCAAACATTGATGTTCGTGCTCAATGTTGCCTATGCAAGCCTGCACTATCAATGCCCGCTGCTGGTGCCGGTGCTGTTCTTCATGGGCCAGCAAGAAAAAGGCATGCAGTTCGCTCTCGCCTGGTCGATTGCGCTGGCCGCGACGGTCCTCATCTCACCGTTCACGCCTGCTTTGGGCGGCTATCTTCACTATCAACTCGAGCCTAGGGATTTTCCCGAGGTCCGCGTGGTCGCAGCCTGGTTGTTCGCCGCGCCCTTCCATGCCGTTCGCGACGGCAGCTTGAATGTGATCGACCTCGCGACGCTCGACGGCATCATCACCTTTCCGAGCTTCCACGCCGCTGCGGCGGTTCTGATGGAGTGGCGCTGGCTTGCCGTACCATTGCTGCGTTGGCCCATGCTCGCGCTCAACGCCCTGATGCTGATATCGTCGGTCCCCGTCGGTGGCCACTACCTTGTCGATGTGATCGCGGGCAGCCTGCTGGCGATCCTTTCGATCGCCGCTGTATTGTGGTGATGGTGCACTTGTCTGGCATATCGATTGGCCTAATGAGTTGGATTAAACCGTCACCGGATCTGGCTTTGCTCACCCACGCGACTTGCAATACATAGGACCAACCATGACCTCAGTGCTCCGCATCGCCGCTTTCTCCGACGGCAACAAAGACGGCAACCCCGCCGGCGTGTGGATCGGCGACGTCTTGCCGGATGCGTCGCGGATGCAGGCGATCGCTGCGGATGTCGGGTTCGCCGAGACGGCCTTTGCCGCGCCGGAGGGCGAGGCGTGGCGCGTCCGGTACTTTTCGCCGTCGATGGAAGTGCCGTTCTGCGGCCATGCGACCATCGCCCTGGGAGCGGCGTTGGCACACCGCTACGGCGATCGAAGCTTCGAGCTGCATCTGAACGACGCCGCCATTTCCGTTTCGGGCCGCCGCGACGGCAACACCATTGCGGCGGCGCTGCAATCGCCTCCGACGCGCAGCGCGCCGGTCGATCCGTCGCTCCGTGACGCCCTGCTCGACCTGTTCGGCTACGCCATCGCCGATCTCGACCTCAACATCCCGCCCGCCAGGATTCACGCCGGTGCCGATCACGTCGTGCTGGCGCTGACCTCGCGCCAGGCGCTCGCACGCATGAATTACGATTTCGAACGCGGCCGTGCCCTGATGACGAAAGCAGGTCTGGTCACCGTCGCGCTCGTGAGCACGGAAACGCCGCAGCTGTTCCACGTCCGCAATGCCTTTGCCGCCGGCGGTCTCGTCGAAGATCCCGCGACGGGTGCCGCCGCCGCCGCGTTCGCCGGCTATCTGCGCGACCTCAGCTGGCCGCACGGCGGCGCCATCGACATCGTCCAGGGCGAAGACATGGGGTTCAAGTCGCTGATCCGCGCGGAGATCGGCGAGCCCGCCGGCAGCTCGATCCGCGTCTCGGGAACCGCACGCTTCATGGACGAAGCGTGACGTCGATTGGGAGATTGACGCGGACGCTCTAGGCATCGGAGGTGCCGTAGCCCGGATGGAGCGCAGCGAAATCCGGGGCCAGTGCGCCTCGTGGTAACCTCCCGGATTGCGCTTCGCTCCATCCGGGCTACAAGCCGCAGGATGGGTTGAGCGAAAGCGATACCCATCACTTCCTTCTCAACACAGGGATGGGTTTCGCAAGGGCTCAACCCATCCTACGAGCTTGCTGTAGCCCGGATGGAGCGCAGCGCAATCCGGGGCCAGTGCGCCTTAGTAGCAAGGCGGGTAAGGTTGGTAGCCGCAGCGGCGATAGCCTCCGTAGGCTCCGTAAGCGCCGTAGGCAGCAGCACCAACCGCGGCAGCTCCGACGCCCACCGCAACTCCGCGGCGCACGGCAGCACCACGATAGACGCCACCGCGATAGACACCGCCGTGATGAACGCCCGCGCGACCAACCCCAACGCCTCTTCGATACGCGAAGGCGTCAGTCGAAACAGTCGCGATGCAGGCGATGGCAATGATGGCGGATGCGGTCAGTGAAACGATGGTTCGGCGCGGCATGTCCACTCTCCTTCCTGGATTGGAACGGTGCGTCAGCGTAATTCGCCGATGAGCGGGTCTGTTGATTTAGGACAATGCGTGCGCTTGCGATCTGGCCGCCGGATTCATGACGGGACAGTGAGACTGTCCCGCTTGCCCGCATGGACATCAGCGGAAGTCCCGTAGGATGGGTGGAGCGAAGCGATACCCATCACGTCCTTCTCAACACAGTGATGGGTTTCTACGCGCTCCGCTCTGCCCATCATGCGCGCCTGATCAAGTCCGCGTTCGCCGCTGACCTCACCACCAATACGGCCAACGCCACGCCTCATAGCGGACCCACGACGGCTCCAGCGGCGGGCCGTAGGGATCGACCCGGTCGTCTTCGGGACGATAGCGATAGCGTGGAACGATATTGTAATCCCACGGCGTGGGCCTGAGCACCGGCGCCGTGACGATGAGCCTCTCCTGCAGTTCACGAACCACGTGCGCCCTGCGCGTCCGGGCTTCAGCGCCTGATGTCCCGAGCTGACTCAGCACCAGGGCCGTTCCGAGCGCACAGGCTATTGTTGTTTTCTGCATGCGTTGATCTCCTTCCCGCCAAGAGTGCAAAAGGACGTAACGCAAGGCAAGCCCAAATTCGATGCCGGCTTGATTGAATGACGGTTGGCGCCGGCAACCTCTCTCCTCGTCATTGCGAGGAGCTCGCGACAAAATTGCGAAGCAATTTTGCGCGGATGCGACGAAGCAATCCAGACTGTCTCCGCGGAGGGATTCTGGATTGCTTCGCTTCGCTCGCAATGACGGAGTGTGACGGCGCATCGCGCATTGCTTTGGCGCTTGTGCGCCGAAGTGATTGGGGCGCAAAATCCCGCGCAGCATCCGCGCGCGCCCTACTCCCGCGCCCGGCGCACCGCCTCGGCGAGCTTGGCTCTCTGCTTGTCCCACCGGCTCTGCTCGGCCTCGGCGCGTTGATCGAGCGCGGTGCGCGCGGCTTCGATCTGCTCCGCCCGCGTCTCGTGCTCCCGCATCGCCTTGTCCAGCGCGGCTTGCGCGGTTGCGACCGCTTTCTCGCGATGCGCGCGCTCCCTGGCACGAGCGGTCTCTTGCTTGCGGCGCTCGGCTTCGCGCCGCCGCTCTTCCTTTTCGAACGCCGCGGCGGCTTTGCGAGCTTGCTGGTGGTCGATCTCGCGAGGTTGGTTGCGTGCGCTCATTGCCGCGCTCTTGGCCGCCCGCTTGCCTGGCTTGGACTTGGACTTGGCCTTGCGTTTGGGTTTCGCATCGTCATCGGCGAGATCGGTCGGCAGCGCGGCGTGCTCGGTGAACGGGCCGTCCGATCCGACCGGCCGCCGGAGCACGACGCCCGGGCTTGCCATGGTCGCGGCGACGATGTCGGGGTCGTCGGTCTCTTTCGCCGCGCCCTGATGGAACAAATTGGAGCTGGCGCCCCAGGCCTCCAGCGCCGCCTTCATCGAGGGCGCGGCGACCGCCTGGTCGTAGAAGCCGAGCGAGGTCTGGTAGGTCTTGAGTTTTCGTGTCGGTTTTTTTGTCGGTTTTCGTGTCGGTTTTTCTGGCATTGTCGCCCCGCGGCCTGGCGACGCACAAGCCCTCAGCCGCCACGATCCCATCATGCCCCTGTTTTGCCCGACGAGTCAAATTCTATTCGGGATAGCCGAAGTCGGCCCGACACATGCGCTCGACAATTTTTCGGTATCCCAGAAACCTGAAATCATTGGATGTTTCTACTGTGCATGGGGTTGTTTTCGATGTTTTGCATCCGATGGCAGCGATGACCGGGTACGTATGCACCATCAGCGACACACGCGCGCATTTCGCTTGCTTTAGCCGGATGCGAACCTAGGGTGCGCCTCGCCAGCATGGGGGATCAGGCTTTTGACCGACGACACCACGAAATGCCCGAACTGCAATTCGGAGCACGCCTATCAAGATCGCGATCTCTGGATCTGCCCGGAATGCGCCCATGAATGGAGCACTGCCGACGGTGCGGCAGCGGCTGCGCCGCAAGAGACCGGCGTGCGCGATGCCCACGGCAATGCACTCGCCGACGGCGACAGCGTCATCGTGATGAAGGACCTCAAGGTCAAGGGCTCGTCGTCCGTCGTCAAAGGCGGCACCAAGGTCCGCAACATCCGCCTGCAGGACGCCACCGACGGCCACAACATCGCCTGCAAGATCGACGGCATCGGCGCGATGAACCTGAAGTCGGAGTTCGTGAAGAAGGCGTAGCGGCAAGGCCACGTGTTCCTCCCGCGGAACACACAATCCCTCTTAACCAGCCGGGAAAACTGTGCAATCTTCCAAGTGCCGGGAAGGCGTTTGCAGCGCGTATCTATTTTTCTCAACCCGGGGCTGGCTTTTGACAAGACGTCTTTGATTGCATCACCGCATTCAGACTTGCAGGGCCGCCCGCTGGGCGGCCTTTCCGTTTTCGGGTGAAGTGTGTGTTGCCGCTTGGGCGTGGATCAGCCGCCGAGCACGTTGCCCCAGCCGTCGAAGACGTAGCCTTTCCAGGTGACGGCTCCATCCGCGCAGGGCCGGCTGGCGCGGCGATAGTCGTCGGCCTGGTCGGTGGTCCAGGTGATGATCTTGTCGGTGATGCGAT
Organism: Bradyrhizobium sp. Kon10; assembly: GCF_055807395.1. Lineage (NCBI taxonomy): Bacteria > Pseudomonadati > Pseudomonadota > Alphaproteobacteria > Hyphomicrobiales > Nitrobacteraceae > Bradyrhizobium > Bradyrhizobium sp. Kon10. The sequence continues at coordinate 195,834 of NZ_JBVVOZ010000004.1, read as the reverse complement.
CGTGCAGAATGGCGGGTTCAGCGGGATCGAAGGCGTCCATCGGACGAAGCGAGCTATGCGTCATGCCCGACCAAACGCGCCGTGGGCGGCAAGGTTGCGCTGCGTGATGTATCCCAGCTGCTGGAACCCGGATGGAACCGCCGTTGCCCCCAGGCCACAGTCGCCTGAAAAGCCCTTCTTCGCCGATTTGCGTCATTGCACCGCCACATCGCCGCCCGAACAATTGAGACACCGCGTGCTTGGCTGTGCAACACTGGTTCGACGGAACCTTTCGGAGGCGGGGATCATGAATGATCGGCGGTCTCTTATCGTAGCGGTCTCGTGCCCCTCGGCCGTGATGGTCGGCTGGCTGGCACTGTCCCTCTCCGCCTACGCGCCGGCACTAATCGAGAACAGCGGCGCCGATGCAGTCGCCGTCTCACGCGCGAAAGATCTCACCCGCCTCGAGCTCGCCGATATCCCGCGGGCTGCGACCATCGACGACGGCATCGCGCTGACCGCCGACATCGCGGCTGCCGTGGCCACGGTGCCCGGCCCGGCAACCGCCGAAGTGGTAACGCCCGAGACACCCGCCCCCGTCATCAAGCTCGCCTCCGCTGATCCGACCGAGACGCTGCCGGCGGTCTCGCCCGCGCCGATAGCGCCCCCTGAGCCCCAAGTCTCGCCCGAACCTCAGGTCTCACTCGAGCCGACTCCCGCCGCGACCGAATCTGCGCCCGCGGAGCCCACGACCAAGCTCGCATCTGCCGATCCCGGCGACGTCGTGCCGACGGAGATGCTCTCGCCTGCAGCGATCGCGAGCGGGCCCGTTGCCGAAAGCAGGGCGTCGCCCTCGGCCGACACCGTGGCCGTGCTCGACGAATGCTTCGCCATGGATGCCTGCATCGATCGCTTTCTCTGGGCGCTGTACCAGCGCACGCCGAAGGAAGATTCGGTCAAGGTCGAGGACCGCCGCGCCGTCACCATCAAGCGCAGAGGCAAGACGGTCACGGTGATGCGCAGCTTCACAAAGCTCGTCGACGAGGATTTTGGCTGGAAGGATCCGAAAGCGGCCGTGCATGCCAACATGGCGCTGATGGATTACGTCATCGGCGGCATGGACAAGGGCTTCAAGCAAAAGCTGTTTCGCACGCTGCTGGCCGCCGAAGCCGCGGGCCTCTCGCCCGGCATCACCAGCGCGTTCCGCGACGATTACCGCCAGTCGATCGCCAGCGGCCTGAAAGCGGCGTCCGATCGCTCCTATCACGGCGGCAGCTCGCGCGGCGGCTACGGCCACGGGCTCGCGGCCGATATCGTCAGCACCAAGGGCGACAACCGCGCGCAGCGCTGGGTCTCGACGGAAGCGCTGTGGAAATGGGTCGATGCCAATGGCAAGGCGCTCGGCATCGGCAGGCCTTATCTCGGCCGCGACCCGCCGCATGTCGGCCCGATCGACGGCCAGGAGTACGTCTCGCGTCGTGGCGTCGCCAGCGACCGCAAGGAAGCCAGCACCGCGAAGTCCAAGAAGCTGCGGACCGCGAGTGCAAAGTCGCAGAAGGCACAATCGGCACGCGAGCAGAAGAGCCCGGCAAAACCGCAGAAGTCGGCGCAGACCGCCGCGAAGCGGGCGACTTGATCTAGGTTTACGTTTTCGACTGCGGCAGCGGTACCAGACGCATCTCCGCAGATCCCGCCTCCTGCGTCCGGGTGAGCACGGCAAAAACCGTCTCGACCGCAAGCCGCACCGCCGCCTCGATCGCCGTGCCCTTGGCGAGATGCGCCGCGATCAGGCCGGTCAGGAGATCGCCGGTGCCATAGGGACGGATCGGCAGGCGCGGCGTCGCAAAGCGCGACAATTGCCCGTCGGCGCACAAGATCGTCTCCACCTGCCCTGCCGGCGTATCAATGAGCGTGCAGCCGGTGGCGACCACGTCGACCCGGCGTTGGCTTGCAATCGCGGCGGCTGCCGCGCGCAAGCCGTCCGTATCCGCGACCGTGACGCCGGAGAGCAACTCGAGTTCGAACTGGTTCGGCGTGATCAGGTTGGCGGCCGGCAGCAGCCGGAGCCGCAGTACGTCCAGAATTCCGTCGGCGACATAGATGCGGCCGTCGTCTCCGATCACAGGATCGCAGAGATAGACAAGCCTTGGATTCCGCCTCAGCGCCCGCTCGACGAAATCGGCAATGACGGCGGCGTTGTCGGGCGAGCCGAGGTAGCCGGTGACCAGCAATGCGGCTTCGTCGACGAGGCCGCGCTCCTCGACGCCCCTAAGGAGATCGGCGACCAGTTCGGCCTCCAGCACCCGCCCGCGCAAGGTCGGGTAGCGCGGATGGTTCGACAACAGCGTCGTCGGCACCGCCGCGACGTTGACGCCCTCCGCCTGCATGGCAGGAGCGGCCGCGCTGTTGCCGACATGGCCGTGGACCACCTGGCTTTGAATGGAGATGACGAGCATGCAAAGGTCCGTAGGATCAATCACCCTGCAAGGCAAGCGCGGCGGCGAGGCAGACCCATCGGCGCATGTAAGCCGCCTGAGACGGCAAGCATCATCACCCGGAGCTGTCGCTAATGATCCTGCACCGATCGGGGCGGACGCGGTGATGATCGGGCGGATTTTGCGGGCGGCTTCGCCGCGGCACGCGCGGGCGGCGTGTCTACTGATTCCAGATAGGCGGCGAGCGCCTTCGCCATGTCGGGGCTGGTGGCGTAATGGTCTTTCAGGAACCAGGACAGCGTGAGGCTGAAACGCCCCTTAGCAAGGCCGCGCGGGCTGCGATGGCAGGTCGCGCAACCGTCCGCGAAGAGCTTTTCGACCGATTTGCCGGCGTCGAGGTTTTGCGCAGAGGCGGCCGTCGCCGTCAGCGCGGCGGCCACAACAATCACCAGAGGCGCGATGACTTCGCGCCCCGGCCGCAATAACGATCTCAATGTCGTCCCCTGGCCCCGTCCTGCGGTCACGCCGCGAGCAACTGATCGAACTCGGGCGGCGCGTAAGCCTTGCCGTCCTGATCGGTGATGACGACCCGCCAGCCCTCGCTCGCCCAAACCTTCGCCTTCGCCACAATGAGCAAGCGGCTCTCGCGGGCAAAACTGTACTTCTCATTGTCGCGTTCTGCGATCATTTTATAGGCCAATGCGCGTCCCCTTGCGTTGCCCCGCACCCGCTCTCGTCGTGGCAGCGGGCTTTGGCGGCAATTCGCCGGGAGCGTGGCAATTTGGTGCCGTCCACGACAGCATTGCGCCATCATCCGGGCACGGTCCGCCGCAAGGATTGGACTGGGCGACGCGTGCGTTCCTAGTGAACGCGGATGACATGTGGACGGCCGAGGTTCATCAGCCCCTGTATCGCCGACAGGCGATCGTCGAGGGCAGCGATAGTGAGCAGCAGATTGTTGCGCCGCTCGTCGAGCAAACCCGTCTCGGCACCCGACAGCTTTGGATTCGCCCTCTCCTTGTGGATGCCGTCGAGCGATTTGCGCAAGCCGGCAATCAGGCCGCCCAGCTGCTTGGCCTCTCTTGTCATCGAACGCTTCGCGACATTCTGGCGACGCGTGTCCGTCTGGCTCTGTCTCATCGTCATCCTCCCGTGCCCCCGCTGCCCCGAGTGGATGCTTACAGCTTTGGGTAGAGATATTACGATCGATGAAATCTGCGTCCGAAGAACTGGTTCAAACTTTAGGCGAGTTGCGCCCTCCAAAAGAACTTGCGGCCCGCAAAAAAGAGCCCGGCGCGGAGGCCGGGCTCTCTACAACTAGTGCTTCTGATGGCCGCCGGCCGGCGCGCCGCCGCCATGCGGGCCGGCACCCATATGCGGTGCACCGCCGCCCACCGGCCTGGCGGGAGGAGCTGCGCGCGGCGCTGCCATTTGGGCATGCGCATTCATCGGCGAACCATGGCTGACATTGGGCTGGGCCATGTGCTGCATCGCCGGCCGGGCAGCCGACATACGAGGCGCTTCATGTCCGTGCGCCATCGGTTGCACCCGGGCCGCGGCGCGATTGGCGGCATGGTCGTGCATCATGCGCGCCTGCGCATCGCGCACGTTGTGATTTTGCACCGCAGTCTGCTGGTGAGCGAAACGCTCGCTTCGCCCGGCACCGGTGCGGTCATTCGCGACCGCGGCGTTACCCTTTACGACAGCGGCATCACGCCCTGCCCTCACGGCATCGCGCCCGGTGATCGCGGCGCCGCCCCTGGCGTTCTCACCGTTGCGGCCGAGCGCGATCGCGGCATCACGCGTCGCCGCGCGCCCGATCCGGGCGGCGTGCGGATCGATCGTCATCCGCGTCGCGAAGCGCTCATGCGAAGTCCAGTAGTTATTCCAGTACGCGTGCCGCCGATACCAGGGCCGCCCCGCGTAGTAGCTCGACCAGTACGAGCTCAGCACGAAGGGAACGACAGGCACGTCGATCCGGTCGGCATAGTCGGGGAGATAGACGTAGTGATTGCGGTAGAGATATTCGAGATATTGCGACGACACCCAGCCGCGATCGTCGGAAAAGCTCACGTCGCACCAAGCATTGCCACGCAGGCAGCCATGGATGTTGACGCGGGCGCCCTCCGGGATGCGATCGACCATCGGAAAGCCCGCGCCCGGCCCGGCGCGCAAGCCGGTCGAGACGGTCACGATGCCCGGAGCGGCCAATGCGGCCGTTGGGGCTAGCAGCAATGCGGCAACCAAAATGGTTCTGAGTCTCATGGCGTGTTCCTCCTTCTGAAAGTCGGAACGCCCGAGCGGAGACAGCGTTCCGCACAGTGCCGTCGCATTCGTCGAAAGATTGACACACACGGCGTTGGCGGCTGTCTCGGGTTCGATATTCATCCGACGTTCATCGCCGAGGCGAATGGGTCGTGGTCAGCTCGCCCGCAGCATGAACGCGTCGAAGTACGACGCAAGCTCCGCAAACCCATCGAGCGGCAGCACCTGCGCGACATACTGGTCCGGCCGCACCACGACCATACAGCCCGCCTTCCGATCAATGCCGCGCATGGCGAAGATGTCGGCGCCGCTCTTCAGGTCGGGACAGTACATCTTCTCATAGTCGACCAGGCCGTAGCGCCCCTTGCGCGGCAGAAGCTGCGCGGGCATCGCCTCCACGGCGAGCTCGTGATGGTGCTGCTGGAACACCGCCCGCAGGTCGATCACGCTGTCGATGTCGGCGCCATCAGGCGTATAGCGGCGCACCGGCGATTCCCCCGCCTCGCAGAGGAAGTTGCACAACGCGCGAATGGCCGAGCCCGCTGCTGCGGGATCTTCGGCGCGACCAAATGCGTAGATGCGGAAGCGACCGTCGGCACTCGCGGCGTGGCCGAGATGAACGGGCTTTGCGTCGGCGAGCCGGATCACGGGCGCGGAGTGAAAGCGCTTGCCGATGACAAGGCCTTCCGCGAGATGCTGATGCGACGTGCCGCCAGTGAGAATCGAGAAACGATAGTGCGTCGCCGTACCCGCGGTGTAGCGGCCGTGCCTGACAAAATAATCCTGCGTCTCGGCCGCACCGGCACCGCCGGCCTTGGCGGCGGAGGCCAGCATGCCCGCCCATTCGCGATCGAAGTCGATCAGTTCTTTCGCGACGGCCTGGCGTTCGGCCGAATAGGTATGAAGCAACCCGGGCGCACACTGCGTGCGAATGACAGAGGCAAGCTTCCAGCCGAGATTGAAGGCGTCCTGCATCGAGACATTCATACCCTGCCCGGCCTTCGGGCTGTGGGTATGGCAGGCATCGCCCGCGATGAAGATGCGCGGCAGCTGCGTCGCAATTTCGGCCTGCGGCACGTCGTCGAACTTGTCGGTGAGGCGCTGGCCGATCTTGTAGACCGACCACCAGGCGATCTCCTTCACCTCGAGCTTGTGCGGATTGAGGATCCGTCGCGCCTTTGCGATCACGTCGTCGGCGGTGATATTGCGGTTGGCGACGCGCTCCCCGACATCGAGCTTGGCGAGCTCGACATAGAGGCGAACCATGTAGCCCCCCTCGCGCGGGATGATCAGAAGGCTGCCGTCCTGCGCCGACTGGATCACGGCCTTGAAGCGGATATCCGGAAAATCGGTCACAGCCAGCACGTCCATCACGCCCCAGGCATGATTGGCGGAATCGCCGTGCAGTTCGCGGCCGATCGACTTGCGGACTGCGCTGCGCGCGCCGTCGCAACCGACCACGTAACGCGCCTTGATGGTCTCGAATTTGTCCTCGTTCGCCGCATCGACGCGTTCGAGGCGCGCGGTCACCGCATGATCGGCGGGACCAGCCGTCCGATCGACCTGAAGGTCGAGCAAGCGCCGCCCATAATAGGGCTCGAGCTTGGCCGGCGACTTGCGCATGACATCGAGAAACCCGTCATGGATACGCGCCTGGTTGAGGATGACGTGCGGGAATTCCGACAGCCCGTCCTCGACGTCCTGCACCCGGCCGCTGCGCACGATCGTCTCCGGCGCCCGTTCGTCCGGCTTCCAGAACGTCGTCTCGTTGACCCAATAGGCCTCCTTCAGCACACGCTCGCTGAAGCCGTAAGCGTGAAACATTTCCATGGTGCGGCAGGCGATGCCGTCAGCCTGGCCGATAGTTAGCCTCCCCGGCTTCTGCTCGACGATGCAGGTCTTGATATCGGAGAATTGCGCAAGCTGAGCCGCTAACGTCAGGCCCGCGGGGCCGCAGCCGACGATGAGGACATCGACCTCCCGAGGCACCGGACCGACCGCACCTGAAAACTGAACGCGCTCGGCAGGATCCGCGATTTCGGGGTCGCCGGGCTGGAATCCATTCAGATGGAATTGCATGCGCACCTCTCCTGCGGTGTTCAATTTGGATATTGCTCAGTATGCTGACTATCAGTATACTTGTCAAACTGTCCTTCCTGCTGCCGAGGAGATTCCGGTGAAAGACAACAACGACATGCCCGGGCACCTGGCGCGCCGGTTCCAGCAGATCGCGGTGGCAGTGTTTCTGGCCGAAGTCAGCGACGCCGGCTTCGACCTCACGCCGGTGCAGTACGCGGCGCTCGCCACCATCAAGTCCAACCCGGGGCTCGACCAGGTGACACTCGCCGGATTGATCGCCTATGACCGCACCACCATCACCGGCGTGATCGATCGGCTGGTGCAGAAGGGGCTCGCCGAGCGCCGCGCCTCCAGCCGGGACCGCCGCGCCCGCGAACTTGAGCTTACCGACGAAGGCAAGCGCGTCCTTCGCAGAATCACGCCGGCGGTGGAATCCGCGCAACGCGTCATGCTGCGCGGGCTCAGCGCGAAGGAAGGCGAGGAATTGATGCGGCTGTTGCGCAAGGCAATTGCCGCAGGCAACGAGCTCAGCCGAGCCCCGCTCCGCGAGGCACAGGCGTAGCCGGTCTCCGCGCAGTGCCAGCCCTGTCCGTAACTATCGCAGTGCGGTGAAACCTGGAACTAACCTTCGGCTGCTACCGTCGGCTACGCTAGGCGCTTAACGCGCGATTAACTTTGCCGTTTGGGGAGTTTCGGATGTTCAGGTTCGCTCTTGTTGCCGCAGCGGTCGCGCTCTCGACCGTTCCTGCGCTTGCTAACGGACATGGCGGCGATGCCCCTCCGCCACCGAAGCCCGATGCCACGAACTCCCCGGCGAAGGTGGTCCTGACCAAGCAAGGCCCCACGCTCGTCGACCCCAAGGGCATGACGCTGTATTATTACGAGCGCGACACCACCGGCAAGACGTCGAACTGCAACGGCAAGTGCGTCGAGAGCTGGCTGCCGCTACCCGCACCGGCCGACGCCAAGGCCATTGGCGACTTCACCGTCATCAGCCGCAACGACGGCAGCAAGATGTGGGCCTACCGCTTTCGCCCGCTCTACACCTCCCCGGCCGACAAGGCGCCGGGGGAGGCCAACGGCAACGCCACGACACTGCAATGGCGCATCGCACGGCCTGAGAATTAAGGCGACACCGGCGCCGGCGCGCTCGAGCGCGCCAAGCTGGACGGCACGGGCCTGAACGTCGGGATTTCCGCACTCGCCTGAAGCGGCCGGACCTCCATCACCACAAGCACGGGCCCGGTCATGAACCAGATCGCTGCCACGGCCGCAATCACTATTGCCGCGCCCATCGCCGCAAACACTTTCATAGTTCCGTCCTTGGCGATCAGTTGCTGAGAATGACGCCGTGCTGGTGTCGCGACGGATGATCGGCGCTGACCAGCGCGTTCGGATCGCTTGCAACCACGAGTTCAGGTAGCGGCAACGGTTCAAGCCCTGCGAAGCGGCGATAGAGCGCGCCCATCAGGGCCCCGCAAAATGCCGCCGGCACCAGGAGAGCAGAGAGGAGCGGCACAGCCAGCGCGAGCAGCAGCGCGCAGGCGAACGCCGCAACGCCTCCGATGGCCGCATATTCCCACGCGCGGCGGCGGCTCATGGCCCGCGCGACGTGGTGCACACAGAGCATGAAAATGCTCGAAGGAATGACCGAGATCACCATCATGATCATGAACGTCTGCGCCGGAATCACCGCGGCAAAGATGTGGGCGGTGCTCTTGTCCGCGAAGCCATGCATCAACAGCGGCAGCAACGTGTACGGCAGAAGTGTCGCGAGCACAGTCGGCATCAACGCGGCAATCGCAATCCCTGCTACCGACGTGCGGACCTGGACCGGTCCGTCGAATACAATTGCAGGCGGCGCTGCCGGTGCGTTGGCGTGGGGCGTCGTACCGGTTGCGCGCGCAACCGGCACGAGCCCGGCGAACTGGCCATAGAGGAAACCGCCGATCATTCCCGCGATCGTCGGCAACAGACCGATCGTTAGCACCGTACCGTCGCCGGGCGCCCCCAGCTGGATGTGGTTGCGCATCGCAATGCCATAGCTCGCCGCGGCCATGACGCCGCCCATCAGCCCATAGGCGAACCGGCTGGACATCTTGCACTGCCGCAGCACGGTATGGCCGGCGAACAGAAAGGCCGCATTCATCGCCATGCGTCCCGCATAGAACATCACGATCTGATCTGGGGCCGGCACACCTGCGGGATCGGTCACCTGCCCGCCTGCGATTGCGAAGACCAGCAGCACGGCTTCGACGATGGCCAGCGGAATCAGCGCAGCGAACAGCGCGCGCGGCGAATTCTTGACGAGATACATGCGAGCAACCCCTTGCTCGCTGCACGCTAGACGCGAAGCGTTACGGCCGGCGCAAGACAATGGATAAAATTGTCGACAAGCGACGCGCCGGGCGCTTACGGCCCGGAGCGCTTCAACCGTGCCAGCTCGTCGCGGTCTCGACCTGGGCGCTTTGCCCGGGCGGCAGCACCACGACCGTCGCGTTGAGCTTCACCCGATCGAACAGATCGATCACGTCCTCGTTGCGCATCCGGATGCAGCCCGACGAGATCGCCTGCCCGATATATTCCGGCTGGTTGGTACCGTGGATGCGATAGAGCGTGTCCTTGTTGCCGGCATAGAGATAGATGCCGCGCGCGCCCAGCGGGTTGGCGGGGCCGCCGGGGACACGCGCCGGATACGGTCCGAGCCGCGCCTGTATCTCTGGTGTCGGAATCCAGTCGGGCCATTCCGCCATACGCCCGACCCGGGCCACACCGGAAAAGGCCATCGCTTCTTCGCCCACCGCGACGCCGTAGCGGATCGCCTTGCCCTCCGGCAGCACGTAGTAGAGATAGCGCGCATCGGTGTCGACGAGGATCGTGCCCGGCTGTTCCTTGCGCGGATAGTCGACGACGTGGCGGAGATATTGCTCGGGCACGGTCGCCTGGGCGTAGGGCACATGCGCCAGCAATTGCCGGTCGCGCGGCGTCATGCTCGCGTCGCTCGATGGTGAAAGCGTTGCCTGCATGCAGCCGCCGAGCGGAAGCAAGGCAATTGCGAAAACAGCGATTGAGAGTCTTGGCACCGCCGGCCCCCGATAGCGGATAGCAGCGCCCCCAGCCTTGCCAGTTGGTGCCCAAATCGTGCTGAAAACAAGGCAGAGCGGAACAACTGGGCGTGTTCGCAAAACCTGGTTCCATCACCATAAACGGCGGAAGACCGTCGCAGTCTCTCCACCGCCTCGCCTTGCTTTGGTCAAACCCGGCTGGACTCGTGCGTTCAGGGCTTGGGATGGGCTCAGACAATCGATCGGCTCGCGCCAATGCGGACGACCAACGCTTCAAAGGAGTTGCGATGCTCGCGACGCTGAACAGCAGGCAAATCGTCGATGAGATCGTGAAGGACACGATGAAGGACAACGATCCGCATGACGCCGTGCAGATTTCGCCGGACGTGGTGCTGGCCTCCCGCGCCAGCAGCGAGGCGCCAAATCTCGCGCCGGACATCGCAGACCCCGCGAAACCGACGATCGATGTGGCTCCCGGGGTGCCGAGAATGGCGGCGCCGTCCGTCGACACAGCGATCCGCGTCGCCGCCAACGACGTGCCCGGCCGGGAAAAGCCATCTGCCGTCGGCAAGTGGTTTCGGGCCGCGTTCATCACCATGCTGTTTGCCGGGGGCAGCGCTGCGGCCACCGTCGCGTGGGAGAGACACGGCGATACCGCACGGCAAATGCTCGCCGAATGGACACCGTCCTTGTTGTCGCTCGTGCCTTCGACATCTCAGGTGGCGCCGGCGACGACCGAACCGGCCGCTACGCCAGTTGCGCAGGCCGCAACGGAGCAGACCGACGATCAGTCCCAAGCTCAGCCCGCGACGCAAGCAGTTCAAGCCCCCGCCCCTGACGCGACTGGATCGCTGCAGTCGATGACGCGCGATGTCGCCGCGATGTCGCAGCAGATCGAGCAACTTAAGGCCAACATCGCTGAGTTGAAGGCCGCGCAAGAGCAGATGGCGCGCGAGATGGTGAAGCCGGCTGCGCCGAAGCCGGTTGCTGAGACCAGGCCGATCGATCCGCGCGCTCGGGTTTCCGCGCTACCGCCGCGACCGGTTGCGCCTGTTCGCAAGCCGAAGCCGATCACCACGCCGGCGTACACCCAGACATATGCGCCCACATCGATTGCGCCGCCACCACTGGCGTCGCAGGCTGTCGCCGTCCCGCCGCCGTCAGCAGCCGCCGCACAAGCCGTTGCCGATGACGACGGACCTGTCGTGCGTCCGCCGATGCCGGTGCACTAGCGATCGTCGCAACAGCGCGTTCACATCGTGGCGCAACGCTGTCCGAGTCGGTGTGATGGGTTGAGTCCGTGCGACTACGGAGATGCGTGCCGTGCGCAAAGAGAAAAGGCCGTCGGGATCTATGCCGCCGGCCTTCTCTTGCAACTGCCGGTTCCCGGAGTCCGGTTCTGTTGCGATTCCATGCCTCATGATCGCGCTGACGTATTTAATAAAATCTTAACGCCCGCACGTGCTGCACATGATTTCTGCGCCATAAGCACAGAGTTTGCGCGACCGCTTCATTCAGGAATAATCGACTCAGTGGTATCATCCGACATGTGTTGAGACTTGCACTCGCAACTTGCGTTGAAGACTTGGGTCATCACACCGGGGAATTCGGATGCCTTACTACTATTTCGATCTTGTGGTTGGTGAAGAGTTCAAGAACCAGGGCGGCATTATCCTCGAGGACATCGAGGTCGCCTCCGATCGCGCTCAGCAATTGGCGAACGAGCTGTCGCAGGTGAAGCCGGAGCTTCATGACAAGGGTTGCGCGGTGCGCGTCACCGATCGCGATCACAACGAGCTCTATCGCACGCCGCTCGATCCCGTGCCGGCCTGGCAACGATCAGGCTAGGCCGTCGATCGTTCCCATTGCGGAGCAGCGCGCCGGGCGCTAGCCTTCCCAAAAATTCGGGGAGGTCCAAGGAATGCGCTACGGTTTCCTGATTGCCGGACTGATGCTGATTGCCGCACCAGCCCGGGCCGACGACCATCCGCGCTCGACCTATGTGACCTTGGTCTTGCAGGCCTTCGCTGCCAAGGTCGAATGTCCGAACACGGACGTGGCCTATCAGGATCTGTTGCAAAAGGCGCAGCAGATGCAGCTGCCCGAGGGCACCACCGAGAAAGTGCGCAAGGCGATCGCCTTCATGCATACCGGCGGCAAGATGGGCGAGAAGCAGGACGACGACCTGATGGCCGAGGTCGCGGTGGCGACGCAGGCGACCGATCTCGATCAGCGCCGTCTCGGCATGAGCAATTGGTGCGAAAAGCAGAAGACCAGCCTCGCCGGTCTGATCCGCAGCAAGGGCGGCTAGTCCGTCTCCGCGGCGTTAAGCAGGTCGCAAACAGGCTACGACGGAACCCGCGGGACGGCCAAGAATCGTCACATTCCTCGCCAGCATGCGGACGTTTTTCAAACCGGAGAACCCCATGCGGATCACTCACCTCGTTTTCGCTGGCGCGCTTGCGGCCAGCACCATGCAAGCTGCACCGGCGCTCGCCAAAAACTCCGACGCCCAGAGGGGCGAGGACAGGTCAGCCGCGTCATCCTGTAGCGCCTATCAGCAGGCCCCGGACGGCTCCTGGGAGCAGCTCCCCTGCAAGGAGACCGGCGAGCGCGAGCAGCCGCAAACACAGCATCGGACCCCGACACGGGGAACCGATCACGAGGAGCGCTGAGCCTGCCCGTTCCGGCGATCAGCTCTGATGCGGGCCGCGCATGATCTTCATGGCGTCGGCAATGTGACGCCATTCCTTTGCCTCATCCGCCTCGCCGCGGCCCTCGCAGGCCTGCGCCTGTTCGGCCGCCTTCGCGATCGCGGCGAAACCATGCTGTTCCAGCATCTGCCGCGCGAGGGTATGGACCTGGACCTCGGACATCATGGGCGCTCTCCCGTTTGACGAGCCCGCGAGGCTGGCGTCCCGCGGGCTTCTCGACAACGACCGAGCCGCCCGTCCCGTTCCGGTTGCGCGCGCATACGGCAAGGCAGCCCGCCGATGCCCCGGCGGACTGCCTTTTCACCCACCCCAAAGTGGAGTCTTCGGTCGATCCCCTACCCGACCGCCGCGCGTTTGCGCTCGAAATCGTTGGGCACTTCGATATCGACCTCCAGGGTCGACACCTCGTCGCCGCGATCGAGCCGGACGATGACCTTGGTCGGGTCGAGCGTGACGTGCCTGGACACGACGGCGAGAATTTCCTCGCGCAGCACGGCGAGCAGATCGGGCTGGCCGCGCAGTCCGCGTTCATGGGCAAGCAGGATCTGCAACCGTTCGCGTGCGACCGGTGCGGAGGCCTTGTTGCCACGGAGAAGCCGGAGCAGACCCATGCTCATGCAGCCCTCCGTCGCAGCAGTCGATCCATGAACCCCTTGCGCTCGGCCGGCACCTGCATCGGCACGGTATCGCCGCACAGCCGCCGCGCCGCGTCGATATAGGCCCGTGCGGGTGCGCCTTCGGCGTTCGACAGCGTCACCGGTGTGCCGACATTGGAGGCGCGCAGCACGTCCTGGCTTTCCGGGATAATGCCGAGCAAGGGCGTCGCGAGGATCTCGAGGATATCGTCGATGGACAGCATCTCGCCGCGCGCCGCGCGGGACGGATCGTAGCGGGTGATGAGGATGTGCTTCTCGACACGCTCGCCCTTTTCGGCTCGCACGGTCTTGGAATCGAGCATGCCGATGATGCGGTCGGAATCGCGCACCGACGAGACTTCCGGATTGGTCACGATCACCGCCTCATCCGCAAAGCGCATCGCCATGGAGGCGCCGCGCTCGATGCCGGCCGGGCTGTCGCAGATCACCCAGTCGAAGCGGCTGCGCAAATCCTCGATGACCTTGCCGACGCCCTCTTCGGTCAGCGCATCCTTGTCGCGGGTTTGCGAGGCCGGCAGCAGCCAGAGGTTCTCCAGGCGCTTGTCCTTGATCAGCGCCTGCGGCAGCTTGGCGACGCCCTGCACCACATTGATGAGGTCGAACACGACGCGGCGCTCGGCACCCATCACGAGGTCAAGATTGCGCAGGCCGACGTCGAAGTCGACGACCACGACCTTGTCGCCGCGTTGCGCGAGCGCGGCTCCCAGCGCGGCGGTCGTCGTCGTCTTGCCGACCCCGCCCTTGCCTGATGTGACGACCAGAACCTTGGCCATTTGAAATTATCCTCCTTGACTGTCAGTTCAGCGCTGTAATTCGCATGGTGCTGCCCTGGAGCCAGGCCTGGGCAGGCCGGCCACGCAGGGCATCGTCGATATCGTCCGCAGTCTGATAAAACCCATCGATTGCAAGCAGTTCGGCCTCGATCTTCTGACAATAGATCCGCGCACTGGCGTGACCGTTGACGCCCGCCATGGCCCGGCCGCGCAACGCGCCGTAGACATGGATGGAGCCGCCCGCGACGATTTCGGCACCGGAGCCGACCGAGCCGAGGATGGTAACGTCACCTTCCGGGAAAATGATGGTCTGGCCCGAGCGCACCGGACTTTCGAGCAGCAGCGAGGTCGGCGGCTTGGTCTCGACCTTTTTCGGAGCGCTCGGCTCGATCACGCAGCTACGCCCGCCGGTGAGCAGCGGCGGCATCGACGGCGTCAACCGTGCCTCCTCGACGCCCTCGATGCCGAGCACGCGGATGTTGCGGTCCTGAAGGCTTGCGAGCAGATGATTGATGCCGGATTGGCTGAGATCGACTGAAGCGAGGTCGACCACCACCGGACGGCCGGCGAAGAAGCCCGGCGAGCGCGCGATCGTGGCGTCGATCTCCTGGAGCCAGTCCAGGATCGGGACCGTCGGCACGAACACGAAGGCCACATAGGAGCGCCCGCGCAGGCGCACCATCTGGCGTTGAATTTTTGCTACAGCCTCCATAATGGCCGACTCGTTCCCCGTTATTGAATGGTTAACGATGCGGCCGACATGGTTAATGGGCGGTTAATTTCCCCGTGGGGTTACGTGGGATGGCGGCCATGCGGCTTGTGCGCGGAAGCCCGGTGGCCGCTCAGGCCTCGTCGAGGAAAATCGATAGCGCCCGCTGCAATTCCTTGTAGGCGCGCGGTCCGATCCTGGCCGCGAGGGATTTCTCGCTCTCCGCGATCGCCGGCCGCAAGCGCCCCAGGAGCGCGACGCCGGAATTCGTTAGGTGCAACACGTAGTAACGGCGGTTGATGGCGGAGGCGGAACGCTGCACCAGGCCGCGCCGCTCCAGATGGTCCACCAGCCGCCCGAGCCCCGCCCGTTCGATCGACAGGGATTGCGCGATGGCAAGCTGGTTGACGCCCGGATTGGCCTCGATCACCGACAGAACCGAGAACTGCGCCGGACTGATGTCGAACGCGGCGAGCCGCCGGCTGACGTCCTTGAAAACCCATAGCTGGGCCCGGCGGATGCGATAGCCGAGCGAACGAGACAGGTCGGCCGAAGCCAGCAATTTTGTCCGGGCGGCCTTTGCGGCCGGTGCGGCGCGCGGCGTCGATCGCGACGGCTTGGCAATGGGCGCTCCGGGCGGCGGTACCTTGGCGGCTCCTTTGACTGATCGCCTCCTGACGCCTGACTTTCCTGGCTCCATCGACGACCGTCTTTCGCGGGTTGGCGCAGCAGCGCGCAACCCGCTTGTTTGAGATTCGATTGCCGAGCCTATCGCAGCGGGCCCGGATCGAGAAGCGAAGCAGTGTCGCGCCTTCCACCACAGCTTCCACGAAAGGTTGCACCGCGGACTCGCGCGTTGCGCCATGTTGACACAGCAACATCGCTCGCATATTCATCGTGAAAAGCTCGCTGTTCACGTGCGGACCAAGGGGATGACGCCCGTGCTTCCATCAGAGATGGACGCCGCTCTGCGCACTATGACGCGCTCGCGGCAGGATGGTTTTGCGCGCAGCCGATTGTGCGTTGCGCATCGCAATCGCGAGATCATTTCCCTCGGCAACAACTTCGCAAATGACTCTGATGACGCGACGCCTCGCGGGGCGGGCGTCGCGTCGGGGCGCTTTCGTTCAACCGTCAACGATGAAACCGGGAGGGACTGAGATGAAACGACTGCTTCTTGCATCGACCATCGTCGCGGGCTGGGCGTCTATCGGCGCGCAGGCCACCGCGCACGGACTGCCGCCGAGCGGCGTGGCTCCGCGCTCATCCTGCACCGGCCTCACAGGGCTGACATTGCCGAATACACAGATTCTGAGCGCGACCCAGAAGTCGGGCTATTGCAACGTGATCGGCATCATCAACAAGCGGGTCTCGACGCAGGATCCCGATCATTTCACCTACGGCATCGGATTCGCGCTGAACCTGCCCACCACCTGGCATGGCCGCTTCGAGATGATGGGCGGCGGCGGCACCGACGGCAGCCTGCAAAGCGATCCGCAGGGCGCGGCCGGCGTCGAGCTCGGCCAAGGCTGGGCGGTCGCCGTCGATGACGGCGGTCATGAGGACAACGCGCCCAACCCGCTCGGTGCATATCAGGACGATGACGCAAATGCCGGAGGGTCCGCGCATTTCGCAATCGACGCCCGCGCGCGCAGTGACTACGGTTACGACGGCATCGAGAAGACCGCGACGATCTCGAAAAAGATCATCGCCTATTATTATGGTCTCGAGACCGTCTATTCCTACATCATGGGATGCTCGAACGGCGGTCGCGATGCCATGGTCGCGTCGCAGCGATCGCCATGGCTGTTCGATGGCGTGATCTCGCAAAACCCTGGCTTCAACCTGCCTCAGGCGGCGCTCGCAGAAGCCTGGAACGAGCAGGTGCTCGGCCCGCTCGCCACCAGCAAGGATCTCAGCGGCCAGCCGTTCATTCCCGACACCTTTCCGCAACAGGACCTGCAGGTTGCCTCGGCGGCGATCCTGAGCGCCTGCGATGCACTCGATGGCCTCGTCGACGGGATCGTCGACAATTATCACGCCTGCACGGCGCGGAAAGTCTACCCGGCGCTCGCCAGCTACACCTGCGGCACCGGCTCGCACGGCAGCGCACCGCATGGCGGCAGCTGCCTGACCAGCACGCAGGTCGATGCGTTGAAGAAGATCTATGCCGGACCGGTCAACTCGAAAGGCCAGCGGCTCTATTCGAACTGGTTCTGGGATGCCGGAATCTGGACACCGCCCACCGCACAGGGCGCGGGCTGGGGAGCCTGGAACGTCGTCACCGCGCCGGTGCCGAAGGTCAACACCGCAATCAATCTGACGCTTGGCGCGGGAGCGATCCCGATGATCTTCCAGACGCCCCCCGTGGTTACGCCGGTCGGCGGACCGAACGGCCAGGAAGCCTTCGTGTTCCACTTCAACTTCGACACCGACGCGCCGAAGATCTTCACGAAAACCCAGGCCTATCCGGAAAGTTCAATGGATTTCATGGCTGCGGTCGCGACCGACCTGCATCCGTTCAGGGCGCATGGTGGCAAGCTGATCATCTCCTCCTCGGTCAATGACGGCATCTTCTCCGGCGCCGCGATTGCCCGCTGGTACCGCAAGATGAATCAGCGCATGGACAATCATGCGACTGATTTTGCGCGGCTGTTCATGGTGCCGAACATGGCCCATTGCGGCGGCGGCGCGGCCACCACGAGCTTCGCGGGCAATGAACTCAAGGCGATCACCGATTGGGTCGAAAACGGCATTGCACCGGAGCGCATCGTCGCGGCTAACACCAATACCGCTTCGCCCTACCCGACCGGAGGCGTCTTCGATCCGCGAATCGCGCAGAACTTCCCGACCGGAGGCACGCGGCCGTTATGCGTGTATCCCAAGATACCCGCCTACAAGGGCAGCGGCTTGACCAGCGATGCGGCGAACTTCACGTGCGTTGACCCCGGCTTCAGGCCGGGCGGTGACCACGACTTCAATGATGACGACGACGGCCGCGGAGACGACAGGCACTGAACGAGGCGTCGCGAAAGACGCTGACAGGACGCTGCGCGCGGTTCTGCCGCGCGCAGCGCCGTCGAAGCGGTGCGCGACTGCATCCACCTCGTCCTTGCGAGCAGAGCGAAGCAATCCAGGCTACCTCCGCGGAAAGCCTCTGGTTGTTTCGCTGCGCTCGCCATGACGGCGGTGGTCACACCGAGCGAATTCGGCCCGCACCTTCATGGATATACCGCACAGGCGTGTCCCCTCGCCTCACGCCGCCTCCTTGTACAGTCCGGCGATGAAGTCGCCGAAGCCAGGCGCGAGCTCCAGCACATAGCCCCATTTGTCCGACATCGCCTCGGCAAGCGTCCAGGGCTTGTCGTATTCGGCGAGTTCGTGGTCGATGAACCAGATCTTGCCGAAATGCGCCTTGTCGATCGTCATGCAGATCGGGTTCCCGCCATGATCGCTCATGATCCACAAGAGCTCATCGACGGTCGGCCATTGCGGCGTCTGACGCGTTTGGATCAGCGAGCAGTCGCCGGCTTGCAATCCGAGCACCTCATTGACCGCACCGGCCCAATGCCCTTGGGGCCAGTTGAACTCGGCCGAGCCATTGAAATAGCCGCCGGCGCAGGCCAGCAGGAATTGGCGATATTCATCCGGCAAGCGGCAACCGATGGATTTTTCAAACTCCTCGAGCATTGCAAGCGTCGGTTGCTCGGTGCCGGCGCGATCGACGCCTGCAATGAATTCCGCGATATCCATGCGATCCCAATTCCCTCGGCGCGCCAATGCGCCATGCCTTTGTCGCAGCCGCCGCGAGGCGGGTTCGAGCAAGGGGTTGATAACGGGATAGGCAACGGTGGATTGCGCTAGAGCAGCTTCGCGCTCACGAACAACGCGCGCACGGCGTTGGTCGCCTGCACCACCAGCATCGCGTCGCCGGCCGCACCTTCGAGCGCGTGGACAGCGTCCTCATGCAGCGAGCGGAATTCCATCCACTCGACCGATTTGAAGTTGGTGAGGAATTGATAGGCCTGGCCGACGCTCGCAATCGCCAGCGTGTCACCGTTCAGCTTGATCTTGAACGTGGTGCGCAGCGGGGTCTGGGAGCTTGACGGATCAGTCATGGGCTGCTTCTGGACGACAACGGCTTAAGGAAGCGGAAACGGCAGCCCCGCCCGTGGCAGGCGAATATCAGGAGTCGGTGCTGGCGCGCTGCGAGGCGGTCGCCGATCCACGCAGGCTCGGCACGACGACCAGGCGGTTGAACTCGCCGTTGTCGTAGGCCTTGAGAAAACGATCATAGTCCTTGATCGAGACGCAGCCGTTGGAATCGCCACGCGGTCCGAGCATATAGGTGTGGGTGAGAAGGCCGACGCGGCCGAGCGCGCTGGTGCCGTCCGCGGGCGTCATGCGCAGCGCCCGAACACCGTGGAACAGCTTTTCGCGCGGCTTGAGATCGTAGGTCGCGGGCGGGGTCGCACCGACCATGCGCTGGTCGACATGCTCGGGGTCGTCCATCAGCGCGCCCATACCGGAATGGGCTTCGATCGTGACGCCGTTCGGCAAATAGAGCGCCTTGGCCGAGATGTCATAGACCGCCGTGCGCGAATCGTAGCCGAGAGCGGCGAGATCGGGCGCCTTGCCGAACAGTCCGCTGTCGGGAGTCAGCGAGGCCAGCTTGATCTTGTCGGTGAATTTTTCGAGGAAGTTGCGGTTGTCGATCCTGGGATTGGTGTCGGCATAGGCCTGGCTGGAGGCGATCTGGGAAGCGAGATCCGCCTGGATCGGCCGCGAGCGCGGCGTCGGCACGGCATCGGCCCGTTGCGAGGGCCTCCTCTCGTCGACCACGGACTTGTCGTCGTCAGTAAGGGTCGAGCGCCAATCGTCGCCCTGGAGCTTTTGCGCCAGCATCGCCTTGGCATCCCGCAGCTTGAGCTGAACCGCATTCAGGGCGGAGCGCTCCAGCATGCGAAGGCCGCTGTCACGAGCGGGCTGGGCGCCCGACAGCGAGGCGAAACGGTCGTCAAATGACGGGGCACTGGCTGGCGGCAGTGCGGCCGAGACCAGCGGGGTTGAATCGTTCACGTCGGCGAGCCAGGCGGCAGCGCCCATCGACAGCGCAATCGCGGCGAGAGACAGCAAAATTGTCTCGGCCCGCCCAACACGGCGGCGCGACAACAGCCTCTCGGCTCCTGCGGTGTCGGAAACCATCAGATCCCCAAAATCGACCCCTGGGGGAGCCCACCCCCACCCAGAGACTCTATACCAGCTACCACATTGGGAGCCAAAAGTTAGGCATAATCGCGGCGGGCGAGGTACCCCAGAGGTAGCTAATGACCGATCCTTTCGACCTAAATCGGTTCGTTCTGGCCCAAAACCCGGTCTATCGCCTCGTCCAGGGCGAGCTGTCGCGGGGCCGGAAGCAAAGCCATTGGATGTGGTTCATCTTCCCGCAGCTCGCCGGTCTCGGCTTCAGCGCCATGTCCCGGCGCTACGCCATCGCCTCGCGGGCGGAGGCCAGCGCCTACCTCGCCCACCCCGTCCTCGGTCGCCGCCTCCTCGAATGTACGGGCCTGGTCCTCGCGGTCGAGGGTCGGACCATCAACGCGATCCTGGGCGCGCCCGATGATGCAAAGTTCCGCTCGTCGATGACGCTGTTCAGTGCGGTTTCAGACGAGCCCATTTTCGGCCAGGCGATCGCCCGCTATTTCGCCGGCGAGCGCGATGACGCGAGCTTGGAGATCCTCGCCGCTCTCGATCGACAGGAGACGTGAGCGCCACTGCCGCTGCCTTCAACGTAAACCCGGGATTAACACCGGCTGCCTATCGTCCGGGCAGAACTAATTTTCTGCCAGTGCCAGTTGCCGGACCAATCATGAAAATCGGTACGCTTCTCACCACCGCTATCGTCTCGCTCTCGACCGTCGGCGGCGGCCTCGCCGTCTACGTCGCGGTGACGAAATACCAGACGATGGGCAGGATTGGGGAAGCACAGGGCCGGTTGGCGATCGTCCGGGCCGTGAGCGACATCCCGCGCTATCTCAACCCCGAGCGCGGCTTCGCCACCAACATCCTGTACGGACCTGCGACAGTCGATCCCGCACAGCTCGCCGAGCATGACAAGCTGCGCAAGCAGACCGACGGCGCACGCGACAAGATGAATGCGCTGCGCAAGGACATGCCCGGCCCGTTCGATGACGGCAACACCATCGGCAGCAACATCGACAGCATCGACTCGAAGTTCACAGCGATACGCGCGGCCGTCGACAAGGCGATCGCGGGACCGGCGGATGCGCGCAAGGAGGCGGCCAGGAAGATCGTCGCCGACAACGCCGTGCTCAATAGCGCTGTAACCGGGCTGCTCAACGAGCAGGTCCGCCGCATGGCGATCCTGAATGGCGACGCCTACCGGCAGGCCAGCTACGCCAATATCGCCATGACACTGCGCGACATCGGCGGCCTCAATGCCAGCCTGCACAAGAACCTGGTCGGCTCGAAGAAGGTGGCGAGTGAGAGCGAGAAGGCCGACATCGCCCGCTCGCAAGGCCGCAACGACCAGATCGTGATGTCGCTCCAGGAGCTGCGCGGCAATCCGGCGACACCCGCCAATGTCGCCGCCGCGCTCGAGACGCTGGAGTCCGCCTATGTCGAGGGGTTCGGCCGTGAACTGAAGCTCGTCAAGGACGGCGCGGCCAGCGGCAAGTACGAGCACGACCTCGATATTTATTACCCGGCGTCGCAGCGCGGCCTCGGCGCCATCATCGGCGTGCGCGACGCTTTCTACGACAATGCGGAGCAAATCCTGGCCGGCGCCTCGTCGGCCGCGCGCGCGAGCTTTACGGTCGCACTCGCAGGCCTCATCGCCGTGCTGATCGCGAGCGTGGGTCTTGTGGTGACCGTGCGCCGCCGCGTCTGTGCGCCGATTGTCGGCCTGACGTCGCGGATGTCGCGGCTCGCCGAGGGCGAGGTTACCGAAGCTATCCCTGGCGCCGAGCGCTCCGACGAGATCGGGGCGATGGCCGCGGCCGTGCAGGTGTTCAAGGACAATATGATCCGGGCCGACCGGCTCGCAGCCGAGAAGCAGGCCGAGAACGACGGCAAGATGCGGCGTGCGCAGGCGCTCGACGAGCTCACCCGCGCGTTCGAGGCCAAGGTCACCGAGCTCGTCGGCGGCCTGTCCCAGGCGTCCTCAACGATGGAGAGCACGGCGCAGTCGATGACCTCGACGGCGGCCCAGACCAATGACCAGGCTGCGGTGGTGGCGGCCGCTTCCGAGCAGACCTCGACCAACGTCCAGACGGTCGCGAGCGCGACCGAAGAGCTGACCTCCTCGATCGCCGAGATCGGCCGCCAGGTCGCACAAAGCACCGAGATCGCAGCCCGCGCGGTCGAGAATGCCCGCCGCACCGGGGACACTGCGCGTGCACTCGCGGAAGGCGCGCAGAAGATCGGCGACGTCGTCACGCTGATCCAGAGCATCGCCGAGCAGACCAATCTCCTGGCGTTGAACGCGACCATCGAGGCCGCCCGCGCCGGCGACGCCGGCCGCGGCTTTGCAGTCGTCGCCGCCGAAGTGAAGTCGCTGGCTGGCCAGACCGCCAAGGCCACCACCGAAATCTCCGAGCAGATTTCCGCGATCCAGAGCGCCAGCGACGAGACCGTGACCGCCATCCGCAACGTCGCCAACGTCATCGCCGAGATCGACCAGATCGGCACCGCGATTGCGGCTGCGATCGAGCAACAGGGCTCGGCAACCAAGGAGATTTCCCGCAGCGTGCAGGAAGCTGCGCGCGGCACCCAGGAGGTTAACACCAACATATCAGGCGTGCAGCGCGCCGCCGACGACACCGGTGCCGCCGCCTCGGACGTGCTGGGCGCCGCCGAACAGCTTTCGGTGCAGTCGCGCGACCTCGCCGGACAGTTCGACCGCTTCCTCAGCGAAGTCAGGGCGGCGTAGCGCGGCTCAGTAAGGCGGCGACTTGCGCGTCCGCTGCGACTTGGCCGCCTCGATCCACCACAGCAGGTCATCGGCAAAGCGCGGGAACGACCGTTCCAGCGCCTTGCCGCCCTCGCCGATCGGCTCACCCGCCTCCGACAATGTCTGCGCGATCGGGCCGACGCCGATCGTGCTCGACACCACCACCATGCCCATCTCCGACAGCGTGCCGTGCCAAGCGGTCGAGGCGCGCGCGCCGGACAGGCGGCCGGCGGAATAGCTCACGATCGCGGCCGGGCGCCAGAACCATTCCTCCAGGAAATGGTCGGTGAGATTCTTCAATCCAGGCTGAATGCCCCAATTGTATTCGCCGGTGACAAACACAAATCCGTCAGCGCCGCGGATCTGCCCGGCCAGCTTCTCGAGCGCCTCGGGTGCCGTGCCCTTCGGATGTTCCTTGTACATGCGGTCCAGCATCGGCAGGCCGATCGCCTTGGCGTCAATGAAGTCGACCTCCTCGCCGCGGGCGCGCAGGCGATCAACGACGAAATTGGCGAGGCGGATACCCATGCGGTCGGAACGGTAGGAGCCGTAGAGGACAAGGATGCGGTTGCTCATGACAGGCAGGCTAGCACGGAGACCGCTCCGAATCCATTTGCGACGCTATCGCCTGCGTCCACGCTCCAGCGTAGCGGACGGCGTCTCGCCGAACTGGTCGCGATAGCTTCGAGAGAAATCGCTCAGATGCCAGAAGCCGAAGGCCAGCGCGACCGCCTTCACGCTCTCGGCGCCGGCCAGGAGCCGCTGGCGGACCAGCCACAACCGCCGCAGGCGCAAGTAACGGTGCAGGCTCATGCCGCGATAGCGGCGGACGACATCATGCAAGCTGCGGACGGAAAGGCCGAGCTTGCGCGCCAACTCCTCGCTGTAGATGGGCTGGGCGAGGTCATCGGCCAACAGCGCCCGGATGTCCCGAAAGATCTTGAACTGCCGCTCGTCGTTCGGCCGCAGCGTCCAGCGCGCGAGAGCGAGGTTGGCGAACGCCGCGTCGACCGCGCCGAACAGAGACTCCGTCATCGCTGCCGCTTTCAGCGGCACTTCGGCGGGATCGATCGGCTCGGATCCGGCGGCCACCACCTCCCAGACGACCTTCCGCAGCGCGTACAGCGCCAACGGACTGGTCTCCAATATCTTGAAGCTCAAGCGCGTCTCGGGCCAGCCGCGATTTTTCACCTCGGGCCGGAACACGATGGAGGCGACCTGCCGCTGCACCTCCTCAATGGTGTGATAGGCCGCCCCGCTGCTGCCGATGACGATGACCGCACGGTCACGCTGCGCACCGTTGAAGCGGATCGGGACTTCAAGGTCATCCATCGCAAAACCGACCGCCGTGCAATCCGCGACGAGCTGCGCGTCCACCACGCGCGGAAACGCCCGCGTCACGTTCACGTCGCAAGCGGGCAAGCGCAGAATGATCTGCTCTGCAGAAATCCTTCGCACAAACGGCGTGAACTCAATGTTCAGGCCACGGATCGAACTGCGAAACTCATCGACGTCTGAAAAGCGAAATATCTTTGGCGCCAACGCAGGCGCATCATCAATGCTGGTCATGACAAATGAAAAGCAGCGTCGTGAGACGACGCGATCTGATTTCCCCCTTTCCGGTTGTCCCATGAGACCGGAAGAATCATCCTAACGTCTCTCGATCAGATGGCGAGAGTCGATCAAAGAACAACCCTCGGGGTAGCCTCTGCCAAATTTCGATACCGTTTCAGTGAAGTAGGCGGTGCGCAAATACCTGAAGGACCAAAATGTCAAGTTCAAATTAACAACTTTGAGGCGCAATGGAGCACGTTGAATAGTTGAAGTTATTTCGAATTCAGGCTCCGGCCATGCTGGCACATTCGCCTGCCGATATTCTTGTCGAGTTAGAGGAGGCGGTCGCAGCCGGGCCGCCCGAGCGCTGTGTCCGCATCCTGTCGGGCATCGTTCGTCTGCTCGCCGCGACCAGCGACCGCCAGCAGGAACTGCTCGTCAACGTCGTCGACGGCATCCTCCTTCGCCTCACGCGAGGTGTGGGTGCCAGCGCGTTGATTCACCTGAGCAATGCGCTTGCCGAACTCAGTCCGGCGCCGCGGGCTACCTTGCGACAGCTGGCTTCCCACGAAGATCCGGATGTGGCGTATCCGATTTTGCTCAAATCGCAAGCACTCTCAATGGACGACCTCGAGGCGGTTGCTGCGTCCTGCAGCGAACGCCATCAGCTTGCGATCGCGGGCCGAGACCGGATCGAAGCGGCCGTGGTTGAGGCGTTGGTGAAACGCGGCGGCCGGGCGGTCTGCCTTGCGCTGATCGCGAACCCCGGCGCCAGGTTCTCGAATACCGCTTATGCGCTGCTCGTCGTCAGCTGCGCCGCGGATGACGCGATCACGAAGGCAGTGGCGCTCCGGCCAGGCACGCCCGACGTTGTCGTGCGCAAGCTGCTCTCCGCTTCCCCGGCCAAGGCTCCAGCCAGATCCGATGCCTTCGCAGCGCCGCCTGCGCCGAGCCCGGAGCCCGCTCCCGCTCCACTGAAGCGGCCTTGCTCGGCCGATTATGCGAGCGCAAGGCCGGAGATCGTCGCGCTCAATCGCCTCGGCAAGCTCAACGACTCCTCGGTGAACCGCTTCGCGATCCGCGGCGAGACCGCCAATCTGTTCACCGCCTTGTCGGTGCTCTCGGGGGCACCGATCGAGATCGTCGAGCACGTCATGACCGATGACGATTGCGAAGGCCTGGTGATGGCGTGCCGGGCTTCGCGCCTGAACTGGCAGACGACGCTGGCAATCCTGAGCAACCGCAGCGGTGTACGTCTTTCCTTCACACAGCGCGAACGCGCGCAGCACATCTTCGAGAGTGTTCTTCTGTCGACCAGCCAGTGGACGGTGCGCTGGGGAGAAATAGCTGCAGGCGCCAGCACAAGCGATCAGGCACAGCGCCGCAGGAAAACGGGGTCCAATCGATGAAGCTCGACGGTCGAAAGGCGTTTCGCGTACGGATGGATCACAAGCAATCCGTCAATTTGATGGGGTCGGACGGCACGTGGCGGCGCAAATGCGTCCTGCTCGACGTTTCGCAGAGCGGCGCCAAGATCGAGGTCGAAGGCACGCTCGACGTGCTGCAAGCCAAGGAATTCTTCTTGCTGCTGTCGTCGACAGGGCTGGCGTACCGCCGCTGCGAACTGGTCTGGATCGATGGAACCACCGCCGGGGTCCACTTCATCACCGCGGACGGCAAGAGGCGACCGGTGAGCGCACCGGCGGCCGCCGCGCAGAACTCCGTTCAAAGCAAATAGGCTCTCCGAATTCAGCAAGCCCTCCAACCGGTATAGTCCAGGTACCCGTGCAGAACGCGCGAACCAGAGCCAGCCCCGTCAATGCCGATAGCGGTCCCCGAACCACGGTATCGGCACGACCATTCGTGCATGTGCTCGCCGATTCCTCCGACAAATTGGCGGGGATCTGCTCGGCCCTCGAACGGAAATTTACCGTTGCGGGCGAACGGCTCGATGCGGAGGCGAAGCTGTCGCAAGTGCCCTACGCCATCGTGATACGTGCGGAGTTGCGTGATTTCGACAACATCGTGGCGATCAAGAAGAGAAGCGGCAAGCTGGCGAAGGTCACGAAGCGCATCTTCCTCGTCGAGCACTCCTCTCATATCAGTATCTCGCAGGCCTATGCGCTCGGTGCGACGCTCGTCCTTGCCGGCCCGATCGACAAGGCCAAGCTGCTCGCGGCGCTGGCTGATCCTGCCGAGGCGGCATCCGGTTCGGCAACCGGCGCGACGCAGCCGGACGATGCCGTCGAGACAGCCGCAACCGCCATCGCGTCGATGTTCACCGCGGTGACGCTCGGCGAGCCCCTCGACGTCGATGGCACCAAGGATGCCGGTCGCAAGATCGCAGAGCGCATCACCGAGCACGGCCTCTCCGAATGGCTCACGACCGTCCGGCGCCACCACGAGGGAACCTACCAGCACTGTCTGCTCGTGACCGGCGTGGCGATCGACTTCGGACTAAGCCTCGGCGTCGGCAGGATGGATCTCGAGCGCCTCTACTCGGCCGCGATGTTCCACGACATCGGCAAGGCGCAGATCCCGCTTGCGATCCTGGACAAGCCGGGCCGCCTCAGTGCCGACGAGCGCGCCATGATCGAGACGCATCCGGCCGCCGGCTATGACTTTCTGAAGGACCACGACAAGATCACGCCCGAGATTCTCGACGCAGTCAGGCATCACCACGAATATCTCGACGGCAGCGGGTACCCGGACGCGCTGTCCGGGGAGAGCATTAAAGACGTCGTGCGCATTCTCACGATCTCGGACATCTTCGCCGCGCTGATCGAGCACCGCCCCTACAAGCCGACGATGCCACGTACGGAGGCCTACAATATTCTCTGCGGGATGACCGGGAAGCTGGAGAAGGCGCTCGTCACCTCCTTCAAAGACATCGCACTCACGCGCTGAGCACCCGGCGCGGCATACCCGCGAGTCCTGGACTCAATGCGTGGCGCGGAATTTGATGCGGCGCGGGATGGAGCGGGAGGCGAGCCCCTCCGCGAGCAGCTTCATGTCCTCGCGTCTGCCGCTGCGGATCAACCTGCTGAACTCTTCAGGTG
Source organism: Bradyrhizobium sp. Kon10 (assembly GCF_055807395.1). Classification (NCBI taxonomy): domain Bacteria; kingdom Pseudomonadati; phylum Pseudomonadota; class Alphaproteobacteria; order Hyphomicrobiales; family Nitrobacteraceae; genus Bradyrhizobium; species Bradyrhizobium sp. Kon10. The sequence continues at coordinate 168,574 of NZ_JBVVOZ010000004.1, read as the reverse complement.
AGAACGGAAGACTTGGATCATCATCGATCGGACGCCGCATTCGCGGGCCGAACAACCGTCGAACCAGGCTAGCCAGCCGCCGCATGTCAATTCCCTCGCGCCAGCAACAAACCTTTCTGTCCGCTTATTGTTCCTCCCGCGCGATGAAGATTGCAAGAGCTTGCAGGGAGCTCGCACCAAAAATTTGGTGCGGGAATCATCTCCTCCCCGCAGCGTCAGTCAGCAAAGCCGACGTACCGGACGAACTCCTCGTTGCCCTCCCGATCCGAGCGAACCGCGTTCGCCGCGAAGCTATCGTCGGGATAGCCCAGCGCGACGCAGGTCATGATGACCTCGTCCTCGGGGATTTTGGCAACCTCGCGCACGATGTCGGATCGCATGATGCCCTGCCCGTTGATCACGGAGCCGAGGCCACGGTCCCACGCCGCGAGCACGATGCCGTAGCAGAGCGCGCCGAGATCGAAATGACAGACCGCGCCGGGGTCGAGCACGCGGTCATAGCTGAGGACCAGCGACACCGGCGCGTCGAACTGGCGGAAGCCGCGCAGCACCCAATCCTGCCGCATCGGCTTGTCGTCGCGCGCGATCCCCATCGCACCGAATAATTTCTTGGCGACATCGACCTGGCGCGTGCGGTGAACGCCCTGGTACTCGCCGTGGCTGATGATGTCGCGCTTGACCTTGGCACCCGCGACCATCTCCTGCATGTTGCGGCGGCGCACCTGTTCCAGCGGCTCGCCGGTGAGCACGTGGACGTGCCAGGGCTGCGTGTTCATCGACGACGGCGCGCGCTTGGCACTTTCGATGATCGCCTCGATCACCGCGCGCGGCACCGGCTCGTTCTTGAAACCGCGCACGCTGCGGCGCGACTGGACCAGCGTTTCGAATTCCACCTTTTGATCTCCCTGGCGCATAGCCGTCCGGCGGTTGCCGATGCGGCGCGCGAAATCTATGCTAACCCGCAAGCAAGACCAAGAGGACCGCACAAGGGGACCGCAAATGGCCGCGCCGCTCGATCCCGTCATCGCCCAGATCATTCCGCTGCTACCGCTGCGCGATCCGACGACGATGACGCCACAGAGCGCCCGCGATTCCTTGCGCGCACTGGCTGCGGCGCGCGCGGCCGTGGCGCCGCCTCCGGTCGATGTCGTGCAGGACATCAAGGTGAAGGGCGGCGCCGGCGCGCGGGATGCGCGCGTTTATCGGATCGGCACCGGTCCCGCGCCGACGGTGGTGTTCTTCCACGGCGGCGGCTGGGTGGCGGGCGATCTCGATACCCACGACCGGCAGGCGCGATGGCTTGCCATCGAGACCGGCGCGGTCGTCATCTCCGTCGACTACCGCCGGCCGCCTGAGACCCACTTTCCCGGCGCATTCGAGGACGCCTTCGCGGCTGCCAGCGACGTCTTCAACCGCGTCGCGGAATTTGGCGACGACGTCAAGCGCCTCGGCGTTTCCGGCGACAGCGCCGGCGGCAATCTCGCGGCAGCAACCGCGATCGCCTGCCGCGATGCCGGCCTGAGGCTCGCCGCACAATTATTGGTCTATCCCGTGATCGACGTCGTGGGCCGCTACGTCGATCCGCAGGAGAACCTGCGCTATCCGTCACGCGCGGAGAATGCGGAAGGGTATTTCCTGTCGCGCGCCGTGATGGCGTGGTTTGCGGGTCATTATCTCGCCGAACCCGGCCACGCCGCGGACTGGCGGGTCTCGCCATTGCGTGCCGCCTCGCTCTCCGGAGTGGCGCCCGCGGTCGTGACCACCGGCTGGTTCGATCCGCTGCGCGACGAAGGCGCAGCCTATGCGCGGGCGCTGCAGGCGGCCGGCGTGTCGGTGAAGCATCATGAAGGCGCCGGCCTGATCCACGGCTATTTCGGCCTCGGCGACGCTTCCGAAGTTGCCCGGGTCGAGGCGCAGCGCGCACGCGCCGATTTCAAGGCGTTGCTCGCGCGCGGGATATGATCGCGTTGCGGCCCGGTGAAAAAATCAAAACGAAGGCTAGTGCGCGCCGTTCCTGCTTGATTGCGCCACGATTCCGGGTTCCAATTCGCCGGCCATCTTTCGGCTTAGGGAGACACCCATGATGAAACGGATTTTCCTCGCGGCAATCCTTGCCGGCTTTGCAGCAGGCTCGGCCCTCGCGGACGACACTTGCGAGAGCAAGGCGGTCGGCAAGGACGGCAAGGCGCTCGCCGGCGCCGCCAAAACTTCTTTCATGAAAAAGTGCAAGCTAGACGCCTGCACGCCGAAGGCGGTCAGCGCGGACGGCAAACCGCTCGCCGGTGCCGCCAAGAACAGCTTCATGAAGAAGTGCGAGATGGGCGCGTAGCGCGCGCTGCGGCATCGCGACTTCATGTCGCGACCAATCAGCAAACCAACTCCGTCATGGCCGGGCTCGTCCCGGCCATCCACGTTCTGAGCAGTCGGAGCCAATATCTTGGATGTCCGGCACCCGCGCGGGCCTGAGGACTGAGAGCGTTCCCGCACCCGCCGAGCGCGTAAACCAAAATCATCGCCACCCTAGACAGAACGCCTTGGCTGGCGGATCATACAATGCTGAGCGAACAGGGGCGCATCGACGAGGCTTTCCAGGAAAGGTATGCGAGATGTGGCAGTTTCGAGTGCGTGATCAGATCATAGCGACCATGAGCCTGCTGTTCGCGCTGCTCATCAGTCTTGACGTCGCGAACGCCAGAGGTCCCGGTCTGCCCAACGTCATGGTTCTGGCAACCGGTGGCACGATCGCCGGCACCGGCGCGAGCAGCACCACCGTGGTCGGCTACACCGCAGCCACGGTCGGCATCGAGACCCTGCTGAACGCCGTCCCCGAACTGAAAACGGTGGCCAACGTCAAGGGCGAGCAGGTCTTCCAGATCGCCAGCGAGAACATGAACAATGACTACTGGCTCAAGCTCGCAAAGCGCGTCAACACGCTGCTCGCGCAGGACGACGTCGATGGGATCGTGATCACGCACGGGACCGACACGATCGAGGAAACCAGCTATTTCCTGGACCTCGTCGTCAAGAGCAAGAAGCCTGTCGTCATTGTCGGCGCGATGCGGCCCTCGACAGCGATCAGCGCGGATGGGCCGATCAACCTCTTCAACGCGGTGATCCTGGCCGGCAGTGAAGAGGCCGTCGGCAAGGGCGTGCTCGTCGCCCTCAACGATCAGATCAACGCCGCGCGCGAGGTCACCAAGAACAACACCTCGACGGCTGACACCTTCCGCACGCCGGAACTCGGCTTCCTCGGCTACATGCAGGGCAACAAGCCGTATTTCTATCGTCAATCGACGCGACGGCACACAGCGGACTCCGAATTCGACGTTTCCAACCTCGATGTCTTGCCGCAAGTCGACATCGTCTACGGCTATGCCAACATGAACCGCGTCGCGGTCGACGCGTTTGTCGCCGCCGGAGCCAAGGGGATCGTGCATGCCGGCGTCGGTGACGGCAGCCTGGCTCGGCCCGCGGTCGAGCCGGCTCTCGACGAGGCCCGCAAGAAGGGTGTGGTGATCGTTCGCAGCAGCCGGGTCGGAAACGGCATCGTCGCACGCAACGGCGAGGCCAAGGACGACGAACACGACTTCGTCGTCTCGGATACGCTCAATCCGCAAAAGGCGCGCATTTTGCTGATGTTGGCACTGACCAGGACGACCGACACCAAGGAGATCCAACGGATGTTCTACACGTATTAGAGCATCCGAAGCGCAACTTTCACCGCGACACGCCGACTGTTTCGCATCCGTGAAGGTCGCAGGAGAATCTCGCTCGTTCAAGCGAGCGAGTTCGTTGCCAACGTCGCGAACTGCTTGCAGCCCGGATGGAGCGGAGCGCAATCCGGGGCCGGACCAACCGCGTTGCACCACTGCCCGCGTGGCTCGAATCCCGGATTACGCTTACGCTCCATCCGGGCTACCGGCCCCAACTAGCTTCGCAACCCCGGCGCTTCCTGCCCCGTGCGCGCGACGTATTCCGTGTAGCCGCCGCCGAACTGGTGGATGCCGTCCGGGGTCAGCTCCAGCACGCGGTTCGAGAGCGTCGCCAGAAAATGCCGGTCATGCGAGACGAACAGCATGGTGCCTTCGAAATCCGACAGCGCGTTGATCAGCATCTCCTTGGTGGCGAGGTCGAGATGGTTGGTCGGCTCGTCCAGCACCAGGAAGTTCGGCGGATCGAACAGCATTTTCGCCATCACGAGCCGCGCCTTCTCGCCGCCCGAGAGCACGCGGCAGCGCTTCTCGACGTCGTCGCCGGAGAAGCCGAAGCAGCCGGCGAGCGCGCGCAAGCTGCCCTGCCCCGCGGTCGGAAACGCGTATTCGAGCGACTCGAACACCGTCTGCTCGCCGTCGAGCAAATCCATCGCATGCTGGGCGAAATAGCCCATCTTGACGCTGCCGCCGACCGCCACGGTGCCCTCGTCCGGCTCACTCGCGCCCGCGACGAGCTTGAGCAGCGTCGATTTGCCGGCGCCGTTGACGCCCATCACGCACCAGCGCTCCCTGCGGCGGATCATGAAATCGAGCCCGTCATAGATGCGCTTGCTGCCGTAGCCCTTGAACACCTTCTTGAGCGCAACGACGTCCTCGCCGGAGCGCGGCGCCGGTGGAAAATCGAACGCCACCGTCTGGCGGCGGCGCGGCGGCTCGACCCGTTCGATCTTGTCGAGCTTCTTGACCCGGCTCTGCACTTGGGCTGCATGCGAGGCCCGCGCCTTGAAGCGCTCGATGAACTTGATCTCCTTGGCGAGCATCGCCTGCTGGCGCTCGAACTGCGCCTGCTGCTGCTTCTCGTTGAGCGCGCGCTGCTGCTCGTAGAACTCATAATTGCCGGTATAGGTGGTGAGCGAGCCGGAATCGATTTCGACCACCTTGGAGATCACACGGTTGATGAACTCGCGGTCGTGCGACGTCATCAACAGCGTGCCTTCGTAGTCGTGCAAAAACTTCTCCAGCCAGATCAGGCTTTCCAGATCGAGATGGTTGCTCGGCTCGTCGAGCAGCATGACGTCGGGACGCATCAAGAGAATCCGCGCGAGCGCCACGCGCATCTTCCAGCCGCCGGAGAGCTTGCCGACGTCGCCGTCCATCATCTCCTGACTGAAGCCGAGGCCAGAGAGCGCCTCGCGCGCCCGGCCGTCCAGCGCATAGCCGTCGAGCTCCTCGAAGGCGTGCTGCACCTCGCCGTAGCGCGCGATGATCTCGTCCATCTGATCGGCCTTGTCGGGGTCGGCCATGGCGGTCTCGAGCTCACGCAACTCGGCCGCGACCGCACTCACCGGCCCTGCCCCGTCCATGACCTCAGCCACGGCGCTGCGGCCGGCCATCTCGCCGACGTCCTGGTTGAAATAGCCGATGGTGATGCCGCGATCGGTCGAGACCTGCCCTTCGTCGGGCAACTCCTCACCGGCGATCATCCGAAACAGGGTGGTTTTTCCGGCGCCATTCGGCCCGACGAGGCCGATCTTCTCGCCCTTGTTCAGGGCGGCGGAGGCTTCGATGAACAGGATCTGGTGGCCGGCTTGCTTGCTGACGTTGTCGAGGCGGATCATGAGGTCTTCTGGGGGAATTTTTGCGTTGCAGCGTAATAGGCCATGCGGGCTGCCAAGGGAAGCCCGGCCGGACCCGGATCAGCCCGGCCTTTCGCTAAATTCCTGTAATTCGCCCAGAAGCTTACGGCTTATAGACCTCCACCGTCTGCATCATCCCCATCTCCTCATGGTTCATCATGTGGCAGTGGAGCATGTAGACGCCGGTGAAATCGATGAAGCGCGAGCGGAACACGACCTGGCCGCCCTTGCGCTCGACGATCACGGAATCCCGCCATTCCGGCACCGCCAGCGGCTTGCCGTTGACCGACACCACCAGGAACGGATTGGTGTGAATGTGGAAGACATGGTCGTCATGCTCATGGGTGTTGACGATGGTCCATTCCTCGACCGCGCCGAGCTTAACCCGCTGGTCGATCCGTCCGGGATCGAACTTCTTGCCGTCGACGAAGAACTCGAATTCCTCCCAATGGCCGGCGGCATCGGCTTCCGGCGCAGTCGCCGACAGCACCACCTTGCGGCGGTTGGTGATCTCGGATTCCTTGATGCTGGCGAGCGGCGCCGGCGGCAGGGCGCCCGGCAGCTTCATGTCCATCGCCGCGCCCGACACCACGACTCGTGCCAGCGGCCCCACCGGCGAAGGGTGCCCCTGGTCGTAAGGGGCCGCGTTAAAGGCGTAGGTGCCCGGCGCGCCTGCCTTCACCACGATATCGGCCCGCTGGCCCGGCGCGATCAGGATCTGCTTGAGCGGTTGCACAGCGCCGAGCTGGATGCCGTCATAGGCGATCGCATGCAGATCGTGCTTCTCGAGATCGAGCAGCATGTCGTCTTGATAGGCGGCGTTGAGGATGCGCCAGCGCTGCACCTCGCCGGGACGCATCTCGATCACGGGCCGGCGCTGGCCGTTGATGGCGAGAAAACGCGTCGCGGTCTCCGGAAACAGCGTCTCGAAATTCTCGACCATGCCGCTGGAATCATAGACCACCTGGGTCAGCACCATCAGGCGTTCGCGGGCTGTGGCGATTTCGGGAACGTCGGCGAAATCGCCCTCGATGACGACGGCGCCGACCATGCCGGAGGACATCTGGATATCCGCACTGCCGTGGTGATGCGGGTGATACCAGTAGGTGCCGCTGGTGTGATCCGCCGGAAGGGTGACTTCGATGTTGTAGCTGCGGCCGGGCGCCATCGAGCGCATGACGTTGTCGGAAATCCCGCTCGGGCTGGCGTGCGCGCCGTGAAAATGAAAATTGGTGTTGTTGAACTGGTGCGGATGGCTGATGTCCGCCGGCAATCCATCGCGATTGGGCGGCAGGTCGTTGATCAGCTTGATCCGCAGGGTATCGCCGGGCTTCACTCGCAAGGTCGGTCCGGGACTGCCGCCTTCATAGGACCTGACATAGAGCCTGACTCCGCCGATCTGGCGATAGGCATAGCCGACGCGCAAGGTGGTGCTCAGCACGCCGTTGACTGACCGCCGCACCTCGGGCTCGACCAACAGTTGATCCATGGCGGGCACCGGCGCTTCAGCGACCATCCCCATTGTCGGCGACATGTCCGCGGCGTGGGACATGCCCGCATGGTCGTGCACGGCTTGCTGGGCGTTCGCGGAACCCGCGAACAGCGACAACGCGCCGGCCTTGAGACCGCAATCGAGCAATTGGCGGCGCGACAGTGTCGTCGTGCCCGTCACGCTGGTGGCCGAAGACGCACCGTTCGGATCATGCTGCATTTGAATGTCGCCCCCTGTTGCCGGACCGTCTTCCGTTCGATTCGATTTTAAAGCAAGCTCTAAACCGGAATTCGAGACGCAAGCGCACCACATTCACTGGTTGTAAAGGTTCTCACTCCTTCTATCGTCCCACGACGAACGTCGCGGATTCGCGCTGGCGCTCGCCCGTGCGCTCTGGACATCGAATGCTGCCAGCATCCCGATGTCCTCGAAACTCTGTACAAGGATATGATCATGGGGCCTTCGCGACGCGAGTTCGTGAAGTGGTTGTCGGCGGGAGGCATCTCGGTCAGCCTGTCTCATCTGGCTTCGGCAGCCGGCGTGCCCTTCGCAGAGCACGAGACGCTGCCTGGACGCGGCAAGTTCAACCCCGCGGCGAAAGGCGCCGGCCGTGTCGACGGCGTCGCCAAGGTCACCGGCGCGAAGCTTTACGCTTCCGACTTCCGCGCCAATGATCTGGCGGGCTGGCCACAGGCCACCTCGCACGCGATCCTAGTCCGCGCCAATGACGCCACGCATGTCTACACCGGACTGGACCTCGCGCGCCTCAAGGGCGCGCTGAAGCCGTCCGTCGTCGTGACCGCGGATGATCTCGGCCGCATCGGCACAGAGGTCCCGGAGTTCTATGCCGGCGACCTGTTCTGCCCGCCCGGCAAGACGCCGCTCTATCTCGGACAGCCGGTTGCGCTGCTGATCTTCGAGACCTTCGATGCCTTCGACCAGGCGCGTCTCGCGCTACGCGACGGCACGTTCGTCCAATTCGGCGAGGAGACCGGGCCTGTCGTCATCCCCGATTACGGGGCCTTCCGCTTCACCCGCGTGGCAGGTCCCTCGCCTGACAAGCCGGACGTCTATTCGCCGCTCCAGGCCGGCTGGGTCTCGCCAAAGAAGGTGCAGAGCGCGGCGCTGCCGGTGTGGTCGCCTCTCGCGAAGGAGATGCCGGCGGATTACGCCCGGGCGGCGAAATATGGCGAGCAGATCCGCGCCGAGCTTGCAGCGGATGACGCCTCCATGCTGGTGCTCGACCGCGAGTTCGAGACGCAATCGGTCGATCCGATGTTCCTCGAGCCGGAATGCGGCCTCGCCTGGTACAACGGCAAGGGCGGCACTCTCGAACTGCTGCTCGGCGTGCAGTCGCCCTACGAGGCGGCGGAGTCGATCGCGCATCTCTTCGCCAAGGCTCGCTCACCCTACAAGCCGGCGCATATCAACGCGCAGTTCGCCCATGTCGGCGGCGGCTTTGGCGGCCGCGACCACACGCCTTTCACTCTCTATGTTGCGCTCGCCGCGGTGTGCTTTCCCGGCAAGCCCGTGCGGCTGGCGCACGACCGCTACCAGCAGTTTCAGGGCGGCATCAAGCGCCACGCGATCAAGATGCGCTCGCGTATCGGCATCGATCGCGCGACCGGCAAGATCAAGGCGTTCGCCGCCGATCACGTGCTCGACGGCGGCGGTACCGCCCATTTCTCGGCCAGCGTCGCCGTGGTCGCAGCCACCGGCGCGATCGGCATCTACGACATTCCCAAGGTCGACGTCACGACCGTCGCGGTGCACTCGCGCGGGGTGAGCGCGGGCTCGATGCGCGGCTACGGCATCCTGCAGGCCATGACGGCGCTGGAGGTCCTGATCGACGAGGCGGCGTCCGAGCTCAAGCGCGATCCGATCGAATTCCGGCGGCGTAACGCTCTGCCGCAGAACGGCCGGACCATGACCGGCAATCCCTACATCGTCTCGGTGCGCACGCCCGAAATCCTCGACAAGCTCGAGCAGCATCCGATCTGGCAGCAGCGGGCGCAGTTCAAGCAAACGTCGTCGGATCGGCTGGTCGGCACCGGCGTTGCCTGCGTCACGAAAGACTATGGCTCCGGCGCGGACGGCTCGCTCGGGCGTGTGGAGCTTGGCCCCGACGGCAGGATTGTGATCTATTGCGATCACGTCGAGATGGGCAACGGCATCGGCACGGCGCTGGCCAACCGCGTCGCGACCCATCTCGGCGCCATCGCCGACGACGTCTCGGTCGCCCGCGTCGACAGCTACGACGTGCTCGGGCTGGTCACATCAGGCGATCCCGCCACCATCGACCAGAAGACCCAGGATGCCGCGGAGAAAAATCCGCGCTGGGTGCCCGCGATCAGCTCGCCGACAAGCTCCTCGATCGGCGCGCATGTCGGCACCCATTCCGCCGGGGAAGCCGCCCACGTCATCTTCCGCTTCGGCCTGTGGCCTGCGGCGCTGGAACTGTGGCGCATCGGAAAGACTGATCCACGCGCCCGGCAATGGGCCGCCGCAAGCTGGCAGAACGGGCAGCTCACCATGCCCGGTCTCGAACCGCTGGCGCTGCCGGTCCTGGCCGCGAAAGCTCATGCGCGCGGCTTCGTCACCGGTGCGGTTGCGCACAGCTTCTCCCGCTGGGCATGGTCGCGGGCCCGCTTTCCGCTGTTCGGCGAGCAATACCGCGCCGACATCGACGCGCTGGCGATCCGCAGGGGCAAAGGCAAGTTCGAACGGATCAACCGCGCCAGCGTCAAGTTTCCGCCGACCGACAACAACCGGATCGGCACCGCCTACACCTCGATGTGCGGCACGGTGGTCCGCGTCGAGATCGAGCGCGCGACCGGCGCCTTGCGCATCGCCAAGGCCTACAGCGTGTTCGAATGCGGCACCGCGCTCGTGCCTGATGTGGTGATGGGCCAGGCCCAGGGCGGCTTCGCCATGGGCGTCGGCTACGCCCTTCTGGAAACGCTGCCGCCGTTGGAGGGCGGCCCGGGCGGCGGCGACTGGAATCTCGGACGCTATCTGGTCGCACGTGGCTCGGATCTGCCTCTGCGCGATCTCGAGATCGAGATGCTGAAGCCGCAGACAGCGGACGAGGCGCCCAAGGGCATGGCCGAGGTCGTGATGATCCCGATCGTGCCGGCGCTAATCAACGCCATCCATGACGCTACCGGCCATCGCTTCCGCGCGCTGCCGGTCACCGCAAGCCTATTGAAGGGAGTGCTCGCGTGACGACCCTCAGCCTCACCATCAACGGCCGCAAGCACGGTCCGATGGACGTCCGCGACGATCTCTCGATGAACGATTTTCTGCGCGAGATGCTGGGCATGACCGGCACCAAGTTCGGCTGCGGCGCCGCGCAATGCCTGAGCTGCGCCATCATCGTCGATGCGCCCGACGGCACCAGCACCACCACCCCGACCTGCATCGCGCCCGCCGTGAATTTTGACGGCAAGTCGATCCGCACCGTCGAGGGACACGCTGGGAACGGCGAGCTCTCAGTGCTGCAAAAGGCCTTCATCGACCATTTCGCCTTCCAATGCGGTTACTGCACCGCCGGCTTCCTCAACGAGGGCCAGGTTTTGCTGGAACGTCTGTCGCGCACACCGGTGCCGCGCGAAACGCTGGAGCAGACCATCGCCGATGCGCTCGACGGGCATCTCTGCCGCTGCACCGGGTATGTCAGATATCACGAGGCGATGCGCGACGTGATCCTCGCCGATTCAAGCCGCTACCTTGTTGCCACCAAGTGAGCGGGCCCCGGGGGACACGCGCCATGATCTCCGACGCGCGATTGAAGACGATAGCAGTGATCGCGGCGCTCGCCGGCAGCCTGTGTGCAGCCTACGCGGCCTCGGAGACAGCGAACCACGCGCTGGCGTCGCCCGAGAGTTTCGCTGGCATCAGTGACACCGAGAAGCGCTCCGCCGCGATCTTCACCGAGCTCGGAAGAGTGCTGACGCATCCGCGCTGCACCAATTGCCATCCCGCCGGCGACAGGCCGCATCAGGGCGACAGCGCCCGCCTTCATCAGCCGCCGGTCACGCGCGGTGCCGACGGCCACGGCCTCGAGGCGATGCGCTGCAACGCCTGCCACCAGAACGCCAATTTCGAGCCGGGTCGCATGCCCGGCCATCCCGCCTGGCATCTTGCGCCACGCGAAATGGCCTGGGAGGGCAAAACCATCGGCGAGATCTGCGAACAGATCAAAGTCCCCGCGCGCAATGGCGGGCGCAAGGTGGAAGACCTGATCGACCATATTGGCAAGGACACCCTCGTCGGCTGGGCCTGGAAGCCCGGCTTTGGCCGCTCCCCCGTGCCGGGCACGCAGGAGCAGGCCGGCGCGCTGGTCGAAGCCTGGGTGAAGACAGGGACGGCGTGTCCGGCACCGTGAGTGCGTGCTGATAGATTCGATTTGGAGACGACCCGCACGCAAGCCGCGTCGCCGACTACACAAAGAAATCATGCGTCGGATGGTGCACCACGCCTGTTGTGTGATCAACGGCGCCCTGCTCGGCGTGTGAAGGACCAATCAGGTCTGCATCCTGGATCTGCGCCGGTTCATGATGGCCGGCATTGTGCAGACCATATCCAATCGTATCGTGTCCGTGGCTATCCCCGGAATGATCTGAAGCTTTGGCCTCTGCCATATCATTCTTGAAGTGAAAGGAATCTCCGGGCCCCGGCGCATGTACCGGAGCGGAGGCATCGGTCGATTGGCCGTTGCCGCCAGCATGCTCGCTCGGCTCCCCATGCACATTCTTGGACGCATTTGAATGCGCCTCGTGGACGCCACGCTGCGATTGGCCGGAATTGGCGTGGCTTCCAGATACATCATCCTTGACATGCTGCCCGGCAGCTGCGGAACCGCCCTTTGAAGCATGCAGATCACGCTGCGATTGCGCGTGATCTGAATCGTGTCCCGGCGGGCCGTGCTCGGCATGCGGCTTGCCAGCTGCGTCGTCTTCTTCCGAAACGGGTAAACCACGCGGCGATTGGTCATGATCGACGCCGTGGACTGCGGTCAGCTGTGTTGTGTCGTGTTCGGCATTCGTCGACGCGTCCTTGGCGGCGGTTTGATCAAAGCCGCCATGATCGAGGAGAGCATCGACGCCGCCCGATCCGATGTGAGGGTTGCCGTTGCCGCTGACGCGATCCTGACTCGCGGCTGCGTCGATGATCTGAAAATCATCGCTTCTACCGATGGTATCGCTTCGGGCAGCCTCGAAAACGAATGAGTCTTGGGGTATTTCGGGATTGAGCCAGGCCAAATTGTCAAAGCCGCCGAGCTCCGCTTCGGCGCTGCCGGAATTATTGTGACCCATCAGCTCGCTGGTGACGTTTGTGGCAACCGACGCAGAGAAATCGCTCAGGCTATTGCAAACGTTGAACGCCTGCGCGGGGCTGTTAAGGAACTCGTACAGCAAGACGCCGACGGTCGTCATCAGGAACGTCCCACTGCTCAAGCCCGGCCTTGGAGGATTGAGGGTCTGCAACGCGATCGTGCTGACGGCACAATCGGCGCGGGATTCGATGGGCCTGCCGGCCTGCATCGGCATGTCGCCTATAGAATTGTCAACGCGGCCGGCTTTGCCCAGGGCTTCGGCCGTTTTGACAAGTGCGGCGGTCGTCTTTTGGCGGTCGATCTTGATGGTTACGACCGCTCCGGTGCCGTCCGCGGCCATGACCGTGACACTCACGGTATTCGCATGACCGAAGGCGGTCGCGCTTGCGTCCTGAACGTCGTCCAGCGCTGCCCAAATCAGAGCTGCAAGCGCGCCGATCCCGCCGAAAAGGCGCGACAGGGCGAACGCTGCGAGCTCGGTCCGGCTTTTGATCTCGAGCTGCGCAGATATGTGATCGAGCCGTACCTTGATGGTGCCTGGGGCGACCTTAAGTTGGCGCGCAATCTCCTTGTTCGACATGCCGCAGGCGACCAGACGCATGATCTTGCGCTCATGGTCCGTCAGCGCGGCCAGCCCAGTTTTGCCAAACGCGCCATTGCCTGCCTTGCTGGCAGCCGCCCGGCCCGCGGGCGGCACCACCAGTCTCAGAGACTGCATCAAGGTCTCGGGCTCCTCGCGCATCGGAATCGCGCTACAGGCACCCGCTTCAATTGCGGCAGCGAGATCGCCACGCGCAACCGACGCAGTGTAGAAGACCAGTCGTGTGGGAAGCTTTTCGGCAGTGACGGCGGCGAGCATTTCAGAAGCCGTCACGTCGGAGAATCCGTCCTCTACAAGCACGACATCTGGCGTCAGCCGACGAACTGCTTCGAGGCAACCGGCTCCATCAATGCACGACGCAACGATCTCGAAGTCATGCTCCGCCGCAAATAGCGACGCAAAACCCTGCAGAACGATAGGACGGCGATCTGCTATCACGAGTCGGATACGAAGCATCTGCGTTACCTCGCCCCGGCGTTTCGTCCTAACTTGCCGGAGTGCGATCCAGCTTCAACGCCGTCATTTTCAAAGCAGCGCGGCAACGCACAACACCCGCCTTGGTTCCGATAAATTATTCGGCGATCGCAGCGCGGTCCGAGCTCCCAGCATTGCCGCAAAATCCTGGATACTAGCGCAGCAAAACGCGTTTAGTCGATCACCTCATCGGCCACGGCCAGGAGGCGGTCCGGCGCCGCGATGCCGAGAGTTTTGGCCGTCTTGAGATTGAGGACCAGCACAAACTTGCTGGACCGTTGGCTTTCCCGGCGGCCATCACCAGAGGCAAGACGCGCCCCATGTTGGTGTAGAGCAGCGGCTCGCCGGAAACGTAGAAGGCACCAACGCCGTCGCGGATGCTTGCCGTGGGCTCGACGTCATCGAGCCCACGAAGTTCATGGCGAGCAATCTCAAAGCCGAGTTTGACCGGCAACGCTTTGCAATGCGTTGGCGGGCCTCGCTACGGCGAGATCAGTGGATTCTCGACGAGATCGCCGACGCAGAAATTGGCCATGTGCGCGACGGCCTCGGTGCTATGATAGTCACCGAATTCGGCAGTGGCTTCCTTGCCAGCGTACATTCGTGCGATTCCAGCGCCGCCAGGGTGATGGGGAGCCCACTCGGTGATATCGTAAACTTTTCCTGAGACGATGATCCAGCAGTCGTTTTGCGTGTCGTGCAGGGCGACCTCGTCGCGCGTGACGCGGCGCGTACCCTTGGCGGGATTAGCGGGCATCCAGAGCTTGGAGGTGGTCCCACCGTACTTGACCTTGGCGGCTCGGCGGAAGTCCCATGGTCCCAATCTCTTGGAAGGCAACTCGGTGCCGATCCTGCGGGCGTCGTAGGCGTAGATCCAGGAATCGTCCTCGCCGCCGCGCTTGTCGTGGGCAAAGGCGGGGCTCACGCGCTCGTCCAGTTTCTCGAGTAGCGCCTTCTGCTCAGCGGTGTCCTTCGCCCTCAGGTGATCGAAAGCGAATTTGGATCCCAATTGGAAGCGGGTGGCGCGGTAGTGCCGCACGCGTTCGTAATGCAACAAGGCTGTAGGCACATCGCGCTTGTGAAGCGTAAAGGCGCTGGCAAGGGCAGCGGCGTCCTCGAAGGATTGAGCAGCTCCCTGACCAAAGGTGGGAAGCATCGGGTGCGCCGCGTCCCCGAGCAGGCAGATGCGGCCCTGCACCCAGGTTTCGAGCGCATCGCGATCGTAGAGGCCCCACTTCGTAGGACGAACGATCGCCCCCGCCAGAGCGACGAGGTCGTCTCTGCTGGGGTGCCGCGTGAACGCCTCGCCAACCTCGCGAACGATCTCTTCCTGACTGACGGGAAACCAGTCGCCCTCCTCCTGCTCGAACGCGGCGGAGTCAGGCTCATAATGCGCGATCCACACGTTCAACAACTCACCGCCGCGCACCCAGTACGTCGTTGCCCCGCTCCTGTCGGCGCGATGGCGGTCCATGCTGAAGCAGTTGACGGGATTGTGGTCCAGCAGGCTACCGTCAGCCTTGCGGAGCGATGCAACCACTGTCCGCGGAATGAGTCCACGAAAGCACGTCACCTCGGTCCAGCGCTTGGGACGGGGATTCGGCCACGCCAGCTGCAAAGTGGCAGAGTTGATCCCGTCGGCACCCACGAGAACCTCTCCCGTGGCGGTTCGGCCATTCGAAAAGGTCGCTGTCACCTCGCCGGTGGTCTGACGCAACTCTGTCAGCCTGCAGTCCATGTGCACCGTGATCGGGCACGGCGCCCCGCTGTCGGGATCGAATTCGAACACCCGCTTATACAGGCACATCAACAGATCCAGCCTGTGCATGTGGTGAAACCCGGCGCCATCGCCTGCGGCGGTGAGATGATCGAACGGCCTCTGTGTCACGCTCCCATCCGCGTTGAACTGCCGGGTCGATTCCAGAATTGCCGCCCGGCCACCGTCGATCACCCCATGGCGGCCCTTGGGATCCCCGCCATCGAGATCGACGCCCAGCCAACGACATATCCGCGCCCCGTTGGGCGGGATATTCAACCCGGCACCTGCGGTGCTAGGCACCTTGGTTTGCTCGCAGACCTCGACCGATGCGAAGACGCCGGATTGTCGCAGCGCTAACGCCGTCATCAACCCGCCCATTCCCGCACCGACGATGATTGCCCGCATCGGTCTTCCTTCCGAAGTAAGCGAACGCCTCTCAACTCACGGCCGGAGTAAGTGGATGTCGCCTGATCAGATGGCTCGATCCTAGCCCCGGGCGGATCGGCAATAAAGGAGCTCGTCGCATAGCCTATCGAATTCGCAGCAGCCCATCTGCCGGGAACAAGTTTCAGGTCGCCGAAATCAAGCGACCAGGAAGTCCGCGCTGGTCAAGACTTCGCGGCAGGCTCAGGCGCTTGTCGCCTACGGCTATTTTGTGCAACCTTGGCGGGTCACGGGAGAAGTTCGATGTTGGCCAGGATTATGACGGCCGCTGTTGCCGTGCTTTGTCTCTTCGTGCCTTGCGCCAGCGGCGCCCAGACGGAGTCCACGCCTCCCGCTGCACCCGTCGAACGAGTTATGGCGCACGCTGTCGATCAGCTATTTGCTAAATGGGCTCGGCCAGACTCGCCCGGCGCTTCCATCGCCGTCATTCAGAACGGCAACGTTATCTATAGCCAAGGCTATGGCGCAGCCAATCTGGAGTATGGCGAGCCAAACACGCCGGAAACCGTGTTCCACCTTGCGTCGGTCTCAAAGCAGTTCACCGCCTGCGCGATCTACCTGCTCGCTCAGGACGGAAAACTGACTCTGGATGATGACGTTCGCAAGTATGTTCCGAAGTTGCACGATTTTGGCAAGTTGATCACGATCCGCCAGCTGCTCCATCACACGAGCGGTGTCCGAGACCAGTGGAATCTGTTGGCACTGGCAGGGTGGCGGCTCGACGACGAGATCACGGACGATGACGTCGTGCGCCTGCTGTTTCAACAGACGGAGTTGAACTTCGCGCCTGGCGATCAATTCCTCTACAGCAACAGCGGCTACACGCTCCTGGCCATGGTCGTGCAGCAAGCGTCGGGCAAAACGTTGGCCGAGTTTGCCCAGGAGCGCATCTTCACCCCTCTCGGCATGTCTCATACACATTTTCAGGATCAGTACGGCACGGTCGTCAAAGACCGCGCCTATTCCTACGAGCGGCGGCCGGACGGCAAATACCAGTATGTGGCTCTAACCTATTCGACGGTCGGACCATCAAGCCTCTTTTCAACGGTCGGCGACCTCGCGCGCTGGGACGAGAATTTCTACACCGGCAAGGTCGGCGGCCTGACACTGCTCGCCGAGATGCAGCAGAAGGGCAAGCTCAACAACGGCAAGGATATCGACTACGCCTCAGGGCTGTTCATTGGAAAGTATCGCGGACTCAGGACGGTTGCTCACGCTGGCGGCGACGCGGCATATCGGACGAATATTCTCAGGTTTCCAGAGCAACATTTCTCAGTCGTGGTCCTCGCAAACGCGGGGGATTTGAATCCAACAGCGCTCTCATTCAGGATCGCCGACCTCTATCTCAAGGATCTGCTAAAACCAGCGTCTGACAAGCCAGCCTTTGACGAAAAGCCGGAAGTCGCGGTCGACCCGAGGATCCTCGACGCCTATGTTGGCGACTATGAGCTTAGACCTGGCTTCATCATTTCCTTCAGCAGGGACAATGACCACCTCGTCACGCGCGCGACCGGCCAGCCATCGTTTCCAATGTACGCAGTCTCGAACACCGCTTTCCGCCTGAGAGCAGTTCTCGCGGAAGTCGTATTCGAGGAAGTGCAGCAAGGCGGAACGGTCGAGAACGCAATTCTCCACCAGAACGGCGCAACTGTTCCGCTGAAGCGGATAGCCATTGCCAAGCCCGCGGCGGACCGGCTTAAAGCGTACGAGGGCTACTACTACAGCACAGAACTCGGCGTCATCTATCAAGTGTTCGCGCGTGAGAACGGGCTGAAACTTCACTATCCCCGGGGCGAACTCGACCTGCAGCCCGTAGGTACTGACGCTTTCGCGACAGGCTTTCCGGTCGGAAGTCTGAAGTTCGCGTGTGCTGACGACGGCAAGTGTAATGCGCTGTCGGTCGATATCGGCCGGGTCAAAGAGCTGCGGTTCACCAGGATCTCGCTCGATCCGACCGGTCCGAAGCCATCCAAATGATCAGGGGCGCTGCTCGGAACACGGGCAGGACGCCGCGCTTACCCGCGTGGCCGCGATGTGCGGACAATCACCGAGCCGGTGGGTAGGTCGCGAACGGGCCAACCGCGGAAACCCAGTCACGTTCGCTTTGGGCCACGAAATCTTTGTTTCAGGTCAGACAAGGTGACGGCCCCGTTTGAACCGAGAAAACTATCGGCTTCGACAACCTGTTCTGTTGTCCACGGCGCGGTCATTTCAAGACAGTCGGCAACTGCCATCCTGAGACCCGCCTCAGCCTTCTTGGGAGACTTCATGTCCATTTGGCGCAGTATAGTTAGCGGATGAATGTCGGTGATACAGGCTTGCCATTGGCCATATAGCGGTCGAAGAAAAGACCGAGGAAGTCTGTAAGCTCCTCGAAGCCGATTCTGGTCGGACCGCTCGTCATCGAAATAGGCTAGCTTGGGCTATAAACGCCTGCAATGGTTCAGAACGCGAAGAACTCAACCGGAGCAAATCTCGTCCGCCATGTCTTGATGAGTGGATCTCGTGTGGGGATGCCGCCAGTTCGCCAATGGGAGGTCCGTTGCCAAGTCCGCGACAGCATTGCATCTCGATCAGTGCGCGTGAGCCTTGCGAGGAGCCAGCCGGTTGAAAATCCAATAGGCCGGAAAGCAGAGCGCCAGCATGAAGGCGCCGAGGTCGAACGCTGCTCCCGCCGTTCCTACCCGCGAAGAAAACGCTCCGGCGATGACCGGTGCGGCGACAGCAAACGCGTAGAACAGCGTGAAATGGATTCCCATTCCGACAGCGCGCACCGGCGGAGTAAGGACGCGCGCGGGCAGGCTCATGATGGGGCCGGCAGACAGACCGCCAGCCAGACCCAATGCGACAAACACGGGGATCACCGCGTCGGTCCGAGTTGCTATGACGAGTGCGACCGCGAACAGCGCAAAGCCAACGAGCATGATCTCGATGTGCTTGCCTGTTCTGTCGGCCAAAACACCGCCAAAAGGGACCGACAGGCTCACGATCCACAATACCAGGCTGGTCGCAGATCCCGCCGCAGGAAGACTCCAGCCGCGTTCGACCAGCAAGATGGTGCCGAAGCCGAAAACCATGCCCAGCGCGGCATTGAACAAGCCCCAGATGGCTCCGGCGACAATCATCGCGCGCGTCGCGGCCTGAGATGGCCAGGCGGCAGGCGTGCGCACAGCGGTATCGTCCCGCAGTGGCGGTTGGTACAACGCGGCGAGCAGGAGAAAACCGAGCGCACAGAATGCAGCCGTCACCAACAAGGCAGTGGTGATGCCGCTTGCGGCCGCGATCGTGGGCAACAGAAACAAGCACAAGGCGATACCCGCCGGCCAGGAATTGACAAAGATCGCCATGGCCGTGGCGATCTCCCTGCCCGCGAACCAATCCGTCACCATTTTCGACATCAGCACATTGAGCACGACGCCGCCAATGCCGGCAACAACGCGCCCCGCAATTTGCAAACCCCAGCTGGGAGCGAACGCCATCAGCAAGCCGCCGGCCGTCATCAACGCCAAGCCGGCCAGCACGACTCGCTTGTCTCCGAAGCGGCGTCCGATTTCCCCTCCCGGCAATGCGAACGCGATTCCGGGAGCCAGATACAGGCTGATGAGGACTCCGATGTCGCCGAGCCCGACGCCGTAGGTCTTGATCATAGCCGGTGACAACGAGGCGACCGATTGAAACTGGAAAGCCATGCTCAGCCGGACAACAAAAAGAACTGCAAGTATCTTCCAACGCTGCGCCACGATGCAAAGACTCCAACGGTCAATTCTTCGAGCCTACGCAGCTTTCTCCTGTGGCTCCAAGAACTCAGCCACCATGTCATCATGCTCCTGTTTTGCCCGACGGAGCAACAATTTCGTCTAATCCGTAAGCAGAAATTGTGACCGCTCAGCCATTTCAACGTCTTAGCTACTGTGCATGGGGTTGTTTTCGCGCTTTTCGTTTGCCGGTCCCGGACCGCGTTCATCAGGCGCTAATGACGCTTGAAATACTGCACCTCGCGCTCGTGCTTCTCGGCCGCAGTACGGCTCTTGAAGGTGCCGAGGTTGCGGCGCTTGCCGGTCTTCGGGTTCACTTTGCGTGAGTAGAGGCGGTATTCGCCGGATGCCAATTTTCGGATCATGGCTGCGTTCCTGTCGTGCTCTCGGAATCAACCCTCTTCACGCGAGGTCTGTTCCATCACGGCTTGGCGGCCGGCTAGAAGCACAGCGTCGTGACGAGCTTGCCTTGCTTGTCCTTGATTGCGTAAGGGCAACGAAGCCGCTCCAGCGCCTTCTTCGCATCCTCGTCACCGAGCGCGGCGGCCCGCTCGTAATAGGCTTTTGCGGCGTCCTTGTCCTTCGGACCACCGCGGCCTTCCTGCGCGAAGGCGCCCATCCGCTCCAGCGCGCCGGGATGGTTTTGCGTTGCCGCCTTCTCGAACATCGCGCGTGCCGCAGCGTCGTCCTTCTCGCCGCCGTTGCCGCTCGCGAGCATCAGGCCGAGTTGGTACTGCGCTTCCGCATTGGTGTCGGCCGCCCTGCCCAGCAGCGCGCGGGCCTGCGCAGGATCGGCGGGCGCGGTACCGCCGGCGATGCCGAGCGCGGCGAGGTTGGAGACGCCGCGGGGATTGCCCGCCTGCGCTGCCTTCTCGAACAGTTTTCGCGCCTGCGCCTCGTCCTTGGCAACGCCGGCGCCGGTGCCGTAGAGCACGCCGAGTTCGACCATGGCTGCGCTCGAGCCCTTGTCGGCCGCCTTGCGCCAGGCGGCAATCGCCTCGGCGGTCTGCCGGTTGGCTGCGTAGGCACGACCGAGCGCGAACATCGCGCGGCGCGAGGACGGCGCGGCCTGCTTGCAGAACTTGATGGCGGTCGTGACGTCCGAGGCTGCCACTTCCGGCACGCCCTTCACATCGGCCGGCTTGTCGGGATCGCTGGGATCGGCGGCAACGCGGTCGCACAGAATAAGATCGGCCGATTGCGCATGCGCCGACAACGGCGCGGCAAGCGTGAAGAGGATGGCACAGAGAAAAGTCCGCATAGACGACAAGTTGCCGCGAGGTCCCGGCGAATTCAAGGCTCGAGTCCGGACTCGCGCAGGGGGCGTTCTCCATGTGCAATTCCCGAAACGATCAGGCGCGGTGCATCAGCTTGAGCGCCGCGGTCAGGCGCAGGCTGCGCTTGCCCGCAAGCGCGGTTGCCTCCAGCACCGCCTGCTCCGAATCATAGCTGCCGGAGAAGCCGATGCCGACCTCGTGGCCGCCAAAAATCGGATCGTCCTTGGCGGACGTATGCTCTTGGTTGAGGATCTGGCCCTTCCAGCGGCCGGCCGCGGCGGTGTAGCTGCCAAGGTAGTAGAAGGACGCATCGCCACCGAGAATGCGCCCCCGGTTCAGCAGCATCACGCCGGTGAGACCGCCATCGACGCCATCGAGCATGCGCAGGTGGATCGAGTAGAGGCCATCAGCGATGCCGGCCTCGCCGACGGTACCCGCAATCGGCACCTCGTCCTCCGTGATCGGCGCCATGACCGACTGGAACGGCACGCCCGGCAGCTCCTTCAGCTCGCCCTTGAACCGGTAGAGATCGCCGTCGGCCCGGCCCTTTGCGATCAACGTCGCATCATCGGTGCCGGCCATGGCGCGGTAGTTCGGATCGGGATTGTGGCGGACGGTCTTGATGACGATGTCGACGCCGTCGCCGGTCTTCTCGTAACGGCCGATATGGGCGAACGCGGAATTGCCTCCGAGCATCTTGCCGCTGCCGGCATGCATCACGCTCCGGCCGACCGCGTCGCCGAGCTGAAACGTCACCTTGTAGAAGCCTTCAAACACCAGCCGTCCCCGGCCTTGCGCGCATCGCGGCCTAGTCTATCCCGCTTTCCACCGCGATGGACAAATTTTGCACGGCCACAGGGGGCGGGCCACAGCAATCGCCATCATCAAAATGCAAAATCCGCCGGAGCTTTTCTGCTCCGGCGGATTGAAAGCCAACCCGGGCCAGCCCCCCAGCCCGGGCCGGAGGATGTTAGGCGGCCGCCTTCTTGTCGGCCGGCACCGATGCGATCGTCTTCAGGATCTGCGAAGCGATCTGGTATGGGTCGCCCTGCGAGTTCGGGCGGCGGTCTTCCAGATAGCCCTTGTAGCCGTTGTTGACGAAAGAGTGCGGAACGCGGATCGAAGCACCGCGGTCGGCCACGCCGTAGCTGAACTTGTTCCAGGGCGCAGTCTCGTGCTTGCCGGTCAGGCGCTTGTCGTTGTCCGGGCCGTAGACCGCGATGTGGTCCATCAGGTTCTTGTCGAAGGCGGCCATCAGCGCCTCGAAGTACTCCTTGCCGCCGACCGTGCGCATATACTCGGTCGAGAAGTTCGCGTGCATGCCGGAGCCGTTCCAGTCGGTGTCGCCGAGCGGCTTGCAGTGGAATTCGATGTCGACGCCGTACTTTTCGGTCAGGCGCAGCATCAGGTAGCGGGCCATCCACATTTCGTCAGCGGCCTTCTTGGAGCCCTTGCCGAAGATCTGGAATTCCCACTGGCCCTTCGCGACTTCCGCGTTGATGCCTTCGTGGTTGATGCCGGCCGCGAGGCAGAGATCGAGATGCTCTTCCACCATCTTGCGGGCGATGTCGCCGACGTTCGAATAGCCGACGCCGGTGTAGTACGGGCCCTGCGGCGCCGGATAGCCGGAGGCTGGGAAGCCGAGCGGACGGCCGTCCTTGTAGAAGAAATATTCCTGCTCGAAGCCGAACCACGCGCCCTCGTCGTCGAGGATGGTGGCGCGCTTGTTGGTCGAGTGCGGAGTCTTGCCATCGGGCATCATGACCTCGCACATCACCAGCACGCCGTTGGTGCGGGCACCGTCCGGGAACACCGCGACCGGCTTCAGCACGCAATCGGAGCTGTGGCCTTCGGCCTGCTGGGTGGAGGAGCCGTCGAAGCCCCAGAGCGGAAGCTGCTCAAGCGTCGGGAACGAGGCGAATTCCTTGATCTGTGTTTTGCCGCGCAAGTTCGGAGTCGGCGTGTATCCGTCGAGCCAGATGTACTCGAGCTTATACTTGGTCATTGAGCCTCTCTGTAGATGATGCGAAAGGTGGGGACGGCTGGTCCCCGCACGTTTGTACCCGGCCACCATCGGCCAACGCGTCTCAAGCATTTAACGTGCCAAAAAGCCGCGGCGCGGGGAGGTTTTTCCCCCCGCGACCTGACGCCAGTGAACTCCAGCCGGACGGCCGGAACTGCGTGCGTCATAGCGGCGCACCTTTCCGTGAAGCTGCACTGCAAAAACCCCGAGGAAAACGCACGGTTCCGATGCAACCGTCCCCCTGCCCGAGGTTGCCGATTAAACGCGCATCAACGTCAAGCAATATTCGCGAACTCTTTGGACGGCGCTCGCAACCTTCGCAATGGCCCACACGTTGGTCATCCGGCGGCTGCCTCAGGGCAGGCAGAACGGTCGCTGCCTACAAATTAGGCCCAAACTGATTTCCTTTTCAGCACTTTGCATTTTGGAATGCACGGCCGATATGGGGGGTCCAGTAACCACAAGCCAATGAGTCGGGCGCACCATGGAGGTCAACCGCTTCGATCTCAGGAGATACCGCAATGATGAATAATGGACTGAGTCACGGATCTGCAAAGATCTACCAATTCCCCGTCGGAGGCCGCGCGGCTCTCGACGGGCGCCGCTACGGTGCGTCCCACCTTCCCGCCGACCACGCCTCTTTCCCCGTGAATGAGACGATCTGCAGCGAAAGCTGGTACCATCAGGAAGCCGTCGATGAAGCCAAGCCGAAATGGGATCGCTGATGCCTGGGTTCGGTTCAGTACCGCCGCGCTCTCACAGGCACCCGGCGGCAGTTTGAAAAAGGGTCGAAACAACGATGTTTCGGCCCTTTTTGATTCCAGACTTGGTTGCGGCATCAGATCACCGCGCAGGCTGTGACCGGCCGCTTGAGATGCTTCACCGTGGTGAGGCCGGCCTTCCCGAATTTGAGGGTGATCCCCTCCCCCGAATAGCGTGCGCCTGAGACCGTCAGCCGCTTGGCCAGCGTGACGGGTTCGCCGTCGATCTGGAGGAAGGCGCGCTTGTCGTCGTCATAAAATCCAACGATGAACTGCGTACCATCGGCACAGCGGTAGGTTTGAAACGTCTGTGCGTCCGCCTGCCGTGTGCAGCAAATTCCGCCCGCCAGCATGGTCATAGCCAAAATGATGGCCTTGTGTCGGTCCATGATCGCCCCCTGTAATAGCCGCCGCCAATCTAGCAAAAGCTGATCTCATGTCAGACTCCCCTGTCCGCCACCTCAATCTGCAAGGCGCCAGCAATTTTCGCGATCTCGGCGGCTATCCGACCGCCGACGGCCGCACCACGCGCTGGCGGCACATCTTCCGCTCCAACCATCTCGGCCAGCTCACGGCTGCCGATATCGAGATCGTCCGCGCGCTCGGGGTCCGGAGCGCGTTCGATTTCCGGGGCGTCGAAGAGCGTACGGCCGGCGTCTGCGTGGTCGACGAGATCACCGTGCATTCGCTGCCGATCGAGCCGACGGTGGTGGCTTCATTACGCGCCGAACTCGCCAGAGGCACGCTGACCGCTCCGGTCGCGCTGGAGATCATGCGCGAGTCCTATCGCAACTATGTCCGCCACAACACGCATTCTTTTCGCAACCTGTTCGGCCATCTCCTCGAAGACCGTGCGCCGCTCGTCATCCATTGCACCGCCGGCAAGGACCGCACCGGCTTTGCCAGCGCACTGATCCTGCATGCGCTCGGCGTTCCCGATGACGTCATTGCCGAGGACTACCTGCTGACCAACACGTATTACAAGCGCGACGCGTCGAGCGCCGCGGATCTGCCCGCCGACGTTCTCAACGCGATCGGTTCCGTCGAGGCCTCTTATCTGGCGGCCGCTTTCGAGGCCGTCGCCGGCGAATATGGCGATCTCGAAACCTACTTGCGCGAGGGGCTCAAGCTCGGCACAGCAGAGCAGACCGCGCTCAAGGCGCACTATCTGCAATCGTAGAGCGGCCCCACCGGGAGAAACGATGATGCAAGGCAAGGTTCTGATCGTAACCGGTGCGCTGGGCGCACTTGGAAAGGTGGTCGCGGACATCGCGCAGTCGCGTGGCGCGCGGATCGCCGGCATCGATCACGCGCCAACTCAAACACCCGCGACCGCCGAGCGTATCGAGATCGGCAGCGTCGATCTATCGGACGCGGCGCAGGCGAAGGCGGCGGTCGAGGCGGCGGCAAAGCACTTCGGTCAGCTCGATGCCCTGATCAACATCGCCGGCGGCTTTGCCTTCGAGCCCGTCGGTGACGGCGACATCACGACGTGGCAGCGCATGTATGCGTTGAACGTGCTGACGGCGCTCAATACCGCGCGCGCGGCGCTGCCACATCTCGCTGCCGCGAAGGTAGGCCGCATCGTCAACATCGGCGCCATGGGCGCGCTCCAGGCGGGCGCAGGCATGGGGCCGTATGCGGCGTCGAAGGCAGGCGTGCACCGCCTCACCGAAGCGCTGGCCAATGAATGGAAAGGCAAGGTCACCGTGAACGCGGTGCTGCCTTCGACCATCGACACCCAGGCCAACCGCACCAGCATGCCGAAAGCGGACTTCTCCAAGTGGGTGATGCCGCAGGAGCTTGCCGAGGTGATCCTGTTCCTAGCGAGCGATGCCGCGAGCGGCGTCACTGGCGCGCTGATCCCGGTAAGCGGACGGGTGTAGGTTTGGTGGCCAGGCATCTTTTCCCGGCCCCCCTGCGCTGCTATATTTGAACAATGACAACCGAAGATATCGAACGAGCGATCGAACGACTTGCGCCTGACGAATTGGCACGGTTTCGTGCATGGTTCGAGCAGTTCGACGCAGAGCGCTTTGATCAGGCTCTGGAGCAAAGCGCTCAAGCGGGCAAGCTCGATGCCTTCGCCGAGGAGGCGCTGAGCGCCTATCGCGCCGGCCAGACCCGCGAGTTGTGAAACACACGGCGTCGCCCAGATTCTGGAAGGCTTATGAGGCTTTGCCCGTCAATGTTCGACGGCTCGCCGATGCCAATTTCAACCTGTTGAAGAGCGATCACAGCCATCCCTAGCTTCAGTTCAAACGGGTCGGACGATACTGGTCCGCCAGAGTCGGATTGCGCTATCGCGCTCTCGCTGTCGAGGCCGACGGAGTCTACGTCTGGTTCTGGACCGGCTCGCATGCCGACTATGACCGTCTTGTGCAATGAAAGAAGTCAATCCGGCACCAATAGCCGCAGATTGCCTCTGAAGCGGATACTCTGCTTGCCCGCAAGTGCGATGCCCTCGCCGTAGGCGGTCTCGTCTGTGTAGGTGCCGCTGAAGCCGATGGTCACGATCTTGCGGCCCCACACCGGACGCTCGTCGAACGAGGGCGAGTGCTCCTCGTTGGTCAGCTCGCCCTTCCATTTGCCGTCGGCAGAGCTGTAGGTGCCATACGCGTAAAAAAAGGAATCCCCACCCCGCATGGTGCCGTCACGGAGCACCATGACGCCCTGATTGCCGCCCTGGACAGCATCCAGCATCTCGATCCGGATGTGGTAGAGCCCGTTCCTGATTGTCATTTCGCAAGCGCCCGCCTGTTCCCGCCCGCAAGATAACCGCACCGCGTGTTCCCATCAAATGGCCCCTCGGCCCGAGTCCGATCCGGGCTAAACTGCCGGCACTGATTCTCCGATCGGACCTGCTGTGGAAACCGCGCTCTATCTGCCCGTCAAACGCTTCCTCGAAGAGCTCGGCTTCACCGTGAAGGGCGAGATCGGCGGCTGCGATCTCGTTGGCCTGAGCGCCGGCGATCCGCCTGTGGTGGTGATTGGCGAGCTCAAGCTCGCGTTCAATCTCGAACTGATTTTGCAAGCGGTCGATCGCGCGCCCGCCGGCGACGAGGTCTGGATCGCCGCAAAAATGTCGGTGCGCGGCAAGGGGCGCGAGAGCGATGCGCGCTATCGCAATCTCTGCCGACGCCTGGGCTTCGGCATGCTCGGCGTCACCGACGGTGGCCTTGTCGAGGTCTTGGTGAAGCCGCCGACGGCGGCACCGCGCCGCGAGCCGAAGACGCGCTCGCGCCTGGTCGCCGAACATCAGCGCCGCCAGGGCGATCCCGTGCTGGGCGGCAGCACGCGGACGCCGATCATGACGGCCTATCGCCAGCAGGCGCTGGCCTGCGCCTCGGCGCTCGCCGAAGGGCCGAGACCGGTGCGCGTGTTGCGCGAGCGCTGCCCCGATGCAGGCAAGATTCTGCTGCACAATGTCTACGGCTGGTTCGAGCGCGCCGAGCGCGGCATCTATCGACTATCGGAAGCCGGCCACGCCGCGCTCAAGCGCTGGCCGCAGGCGCCGGTCCGCTCCACCGCACGCGAGGCAGCGATGCCCTAGCGAGGGGCAAGCTGGCGGAGTCTGAGCGCATAGCTGAGATGCCACACCAAATTCATATTGCAATGCAACATAGACCGCACTAGGTATCCCGGGATCGAAACGAGGCACCTATGAACGCAGACTGGAATACCAAGTACGGCACGCGGCGCGTCCGCCACGATCCGCCCACCCTGGACGAGGCGATCTTCGCCGCCGTCGGCATCACCGACGATCAGGAGCAGCAGGCCGAGATCGCCGCGGCCTTGATGGGAATGCCGCTCGATGTCGTTCAGGCCGAGGTCAAGAAACAGGTCCGCACCAACAGCCGCATCAGCTCTACCCGCGTGATCGCCGGCGAACAGGGCGCGCAGCGCTCGGTGGTGGTCGAACGCCGCGTCGTCCGCCGCTTCGGCAATGACAAGCGCACCGGCACCTGACGCGCTATTTCGTTGACGTAGATACCAAAGCGGACCGGCGTTGCCGGTCCGCTTTTTGTTTCTACACGGCGCGGCTGGGGTACATGCTCGAGATGAGCTTCCACCAGGTAGAATTGAAGCTGAGCAAGGCGCGGCCGGCCGTGAACGGCGCTGCTGCGAGATCGGCAAGCTCGGCTTCGGGCGTCTTGCCAAGGTCGATCGTGCCGGTGGATTCCCCATGGCGGAATTGCAGATGCGCACCAAACTTTTTGGCAAGCGCGCGCATGGCGTGATTCTCTGCACCCGTCGTGATCCTCAGGCGCTTGAAACCTTTCCAGCGCGCTTCGGCGATCAGGCGGCTGAACAGCACGGTGCCCACGTTCTGACGGCGCGCGGAGGCTTCGACGCTGAAGGCGACTTCGGGCAGCGAATCATCCTCCGGCGGATGCAGTTCGGCCGCGCCGCGGACCACGCCATCGACGATATAGGCGACGATCACGGTGCCGTCCTCGGCGCAGCGGGCGGCGTAACGCTCGATGAAGCTGTCGTCGAGAAAACCGTTGAAGCGGTCATGCCGGCTTTCGGCATCGAGCCTGAGCAGGTGATCGCGCAGAAGCGGCAATTCTTCCTGCTGGCTCAAGGTCCGCACGTAGCCCGGAACGGGCATTGTGCGGGTGGTGGCTTCGGGTGCCAAAGTTAGTTCGAGTGACAAGTCAAAACTCCTCTTGGTATCCCTCGAGGAGGCGTTCGAATCCCTAGACCTCCAATATTGTGCGTCGCAGCAAAACTTTCAAGACCGGAACCTGCTCAAGTTAGGGGCACTGGCGCGACCAATTCGTTAACGAAATCAAAGCCCCGTATTCATACGAGGACAAGCTGGGTCTGGGTAACCACGGCGACCAGCTTGCCATCCTCGGTCTCGAGCCGCGTGGTCCAGACTTGGGTCCGCCTCCCCCGGTGAACCGGGGTCGTGGTCGCGATGATCGTCGCTCCCTCCTTGGCCCCACCAATGAAATTGGTCTTGCTCTCCAGCGTGGTCGTGCCCTTGGCGTCCTCAGGCAGGTTGATCACGGTCGCGGCCGCCCCGACGGAATCGGCCAGGGCCATGACTGCGCCGCCGTGAATCGTGTGATGAAGGGTGCAGAGATCGGGCCTGACCGTCATCCGCGCCACCACGCGATCCTTCTCGGCTTCGACGAACTCGACGCCCTTGAGCTCGGCGAACGGCATCTTCATCGCTTTAAGCTTCTCAAGCGCCGTCATCGGATCTCCTCCCAAATCATTTTGTCTCAACGTGAATGGCTTCGATCAGCAAGGCAATGACGCTCGAGGTAATGGCCTCGCCGCGCTGAACGAGGCCGATGGCGCCCATCTCAGGCTACGTCACCACATTGACCACCTGATATTCTGGCCGGCGCCACATCTCACCGGCAATCACCTCTTCGATGATCTCCGCCGCCCGTACGATCTCGCCTTCGCCGATGTACAATGGCGTGATGCCAAATCGCATGATGTCGGGCGCGCGAAAATCGCCAATCACGCCACGGGCGATCAGAGCCTGCATGGCGGCGTAACCATTGCCGAAGGCGAAGGAGACTTGCGAGCCGCGTCGCGCGTGCGCGCGCGGCGTCACCAGCTTCAGGGCCGGGCAGCGGCGCTCGACCTCGGCTATCAGCAGATCACCCAATGCGAGCGAACGCGCGCGCACGTCCGCCATGTCAATTTGATCCCAGATATCGAGCGAGGCCTCCAGCGCCGCCATCGCCAGCACCGGCGGCGTGCCGACGCGCATGCGCTCGACACCGCCGGCCGCGGCATAGGCCAGATCGAACGCAAACGGCTTTGCGTGCCCCATCCAGCCGGACAGCGCGGCGCGCGCGGAGCCAGCGTGGTGTGGCGCGACATACAGAAACGCCGGTGCGCCGGGACCGGCGTTGAGATATTTGTAGGTGCAACCGGCGGCGAAATCGGCACCGCAGGCCGCAAGATGGACCGGCAGCGCGCCGGCCGAATGGGCGAGGTCCCAGACGGTGACGATGCCGAGCGCATGAGCATTTGCCGTCAGCTTCGCCATATCGTGGCGGCGGCCGGTGCGGTAATCGACCTCGGTGACGTAGAGCACCGCGATCTCCTCCGACAGCGCGGCCTCGACCTCTTCTGGCGCCACCAGGCGCAATTGATGCCCGCGTCCGAGTGTCCCGATCAGGCCTTCGGCCATGTAGAGATCGGTCGGAAAATTGCCTGTGTCCGACAAGATGATCTTGCGTTCCGCCTTCATGTCGAGCGCAGCAGCGAGCGCCTGATAAACCTTCAGCGACAGCGTATCGCCGATCATCACCGAGCCGGCTTCCGCGCCGATCAGCCGTGCAATGCGGTCGCCGATGTGGCGCGGCTGCACGTACCAGCCCGCACTATTCCAGGCGCGGATCAGTTCATCGCCCCACTCCGCGGTGATGACGCGACTGACGCGCTCGGCAACCCCCAGCGGCAGCGCACCGAGCGAATTGCCGTCGAGATAGATCACGCCGTCCGGCAGATGAAACAGCGCCTTGGTGTCCTCGTAGACGCGAAGCTTGGTCATTGGACATCTCTATTGGACATCTCTAGAGAATGGTGCGAACGCGCCAGAGTTCGGGGAACAGTTCGATCTCCAGCATGCGCTTGAGATAGCTGACGCCGCCAGTGCCGCCAGTGCCGCGCTTGAAGCCGATGACCCGCTCGACCGTGGTCACGTGATTGAAGCGCCAGCGCCGGAAGTAATCCTCGAAATCGACCAGCTTCTCCGCGACCTCGTACAGCATCCAATGCGTCTCGGGTGCCTCGTAGACCTGGTGCCAGGCCTGGAGCACGCCCTCGTTGAAGCTGTGGGTCTCGCGGATGTCGCGTGCCAGCACCGCGGCCGGCATCTTGAGGCCGTTGCGATCCGCAAGCCGCAGCACCTCGTCATAGAGGCTCGGCGTCGCAAGCTCGGCTTCGAGCAGTTGCATCACCTCTGCATCATGCGCATGCGGCTTCAGCATCGCGTGATTACGATTGCCGAGCAGATATTCGATCAGGCGGTACTGGAGCGACTGGAAGCCCGAGGACTGGCCGAGCTTTGAACGGAAGCGCGTGTATTCGCTTGGCGTCATCGTGCGCAGCACGTCCCATGCGCCGTTAAGCTGCTCGAAGATGCGCGACACCCGCGCCAGCATCTTCATGGCGGGGGCGACCTCGTCCCGGGAGATCGCGCGGCGCGCAGCCGTCAGCTCGTGGATCGCGAGCCGCATCCACAGCTCCGTGGTCTGATGCTGGATGATGAACAGCATCTCGTCGTGAGCTTCGGACAGCGGATGCTGCGCGCCGAGAATCGCATCCAGCGCGAGATAATCGCCATAGGACATGCGCCGGGCGAACTCGGTCTCGGCACCTTCTCTGCTGGGATCGTAACCGCTGGACGTCATGGCAAGCCCTTTCGATCATCCCTCTCGTCAGTCGAGGCCGATCAGGCGCGCGGTGATCGACGACGAGGGATCCTTCAACCCATCGATCACGGTGAAATGGTTGAGCCCGGGATCGACGACGAGCCGCGTCGGCACGTCAAAACCTGTCCAGATATTGGCCATCAGATCGGACTGCCGGATGAACTCCGGCCGCTCGCTACCGCCGACCCAGGCGGTGACCGGGGAATGGCCACGCGGCTGATGCAGCGCGGCGCTCTCGAGCGTGGCTTCCTCCACGGTCATGCGCAGCGTCTCGTTCATCCTGGTCTTGAGCAGCGGCCGCAAGTCGTGCAGCCCGCTGATCGAGAGCGTGCCGGCAATGCGGTTGTAGACGGCAGGGTCGAGCCCGCTGTCGTCGCACAGCATGCGCGTGACGAGATGACCGCCGGCGGAATGGCCCGCAAGCCGGATGGGGCCGGCGGCAACCGAAGCCGCCTTGGCGATTGCGGCGGTGACCTCGGCGGTGATTTCGGAGATGCGGGCGGCCGGGGTCAGCGTGTAGCTCGGCAGCGCCACGGTCCAGCCATGATGCCGCGCGCCCTCGGCAAGGTCGGTCCAGTCCGACTTGTCGAAGCGCATCCAGTACCCACCATGGATGAAGACGATAAGGCCCTTGCTGTCGCCGTCGGGCAGGATGAGGTCGAGGCGCTGGCGTTCACGGGAGCCGTAGGCGATGTCGGGACGAAAGCCCTTCAACCCGGCGCGGTAATCGGCCGCCCGCTCCGCCCACAGCGCCGGCAGCTTCTCGGAGCCCGGGATATGGGCCGAATTGGCGTAAGCATCGTCCCAATCGCGCATCGTTACTTCCCCGGCGGACTCAAGGCCTTGCGATCAGGCGCCAGTCTGCCACCGGCTGAGCCAGCATCCTAGTCTTTATTTTAAGCTTAAAGTATCTTGGTGAGCCGGTGGATTGGGCAACCCCCGTCATTGCGAGCGCAGCGAAGCAATCCAGAATCTTTCCGCGGGCGGCGGTCTGGATTGCTTCGTCGCAAGGGCTCCTCGGAATGACGGCAGAAGGCCCCTACGCCTGCTCCACCCCGCACCACTCCGCGATGAACAGCGCCATGGCCTTGGTCGTCTTCTTCAGCGACTCCAGCTCGACATATTCGTTGAAGCCGTGCATCTCGCCGCCGCTCGCGCCAAAGCAGAGGCTGGGGATGCCGTAATTGAGGCCGTAGAAGCGGGTGTCGGTGAGTGCAGTGAACACCAGGTCTTCGACCGCGCCGCCATAGACCTTGTTGAAAGCCTTGCCAAATGCAGCTTCGGGCGCCGCCGCGTCGGTCAGTTCATAACCTTCCGACAGGAAGCCCGACCATTCGATCTCCGGCGGATTGTTGGCGAGGAAGCGGTGATTGCGTGAGGCGGCGGCGACGCAAGCCAGAATTTCCTTCTGGTGATCGGCCACCGACCAGCCCGGCAGGATCGCGATACGACAGTCGACATCGCACCACGCCGGCACGCTGGACGCCCAGTCGCCGCCCTTGATGATGCCGGGATTGAAGTTGATGGGATGGTTCAGCGCCTTGAAATAACGATCGGCCTTCGCGCGCTCGTTCCACTCGATCTCGAGCTTTTGCAGGGCATGGACGAGATGATACGCCGCCATGATCGCATTCGACCCCGAGCCGGCAAAGGCGACATGGGTCGGATGCCCCTTCACACGCAGGCGAAACCAGATTACGCCGACCTGCGAGCGGACCATCTTGCCGCCGGTCGGCTCCGGGATAAAGCAGGCGTCTGCCCGGTAGCCGCGCTGAAGCGTCGAGAGCGCACCGACCCCGGTGCTCTCCTCCTCGATCACGGATTGGAAGTGAATTCGCGCCGTCGGCTTGAAACCTGCGGCCTCGATCGCATCGAGCGCTGAGAGCGCGCCGATCGTGCCGGATTTCATGTCACAGGCGCCGCGTCCGAACATCTTGCTGTCCTTGATGACCGGCGAGAAGGGCGGCGTCTCCCACAATTCCAGCGGCCCGGCCGGAACCACGTCGCAGTGCCCCTGGAGGATCAGCGACTTGCCGCCATTGCTCCGCGGACGGTAGGTCCCGACCACCGAACGTGCTTTGGAGAAGTCGTGCTCGATCGGTCCGAACCCGCGCAAATCCTTGAGATCGTCGACATGGATGTGCCAGTCGTCGACCTCATAGCCGCGCTCGCGCAGGAGATCGCCGATCATGTCCTGGCACGGTCCCTCGGCCCCGCGGGTCGATGGGATCGCGACGAAATCACGTGTGGTCGCAAGCTGGGCTTCGAAGCCGGCATCGACGGCGTCGAGAATCCGCTGCTGCGTATCGGGGTTCATCAGGCTACTCCGGGCATCCAGTTGATCGAAGGAGCGCCCAAACTAGCCGATTTCAACCGTTCGGGTACTCCACAAAATAGGCCTCCCGCAATGCATCTTCGAGCAGTCGGCCTTCCGAATAGCTATTCAACGTCGCCGGTCGCGTGACACCGTCGAGCAGGCGCGGGCACGGTTCGGGCGCGCCGAGCACACTGCGCACGGGAATGCGCTCGGCATAGATCGGCAACGCGTAATCTTCGTCGTCGTCCGCAACACCCTTGGCGCGGATTTTTGCCGAGGCCTCCTCGATCTCCATCGCGATAAAGGAGGTCGCCTTGATCTCCTGGCTGTTGCTCTGGCGCAGGCTCGCGGTGCGACCTGGGAAGAAGCGGTCGACCATCGCGATTACCGCGCGCGCTTTCTCCTCGGGGTCGGTGACGAGATAGGCGGTGCCGAACGCCATCGCCGCGCGGTAATCCGCGGAGTGGTTGAAGCCGCAGCGCGCCAGCACGAGGCTGTCGAGATGGGCGACGGTCAGGCAGACCCGCTCGCCTTTGGTCTGGTTGCGCAGCATGCGGCTGGCGCTGCTCCCATGCCAATACAGCCGTATTCCCTCGCGCCAGAAGAACGTCGGCGTGCAGTAGGGCTGGCCGTCGATCGCGTAGGAGACGTGGCAGAGCATTGCGGAATCCAGGATGCGATGAACGGTATCGTGATCGTAGAAGCCGCGATCGTGAAGGCGTTTGACCTGGTTGCGCGCGGAGGTCGGATAGGAATTTGAGATCTCAGCTTGGCTCACGGCCGCTCCTGTCGGAATTGGTAGAACTCCAAGCCAGTTGTAGCGGCGGATTTGGTCTGCGATAGTGCCAATTCCATGCAAAAAATTCCGACCAATTTTGGCCTCTCGCCGGCGAAGGCCGAGCTGCCCCTGGACCTCACCGGGCCTCACATCACCGCCGCGGCCTCCGCGGCGCACCGGCTCTACCAGGCCCTGTGCGAGATGATCGTTGGCGGTCTCGTCAAGCCCGGCGAGCCGCTGCCGCCGTCGCGAACGCTGGCAACACAAACGGGCTTCCGGCGAAACGCCGTGGTCACGGCCTATGAGCGCCTGATCGCCGACGGCTTTGCCGAGGCGACGGTCGGCTCCGGCACCTTCGTCGCCGCACGCATTCCGGCCCGCGCAGCCACCCCGAAAAGATCGAAGGTGATGATCGAAGCACCGCGACAGGGCGCGCTCTCGCTCGGCTGCACGCATATTGACGAGCGCGCGGTGCAGCGCTTTCGGGCCTTCGTCGGCCGGCGCATGCGCGCCTTTGGCACCGAGCATCTCCACTACGGCGATCCGCGCGGCAGCCGCGAGCTGCGTGCGGCGATCGCCGATCATTTGTTGTCGGCGCGGGGGCTGCGCTGTGACCCCGACCAGATCATGCTGACCTCCGGCACGCTGCATACGCTCCGCATCGTGCTCGGCACCATTCTGGAGGCGAACGACCAGGTCTGGTGCGAGGACCCCGGCTATCCAATCGCGCGCAGGACCATCGCGCAGTGCGGCTACCGCGCAGTCCCCGTTCCTGTCGACGCGCACGGGCTGCACATCGCGAAGGGACGCGCGACGGCTCCCTCTGCGCGCGCGGCCTACGTGACGCCGTCGCACCAGTTTCCACTGGGTGTGCAAATGTCGATGCCGCGGCGGCTCGAACTACTGGACTGGGCGAAGCAGGCCGGCGCCTTCGTGTTCGAGGACGATTACGACAGCGAGTTCCGTTATGACGGTGCGCCGCTGATGTCGCTGGCCGGTATCGACCACCTCCAGCGCGTGATCTACATGGGTACGTTCGCCAAAACGCTGTTTCCGGGCTTGCGCATCGGCTATTGTGCCCTCCCCGAGCGCATCATCGCGGATGTCGCCGCGGCTCGCGCGGCACTCGACCGCTTTCCCGGAACGCTGATGGAAGGCGCGGTGGCCGATATGCTGAATTCCGGCGTATTCGCGGCAAACCTGAAGCGCGTGCGAAAACTCTATCGTGAGGCGCGCGACGCGCTGGCCGAGACGCTCGAAGCCGCATCAGACGGGGCACTGTCGGTACCGGTGCCCTCGCAAGGCCTGCACCTGGTCGCGCGATTCGATCCGTCAGTTGCTCCTGCGATTGCGGCGGAGGCGAAACAGGCGGCGGGCACGGAAGGCTGGCTGCTCGCCGATACCTACGCGCGAGCGCGGCCCTTGCCGGGCTTCGTGCTTGGATTTTCCGGGCATGCGGTTCCGCAACTCGTCGCCTGCGCCGCGCGGCTTGCGCGGGAATCGCGCGCTGCCCTGCGCGGCAAAGGCAGATCGACCCGGCGGGCGTGACGAAGGTTCACTATCAGAATCGCGCGCCGCCTCCTACATTGCGGCATCGATGCCGGGATCTCACACCATGCTGCTGCGCGTTGCGACTAGCCTCCCGCTCCTCATCGCCCTGGCGCTTGCGACCGCGGCGCGCGCGGGCACGGTCGGACGCGAACAGGATATCGTCGATCTTAAGCTCGGCCAGCGCGTGCAGGTGGACGACGGAACCTGCCCGGCCGGACAGGTCAAGGAAGTGCGCGGCGCGAAGATGACTAACCAAGGCGTCTCGCGGACCACCTCCTGCGTGGCGCGGTTCGGTCCCAAGTCGAAATGACGAGCTGAAGCGTTACTTGGCCGGGTCGAACATGCACTGCAAGGTCGGCTTGGCGATCTTGGTGAAGGTAGGCCCAATCTCGTTCTGCTTGGATGACGGTATCCAATCCGTCTCGATTGTCGGCACGCCAGTCTCGCTGATGCCGCGCAACAGCGCTTCGCGCAGGTCGCGATCCTCGACGACGGCGGCGGCATGATCATGCAGGCAACCGCAGACCTCTTCCGGGTGCTCCCAGCGCCCGAGCATGCGCGGCGCGCATTGCCTGACGAATTCGGTACGCGGATCAGGTAGTCTGGAGGGGGAGCGCACCTGCGCCTG
Organism: Bradyrhizobium sp. Kon10; assembly: GCF_055807395.1. Classification (NCBI taxonomy): domain Bacteria; kingdom Pseudomonadati; phylum Pseudomonadota; class Alphaproteobacteria; order Hyphomicrobiales; family Nitrobacteraceae; genus Bradyrhizobium; species Bradyrhizobium sp. Kon10. The sequence goes on along the minus strand of NZ_JBVVOZ010000004.1, from coordinate 132,395 downwards.
GACGGAACTGATCGTCAGAAAGGACATGAGCGCTGCGGCGCAGAGACGAACAAGCATGATGGCCTTTACCGGCTGATTTTCTTATTGAGGGATCAGAAGCGCGCGGCGACAACAATTGGTTGCGGCGCCGTGGTCGTCACCGGCGAGCCGCTATACTGGAATGTGCCGACGCCCGGCAGACTACCGTCGGGAGTGCCTGCAAAGGAGGAGCCGACGAGCACGAAGCCAAAAGCAAGGATCAGGCTGAGTGCGCGCATGGACTTATCTCCAGGTTCCGTTTGCCGGCAGTGCGCCGTGGTCGTTGTGACGCTGATAACCATGCGCGGTTTCTTCCGTGATGCGCCAAAAACCGAAAATGGTTTCATCCTTGCCGGAATTGTTTCGTCGCATCGAAGGCAACGAAACATTCGGCGGAAAACCGCAATGATTTCAGGTCGGTCGCACTGCAGATCAAAGTAGCTTGGCAAGCTCCCTTCGCCCCAAAAGCGTACCGCGCGCATGCCATTGTCATGTGGGCGCCTCAAGCACTTCACATGCATTTTACGTTTCTCTGCTGAAGAGAGACCCAAACGAGGGCTGGGCTGTCGAACCGGGGGCGTGTCCGTCGACACCCAAGTCATCGAAACCGAGAAGCACCGGATCAGCACCGGGCACGTTCATTTGCAGGATGGCCAACATGACGGTGGGACATCGCGCAACGGCGCGCGACGCGGCCCAATGGACAGACCGCGCCAATCAACAGCCGGTTCGCAACCGTGCCGGCTCGCCTGGCGAGATGGCGCTGCAATCCGGCCGCGGCTACGAGGCTGCGCCGCAGGCGTTCGTCCGGCTGACCGGCTCACATCTGGCGAAACCGCGAATCAGCCGCGCGGTCCCCGGTGAGTGATCGCAAGCGCGTCACTGAGTGAAAAAATCGCCGCACTTCTGGACGTTCGCATCAGCCGGTCCCCACGGCATGATCGGCACCGTCGAGGTCGAGTTCTTCGGCGAGCCCTCGATCAGCTTGTCTGAATAGACCATGTAAACTAGCACGTTGCGTTTGGCATCGCAGCCGCGCACGATTTGCATCTTCTTGAAGAACAGCGAGCGGCGTTCACGGAACATATCGTCGCCCTGCTCCATCTTGTCCTTGAACTTGATGGGCCCGATTTGGCGGCAAGCCAGCGAGATGTCCGAGACCTCCTCAGCGAGGCCCAGCCAGCCCTTGAAGCCGCCCTTTTCCGGCACGGTGAAATGACAGGCCACGCCCTCGACCTCGGGGTCGTCGAGGCCATAAGTCGCGAGCTTGTCGTTTGGGCTCATCCATTTGAACACGGTAGAGCGGCGGAAGATCAGATCCGGCTCGTCGGCGGCGGATGCCGACGCCGCTGGCACGGCCAGCAGCAGAAGGAATAAAGCGAAACCTTTCAAGCGGATGCTGGAAAGAGCGGGGAAACGAGATGACATGCAGTTCTCCGGTCACAAGTTCCCGCAATGTAGGCATCCGACCGCCCTTCAGGAAGGCGACCGGCAGCCCATCCCGACCGCCGTTTACCGGTCCGTGAGGCTTTTTTGCTACGGTTCGGACAAAAGTAGCTGATGGCAGAACTGCCGTGCTGGTGAACGCGTATTCCCTCTGTGAGACTAACGTCTGATTTGGATTATGGATTCGAGGATGAATAGCGTGAACGGGTCTGGTTTTTCGGCCAAGCCGGCGCGACTCTGGCAGGTCGCCATTTTGACGGCGGCGGGTGCGTTCGGCACGAGCAGCCAGGCAGACGCAGCATTTTATTATTGGCCGGATTATTCCAATGGGGCCTACGGCCTGCAGGAGCGGCGTCCCGAAGCGCCGCGGCAGAAGCCGCAGAAGCGCGGCACGGCAGCCGGCAAGAAGGACGCCGTCGTCGAAAAGGAAGCCGGCGCGAAGCCGCAGGGGCCGCTGGTCATCGTCGTCTCCATCGAGCGGCAGAAAGTGACCGTCTACGACTCCAAGGGCGCGTTCGCGGAGTCTCCGGTGTCGAGCGGCATGAAGGGCCACTCCACCCCGATGGGCGTCTTCAGCATCATCCAGAAGCACAAATTCCACCATTCCAACATCTACAGCGGCGCGCCGATGCCGTACATGCAGCGGATCACCTGGTCCGGCGTCGCCATGCATGCCGGCGTGCTGCCGGGCTATCCGGCCTCGCACGGCTGCATCCGCATGCCGATGGCATTCGCCGTGAAGATGTGGAACTGGACCAAGATGGGCGCGCGCGTGATCGTCACGCCCGGCCAGATCGCGCCGCAAAGCTTCTCCCATCCGATGCTCGTCTCGCTGCGCGTGCCGCCGCAACCGGCAGCAAGCCTCGAACCTGCGACGAGCGTTGGCGACAAGGCGGACAAGGGCGCTCCCGACCCCAGCGTCGCGGAAGCCAAGCCGGTCGAGAGGAAAACCGCCAGCGCTGACGGCGTGCTTGAGCTGCGCTCCTCGATCGGCCATACCGTGATGTCGGATGTGACCACGGGCAATGCCCCGGTCCACGAGGAAGCCGCAGCAGCGAACGCTGACATCAAGTCCGCCGGAGCCGCGAGCACCGGAACAAAACCTTCTGAAGGTGCAGAAACCACCGCGACCACGGACGAGAAGCCCGCCTCCAAGCTCGAGACTGCCAAATCGGAGCCGACCGATACGCCGAGGGCTGAAGATCCGAAGACGGAAACGGCAAAGTCCGAACCAGCGAAATCTGAACCAGCCAAGGCTGAGGCGGCCAAGGCTGAAGCGGCGCCTACCGAGAAAAAGCCCGACGCGGCCGTGACTGCAACGACACCCGCGCAAGCCGCTTCACCGGAGGCAACGAAAGACCAGACCCGAATCGCCGATCCCGCGCCCGCCGCAAAGCCGGATCTGCCGAAACGCGCCGGGCAGATTGCGGTGTTCATCAGCCGCAAGGATTCCAAGCTCTATGTGCGGCAGAATTTTTCGCCGCTGTTCGAGGTGCCCATCACGATCGCCGCGAGCGACCGGCCGTTGGGCACCCATATCTTCACCGCCGAGGTCGACAAGGCCGACCCCAATGCGCTGCATTGGTCGGTGGTGTCGCTGCCCGTCGCCGTTCGCTCCGCGGCGCGCGAGGATGATGGTCTCGTGACGCGCCGCCGGCGCGGCGCCGCCGTGATCCCCGTCGCGGCCAAGCCCGTCGTCATCCCGGACAGCCCGGCGGAGGCGCTGGACCGCCTCTCGATCCCTGCCGACACCATGGCGAAGATCAGCGAGATGCTGACCACCGGCGGTTCGGTCATCGTCTCCGACCAGGGCATCAACCAGGGCGAGACCGGCGAAGGCACGGACTTCATCGTCCGCCTGTACTGAGCACTTCGCCGCGTCAGATAACGCGGTGTTGAGCAGGCCGATCGCAGTGGCGGAGTAAGGTGCATCCCGGATCATGTCGGGGAACGTCGTCATGCCAAACCGCAGGACAGTGCTCACCACGGCGCTGCTCGCAGCTGCCACGTCGGCCACGCGCGCGCTGGCCGATGGCGGAATGAGCCGGGTGTCGGCGTACGCGTTCTCCTTCCCTGCTCTCTCCGGCGATGACATCCGCCTTGCAGCCTCCACCGGCAAGCCATTGCTGGTCGTGAACACTGCTTCACTCTGCGGCTACACCCCGCAATATGCCGGACTGCAAGAGCTCTGGAACGAGTTTCACCAGCGCGGGCTCAGTGTCATCGGCGTGCCGTCGAATGATTTCGGCGGCCAGGAGCCCGGCGGCACCAGCGAGATCTCGGAGACCGCACACCACCAATACGGCGTTACCTTCCCAATCGCCGCCAAGGCCATCGTGGTGGGGCCGAAGGCGCACCCGTTCTACAAATGGGCCGCCGAGGCGCGGCCAAGGGATGTTCCCAAGTGGAACTTCCACAAATACCTGATCGGCCGGGACGGCTATATCGCCGAGGTGTTTCCGTCTGCCGTTGAACCTGCCGACACTCGCATCAAGACGGCGATTGCCAAGGCGCTGGCCGACAGCTGATGCTGCGCTTGCAAAGCAGGCTTGAGCGTACAGGCTTGGGCACAATCGTCACGAAGCGCCAAACAGGCGTTGCAATGGCGATGGACCACCATCTAGGCTAGGATATCTGGGGCAGGAGTGGTTCTGCCGGAGGCGAAAAAGCCGCGGCCGAACAACGGGATCAATCTCGAGGACAACACGATGCGTGTGGCGGCAGGACTGATTTTAGCGAGTGCGATGTCTTTGGCGATGACAGGCGCAGCATGGTCGCAGACGCCAGCCGCGAAACCCGCGGCGGCGACGCAAGCAGTACCAGCTGCAGCGCCCGCTGCCGCCGCGCCGTCGGCAGCCCCTGCGCCGCAGGCCGCAATCGCCAATCCGCCTCCGCCGCAACAGCCTCCGCAGCCGGCGCGCGCCGCCTGCAACAATCCGAATGCGCTCGGCGTCGCCCGCACCGTCGAGATCGACACCACCGGTGGCCCTGGCTTCGGCTTCGAGCACTTCAAGGAGCTCGACTTCCTGCGCGACCACGAGGTGGTGCTGACCTTCGACGACGGCCCCTGGCCGCGCAACACGCCCGCGGTGCTGAAGGCCCTCGCAGACCAGTGCACCACCGGCATCTTCTTTCCGATCGGTCTGCACTCGACTTACGAGCCAGAGATCCTGAAGCAGGTCTACGCGGCGGGCCACACGGTCGGCGCGCATACCTGGTCGCATGCCAATCTCAACAACAAGAAGCTCACCGAGCAGCAGAGGAAGGACGAGATCGAGAAGGGCTTCTCGGCGGTGAAATGGGCACTGGGCGGCATCTCGCCCTCGCCGTTCTTCCGCTTCCCGGCGCTCCAGCATCCGCCGGAAATGGTCACCTATCTCGGCAACCGCAACATCGCGATCTTCTCCTGCGACCTCGACTCGTTCGACTTCAAGGCCTCCAAGCCCGAGAAGGTGATCGACACCGTGATGAAGAAGCTCGACAAGCTGGGCAAGGGCATCATCCTGATGCACGACTTCCAGAAGCACACTGCGGAAGCGCTGCCTGAGCTTCTGAACCGCCTCAAGGCCGGTGGCTTCAAGGTGGTAGCGATGCGCGCCAAAGCGCCCGTCTCGACGTTGCCCGAATACGACCAGGAGCTGCTCAAGGACGTCAAGCTGCCGACGGTCAGCACACGGCCGGTCAATTCCGTTGTGACCACTGTTACCGAATAGTCGGCAATTGTCTTTCCGCTTCGAAGCTTACGTTATCGTCTCCGCGGACGGCATGCTCGCCGACGCGGATCATGTGATGCCCCAGAGCCTGAAGTTCGCGGGCGACAAGCGCTTCTTCGAGCAGTCGCTCGACCGTGCCGCGCTGATCGTGCACGGCCGCAACTCGTATGAACAGCAGCCGAACTCGCCGAAGCGCAAGCGGCTGATCCTGACCCGCAAAATCGCCGCGCTTACCGTTGATCCGGAAATGCCGAACGCGACACTTTGGAATCCGGCTGACGCGAGCTTCGAGGAAGCCTGTGCCTTTGCCGACGTGTCGGCCGGCACCGTCGCGATCATCGGCGGCCCCCTGGTCTTCGATCTGTTCATGGACCGCTACGACACGTTCTGGCTGTCGGAAGCCCCCCATGTCCGCCTGCCCGGCGGCGAAGGCTGTTTCGTCGACGTGCCGGCGCGAACACCGCACGAGGTGCTGACTTCTCACGGGATGAAAGCGGGTGCGCCCTACATGCTCGACGCGGCACATGACGTGACCGTCACGCCGTGGCGTCGGGTGGGTTAGCAAAGCCCTTGGGGCTCTCGTTTCTACAAAAAACTCGAAAACAACCCCATGCAAAGTAGCCAAGTCCTTCTCGGCACAGCGATTTCGGGTTTTTCGAATGCGACTTGACCCGTCGGGCAAAACAGGCGCAAGATAGCATCATGGCAGCGCATGGGGTGGACCGAGCTCTGTGGCCGAGAGCGAGGCTCACCAGCCATAGCGCACGACGCCCGCTCTACACGTCTCCGTACGCCGCTTCGACCGGGCGCGTGGCGCGGCCGTAGCCCATGATCATGAACAGCGCGCCGATAATCGAGAGATTCTTCAGCGCATCGATCACCATCGCCGCATTGTCAGGTGCCGCCTGATTCCAGAAATCGGAGAACAGGACGGTCGAGACCGCGACGTAGATCACCATCAGCATCGCGAAGAACCGCGCGCCGAAATTCAGCGCGATCATCAGCCCTGCGATGATCTCGAGCACGCCGACCGAGATCGCCAGCAGCTGCGGCGTGGTCATGGCGGTCACCGCCTCGATCTGTTTGGCGTAAGGCGCGATCTGCTCAGGCACCACGACCTTGGTGGCGATGAAATCGGCGGTCGCCTGGATCGCGAACAGCTTGGTGGCGCCCGTATAGATGAACAGTACGGCGAACAGGATCCGCCCGAAAGTCACGAACGCTGGCATGATCGGCCTCTTGGCTCAGGCTTTTTGAATCGGCGTCTTGACGAAACTATCGACCGATTATGATGAGTCGTGCGCCGGTTTACAAACAGGGAAATGGCGAAGTGCAGGCAATTCAAAGTTGATAGAGCACAACTTCCCCTCTCCCCTTGTCGGAGAGGGTGGCTCGCCGCCTCGCGGCGAGACGGGTGAGGGGTTTCTATCGGCACGGAGAACCCTCTCACGATCTCGATTCGCGGAGAGAACCCCTCATCCGGCGCTTCGCGCCACCTTCTCTCACAAGGGGAGAAGGGAATGCACTTCCAGCGTGGCCACAGCCAATTCTCAGGTAAACAACGTCGGCTGCTGCCGCGCCGCACGCTCCTGGGCTTCCACCACGGCGACTGCGGTCATGTTGAGGATGCCGCGGGCGGTCACGGACGGGGTGAGGATGTGCGCGGGGCGCGCCGGGCCGATCAGGATCGGGCCGACGGGAAGTGCGTCCGCCAGCGACTTGATCATCTGGTAGGCCACGTTGGCGGTGTCCAGCGTCGGCATGATCATGATGTTGGCCTCGCCCTCCAGCTTGGAGTGCGGCAGCACCATTTTCCGCGCCGCGGCGGAGAGCGCGGTGTCGCCCTGCATCTCGCCGTCAGCCTCGATCTCCGGATGCTTCTCCTTCAGGAGCTGGGTCGCCCGCCGCATCTTGCGCGAGGAATCGGTGTCGTAGCTGCCGAAATCCGAATGCGAAACAAAGGCGACCTTCGGCTTGATGTTGAAGCGCTGGACGTGGATTGCCGCAAGCGAAGCGATCTCGGCAAGTTCTTCCGCGCTTGGATTGGGGCGAACTTGCGTATCCGCAATGAAGAAGGCGCCCTTGCTGGTGATCAGCAGCGCCAACGCCGCATAGTCGCTGACGCCAGCCGAGAAGCCGACGATCTCGCGGACATGACGTAGATGGCTCATGTAACGGCCCTCGACGCCGCAGAGCATGGCGTCCGCCTCCCCGCGCACGACCGCGAGTGCCGCGATCACCGTGTTGTTGGTGCGCACCACTGTGCGTGCCGCATCCGGCGTGACACCGCGGCGGCCGGCGACCTCGACATAGGATTGCACATAGGAGCGATAGCGCGGATCGTCCTCGGGATTGACGAGGTCAAAATCCTTGCCGGCCCTGATCAACAAACCGAAGCGCTTGATGCGCGCCTCCACCACCGACGGGCGGCCGACCAGGATGGGACGCGCCAGATTCTCCTCGAGCACGACTTGCGTGGCGCGCAACACGCGCTCGTCCTCGCCTTCGGCATAGATCACGCGCACCGGCTGGGTCTTGGCCTTCGCGAACATCGGCTTCATCACAAGGCCGGAGCGGAAGGCGAAGCGCTCCAACAGCGCGGTGTATTCGTCGAAATTGGTGATGGGGCGGGTCGCAACGCCCGATTCCATCGCGGCCTTGGCGACGGCGGGGGAGATGCGCAGGATCAGCCGCGGATCGAACGGGCTGGGGATCAGCGAGCCCGGGCCAAAGCCCTGGGTCTCGCCGGTGTCGAAACCTTGCGCCACCGCATCCGACGGTGCCTCGCGCGCGAGCTGCGCGATGGCTTCGACGGCGGCGTGCTTCATCTCCTCGTTGATCGCGGTGGCGCCAACGTCGAGCGCGCCGCGGAAGATGAAGGGAAAGCAGAGGACGTTGTTGACCTGATTCGGATAGTCGGAGCGCCCGGTGCAGATCATCGCGTCGGGGCGGGCTTTCCGCGCCTCCTCGGGCATGATCTCCGGCGTCGGGTTCGCGAGCGCCATGATCAGGGGCTTGTCGCCCATCGCCTTGGCCATCTCCGGCTTGAGCACGCCCGGTGCCGAAAGCCCGATGAAGATATCGGCGCCGCCGATGACGTCGGCGAGCGTGCGCTTGTCGGTCTTCTGCGCATAGACCGCCTTCCAACGGTCCATCGTGGTGTTGCGGCCCTCGTGCACGAGGCCGTCGATGTCGCAGACCCAGATGTTCTTGCGCTGCGCGCCCATCGAGACCAGGAGATTGAGCGTCGCGAGCGCCGCGGCCCCTGCGCCCGACGCCACGATCTTGACCTCCGACAGCTTCTTGCCGTTCAGCCGCAATCCGTTGGTGATGGCGGCGGCGACGATGATGGCGGTGCCGTGCTGGTCGTCATGAAAGACCGGGATCTTCATGCGCTCCTTCAGCTGCGTCTCGATCTCGAAGCATTCCGGTCCGCGGATGTCTTCGAGATTGATGCCGCCGAAGGTCGGCTCGAGTGCCGCCACCGTCTCGACCACGCGCTCGATGGTATCGGCGGCGATCTCGATGTCGAACACGTCGATGCCTGCGAATTTCTTGAACAGGACCGCCTTGCCCTCCATCACGGGCTTCGAGGCCAGCGGACCGATATTGCCGAGGCCGAGCACCGCAGTGCCGTTCGAGACCACGGCGACCAGATTGGAGCGGATCGTCAGGGTCGCCGCTTCCGCCGGGTTCTTGGCGATCTCCATACAGGCGGCGGCAACGCCCGGCGAATAGGCCAGCGCGAGGTCGCGCTGGTTGGCCAGCGGCTTGCTTGCCTGGATCTCGAGCTTTCCGGGACGCGGCAGCCGATGATAGGCCAGCGCCGCCTGGTGGAGATCATCAGAATAGGACGACATGCGGTGTCTCGCCTCGCGTTACCGGCCTCAAAATACGTTGTCCTGACCGGCCTGTCGCGGGGCTCGCGGTATTCCGGGTCATGGAAACGGGATGAAGCACGCCCGGCGCCCCGGTGGCAACATCCGATTGCGTCCCCATCAACAGACCGCGCGGTCAAACGTTTGAAATCCATAGCTATCGCTGGACCGCACACAGCTTTGCGAATATGGCAGGTTGCGCGGCGCACAACAGGCAACGAGGCATCGACCGGGCTGTAAGAGTACCCGCCAGGCGAATGCCAGAGGGGCTCACGGAGCATCGTCATGCTCCGTCATTGCGAGCGAAGCGAAGCAATCCAGAGTCCCTCCGCGCAAAGATTCTGGATTGCTTCGCTTCGCTCGCAATGACGATGTGGAGGGAGCTGGCGCAATATCAGCCGGATTGACCGCGGAGAGCCCCCCTCAACCGCCTCGCATCTTCGATGCGAGGCGGCCTCTCCGCGCGCGCGGGGAGAGGCGAAGCAAGATCACTTCTGCGGCAGGTTCACCCGCACATGCAGCTCGCGGAGCTGCTTGGTCGTCGCTTCCGACGGCGCGCCCATCAGCAAGTCCATGGCCTGCTGGTTCATCGGGAACAGCGAGATCTCGCGCAGATTGTTGGTGCCGCAGAGAAGCATCACGATGCGGTCGACGCCCGCGGCCATGCCGCCATGCGGCGGCGCGCCGTACTGGAAGGCGCGGTACATGCCGCCGAAGCGCTCGACCACTTCCTGCTCGCCATAGCCCGCGATCTCGAACGCCTTCACCATCGCTTCCGGCACGTGGTTGCGGATGCCGCCGGAGGCGATCTCGTAGCCGTTGCAGGTGATGTCGTACTGGAACGCCTTGATGGTCAGCGGGTCCTGGCCCTTCAATGCATCGAGGCCGCCCTGCGGCATCGAGAACGGGTTGTGCGAGAAGTCGACCTTCTTGTCCTCCTCGTTGTACTCGTACATCGGGAAGTCGACGATCCAGGCGAGCTCGAAGCGCTCCTTGTCGGTGAGGTTCAATTCCTCGCCGACCTTGTTGCGGGCGAGCCCCGAGAATTTCCAGAACTTGTCGGGATCGCCGGCGACGAAGAAGGCGGCATCGCCTTCCTTCACGCCGATCTGCGCGCGGATTGCGGCAGTACGCTCAGCCCCGATGTTGTTGGCGAGCGGACCGGCGCCCTCGCCGCCCTCGCGCCACATGATGTAGCCGAGGCCGGGCTGGCCTTCGCCTTGCGCCCAGGAGTTCATACGGTCACAGAACGCGCGGCTACCGCCGCCCGGCGCGGGGATCGCCCAGACCTGGTTCTTGGGGTCTTCGAGCATGCGCGCGAACACCTTGAAGCCGGAGCCGCGGAAATGCTCGGAGACGTCCTGCATCTCGATGGGGTTGCGCAGGTCCGGCTTGTCGCTGCCGTATTTGCGCAGCGCTTCGGCGAACGGAATGCGGCGCCAGCCCTTCGTCACCGGCTTGCCCTTGGCAAACTCCTCGAACACGCCGGTGATGACCGGCTCCATCGCCGCGAAAACGTCCTCTTGCGTGACAAAGCTCATCTCGACGTCGAGCTGATAGAACTCGCCCGGCAGGCGGTCGGCGCGCGGGTCCTCGTCGCGGAAACAGGGCGCGATCTGGAAGTAGCGGTCGAAGCCCGACATCATCAAGAGCTGCTTGTACTGCTGCGGCGCCTGCGGCAGCGCGTAGAATTTTCCCGGATGGATGCGCGAGGGCACCAGGAAGTCGCGCGCGCCTTCCGGCGAGGACGCGGTCAGGATCGGGGTGTTGAACTCGAAGAAGCCCTGCCCCTCCATCCGCCGGCGCATCGACTTGATGATTTCGACGCGCGTCATGATGTTCTGGTGCAGCTTCTCGCGGCGCAGGTCGAGGAAGCGGTACTTCAGGCGGATGTCCTCGGGATATTCCTGATCGCCGAATACCGGCAGCGGCAGGTCGCCGGCAGGGCCGAGCACCTCGATCTCGCTGACGTACACTTCCACCTTGCCGGTCGGCAGATCGTCATTGTCGGTGCCCTCGGGGCGGCGCCGTGCCTTGCCGTCCATCCGCACCACGTATTCCGAGCGCAGCTTCTCGGCCTGCGCAAATGCCGGCGAGTCCGGATCGACCACACACTGGGTCAGGCCGTAATGGTCGCGCAGGTCGATGAACAGCACGCCGCCATGGTCGCGAACGCGATGGACCCAGCCCGAGAGGCGAACCGTCTCGCCGATGTTGCTCTCGCGGAGCGCGCCGCATGTATGTGACCGGTAGCGATGCATGGTCGTCCCAAAATCAATGTCGGAGGGGTCGAATCGGACGGCCTGAAACGACCGGTCCGAACTTGCGGCAGGGTTTACCCGACGAGGCCGGGGGCGGCAACCAAGGGGACGGCCTGTTTTTGGGCCCGAAGTCCCCATTTTCGGTTCTTCCCGACCGACCCTTTGCCGATGAGCGTTCCAAGCCTATCTTGAGCCCATGACAATCCATTTCCCGTTCCAGAACTCCTACGCGGCGCTTCCGGCGAACTTTTTCGCCCGGGTCGCGCCGACCCCGGTGGCGGCGCCCCGACTGATCAAGCTGAACCGCCCGTTAGCGGTCCAGCTTGGATTGGATCCGGACCTTCTGGAGACCCCGGAAGGTGCGGAAATCCTGGCCGGGAAACGCATCCCGGAGGGCGCCGACCCCATCGCCATGGCCTATGCCGGCCACCAGTTCGGGCAGTTTGTTCCCCAGCTAGGCGATGGCCGAGCGATCCTGCTCGGCGAGGTCATTGACCGGGACGGCATCCGCCGCGACATCCAGCTCAAGGGAAGCGGGCCCACCCCGTTCTCCCGACGCGGCGACGGCCGTGCCGCGCTGGGACCCGTCCTGCGGGAATACATCGTCAGCGAAGCGATGTACGCGCTGGGCATTCCAACCACGCGCTCGCTCGCAGCCGTCATTACCGGCGAGCACGTCATCCGCGAGACCGCGCTCCCCGGCGCAGTGCTGACGCGTGTGGCCTCGAGCCACATCCGCGTCGGCACGTTCCAGTTTTTCGCCGCGCGCCGTGACACCGACGCGATCCGCCGGCTCGCCGATCACGTCATCGCCCGTCACTATCCGGAGCTACTCGATGCCGACCGCCCCTATCACGCGCTGCTCGCCGGCGTGGTCACGCGCCAGGCCGAGCTCGTCGCGCGCTGGCTGCTGGTCGGCTTCATCCATGGCGTGATGAACACCGACAACAGCTCGATCTCCGGCGAGACCATCGATTACGGCCCCTGCGCCTTCATGGACGCCTACAATCCCGCGCAGGTGTTCTCCTCGATCGACGAAACCGGCCGCTACGCCTATGCCAACCAGCCCCGCATCGCGCTGTGGAATCTGACGCGATTGGCCGAGTGCCTGCTGCCGCTGTTCGGAGAAGAGCAGGACAAGGCGATCGAGCAGGCGCAGGAGATTCTGGGCGCATTCCCCGACACCTTCAGCAAGGCTTATCAGGCAGGCTTGCGCAGGAAAGTCGGCCTCTTCACCGAGCGCGACGGCGACGAGGCGCTGATCCAGGACCTGCTCGATGCCATGGCGAAAAACCAGACCGACTTCACCCTCGCCTTCCGCAAGCTTGGCGACGCCGCAGCTGATCCTGCGACGGACGTTGCGCGCGCCCAGTTCATGGACCCGGCGTCCTTCGACGAGTGGGCCAAACGCTGGCGCGAGCGCACGGCTCTGGAGCCGCAGACCGCGGCCGAGCGGCAGGCCGCGATGCACGCCGTCAATCCGATGTTCATCCCGCGCAACCACCGCGTCGAAGCGGTCATACAGGCGGCTGTGAACAACGACGATTATGCGCCGTTCGAGGAATTGGTGAAGGTGTCGGCCAAACCGTACGAGGAGCAACCCGTCTACGCCGCCTACGCCGATCCGCCGCTGCCGGATCAGCGGGTGTTGCAGACGTTCTGCGGGACGTGAGGCTGTTTCGGGATTTGCAGAACGACCCGGCGGCCTGTTAACTCCCCGTCCACCATTCGGCTCGCGCCGCCGCTAGGTAACCATGAGAATTAACAGACCCTCAACGCGACCCCGACAAGTCTATCGGACTTTCGGGGGATTTTGCCGTGGATCTGTTGGTTTTCGAGTTCCTGGGATTGGCGCTGGTCGCCATGTGCGTGGTCGTGGTGGCGCTGCCTTGCGCGCGAAAACCGTCGCGGCGGGTCCGCTACGAGTAGGATTTCGCTGACGGACCCGATTCCGGTCCAAATGCAAGGCTCGAATTCGCTACGAGCCCCTTGACATCACAGCGCTTTCGGCAGAACGGCTGATATAAATGTCATGGGCCGTTCATGGATTTGATTACCACCACCGCTGACCTCGCGGCTGCCTGCAGCCGGTTGGCCAAGCACCCCGTCATTACCGTCGATACCGAGTTCCTGCGCGAAACCACCTATTACCCGCTGCTGTGCGTGGTGCAGATGGCAAGCGCCGAGGAAGCGATGGTCATCGATACCCTGGCCGAGGGGATCGACCTCAAGCCGTTCTTCGAGCTGATGGCGAATGAGCGCGTGCTGAAGGTATTCCACGCCGCCCGGCAGGACATCGAGATCATCTGGCACCAGGCCAACATCATCCCGCATCCGGTGTTCGACACCCAGGTCGCGGCCATGGTGCTCGGCTATGGCGACAGCATCGCCTATGACCAGCTGGTCGAAAAGGTCACCGGCCACCGCCCCGATAAAACCCACCGCTTCACCGACTGGTCGCGCCGGCCGCTGACCAAGGAGCAGATGCACTACGCGGTGTCCGACGTGACGCATCTGCGCGACGTCTTCGCCGCGCTCGATGCCGACCTGAAGAAGCGCCATCGCAGCGAATGGGTCTCCATCGAGATGGAGGTTTTGACCTCGCCCAAGACCTACGACTTCCATCCCGAGCGCGCGTGGGAGCGCTTGAAGACACGCGTGCGCAAGCCCAAGGACCTCGCCGTCCTGATGGAGGTCGCGGCCTGGCGCGAGCAGGAGGCGCAGAGCCGTGACGTGCCGCGCGGCCGCGTGCTGCGCGACGAGGCCGTCAGCGATATCGCGACCCACGCCCCGAACACCATCGAAAAACTCGCGCATCTGCGCTCGGTACCGAAGGGTTTTGAGAAATCCAAATGGGGCGCGGATATCGTCGCCGCGGTCGAGCGCGGCCTGGCGCGGGATCACGCCACGCTGCCGAAGCTGGAGAAGCCGCGCAACAATTCCAACGGCGCGGCCACCGTCGAGCTTCTGAAGGTCCTGTTGCGCATGACCGCGGAGCGCCATGCGGTCGCGAGCAAGGTGATCGCAACCGTCGACGATCTCGAGGAGATCGCGGCCGACGACGAAGCCGACGTGCCCGCCTTGCGCGGCTGGCGCCGTGAGCTGTTCGGCGAGGCTGCGCTGAAACTCAAGCGCGGCGAGCTGGCGCTGGCGATCGAGAAAGGTCGCGTGGTCGGGGTGAAGCGGCCGGAATAGGCCGCGAGCGCTTTTTGTGGCTGGCGCAATGCCAACCACATCGTCATTGCGAGCGCAGCGAAGCAATCCAGAGTCTTTCCGCAGAGACAGTCTCGATTGCTTCGTCGCAAGGGCTCCTCGCAATGACGAGGAGAGTCTTACGCCGGCGTCAGCTTCGCGACTTCCGGCTTCATGTCATCCAGCACACCCGAGATCGCCGCGACCAGCTCGTCGATCTGCGTCTTGGTGACGATCAGCGGCGGGCAGATGGCGATAGCGTCGAGCATGTTGCGCGAGATCACGCCGCGCTCCTGGAGCATCCGGCTGGCCATGCCGCCGACCGCACCCGGCGTTGCCGCTGCCGTCTTGCGCCCCTTGTCGAGCACGAGCTCAAGCGCTGCGATCATGCCGACGCCGCGGACTTCGCCGACCAGCGGATGGCTGGAGAGCTCCCGCAGCTTTCCCTGCATATAACCACCGAGCTCGGCGGCATGCGCAACGAGGCCGCGCTCCTCGATGATCTTGAGATTTTCCAGCGCGATCGCGGAGCCGACGGGATGGCCGCCCGCAGTAAAGCCATGGCCGAGCACGCCGATCTTGTTGCTCTCGTCCGCAATCGGCTCGAACATGCGGTCGTTCAGGATGATCGCCGACAGCGGGAAATAGCTCGAGGTGATCTGCTTGGAGACGACGATCGCATCCGGCTTGATGCCATAGGTCTCGCAGCCGAACATCTTGCCGGTGCGGCCGAAGCCGCAGATCACTTCGTCGGCGATCAGCAGGATGTCGTACTTGTTCAAGACATTCTGGATCTTGTCCCAATAGGTCGCCGGCGGCACGATGACGCCGCCCGCCCCCATCACCGGCTCGCCGAAGAAGGCCGCGATCGTGTCCGGTCCTTCCTTCTGGATCAGCGCGTCGAGCTCGTCGGCGCGGCGCGTCGCGAATGCTTCCTCGCTCTCGCCGGGCGCGCCGTCCTTGTAGAAATGCGGTGAGCCCGTATGCAGGATGTTCGGCAGCGGCAGGTCGAACGAACGGTGGTTGTTGGGCAAGCCGGTAAGGCTTGCGGATGCGATGGTGACGCCGTGATAGGCGCGCATCCGGCTGATCACCTTCTTGCGCTGCGGCTGGCCCAGCGCGTTGGAGCGGTATGCGATCAGCTTCAGAACGGTGTCGTTGGCCTCCGACCCGGAGTTGGTGAAGAACACCTTGCTCATCGGCACCGGCGCGAGCGCGACCAGCTTCTCGGCGAGATCAATCGAGGGCCCGTGCGATTTGGCGGAGAACGTATGATAGAATGGCAGGGCCTGCATCTGCCGGTGTGCGGCCTCGACCAGCCGCTTCTCGTTGAAGCCGAGCCCGACGCTCCACAGGCCCGCCATTGCCTCGAAATAGCGCTTGCCCGACGCATCAAAGACGTAAGGCCCCTCGCCGCGCTCGATCACCAGGGGACCGGCCTGCTGATGGGTGCGCGCGTTGGTGTACGGATGGAGCTGGTAGGCCACATCCCGGGCTTCTTGCGAATTGGGCAGCATGGACATCGCGGAATCCTCACGTCTTCACGTCGCCAGCGCAGCCGGCTTCCTCCCTTGGCTATTGCGACAGGATAGAACTTGCAACGTCAATTCGTCGGCAACAAACGCCCAGCAGCGTTGCACAAAGCCGCATACGGGGGGCTGGCCTCAGGCCGCGCCGTCGTCATCCTCGGCGCGGGCAGCCTCAGCGGCCTCCCTCACCTCGACCAGGGCCATCGCAAGCAAATACACGGTGGTGGGCAGGCCGATGCGGCGCGCCCTCTCGGCGGCACGCGATAGCTCGCTTGCCAGTTCGTTGAGTTCGTCTCCGCGCGACAATGTCCCACCTATCCATCCGCCGATCGCGTCCCATCGCCCGCGACGGCGCCGCTGATTCTGATCAGATCGGCGCTGGATTGGATCGTAGCAAAATGCCCGATGACATTCATCATGGATTGCTTGTAGGCGGCGGCCTCCCCCGTTCCCGGCTGCCGGCACGCGACAGCGTCGCCAACCACCTCGTATCGATGGCTGCGGTGAAACCCTTCGACGGCGGTGGCCAGAATGGTTTCGTCCAGGGAAAATCCGGTCAGAACGCAGCGCAGATTGCGGATACTGGACATGTAGTCCACGAACCGCGGCGAACTGTAGGCCGAAGGCAACGGGTGCTCGAACGTCAACTCTCCCGGCCGCGGCTTCGCCTCGGCGATCCAATCGGTCAGCCTGGATGACGGATTGAACCAGGCGGCCTGAGCGATGCGCTTGAGATGCATCACCGGCCAGAGCTTGTCGCGCCACAGCGTCAGCAACTGCTGGCAGCGCGCGGCGGTGACGTCGCCGTCGAGGATGACATGGCGACGCCCTTGGGTCAGGTATTCGACCTGGAGATCTGCACAGACCAGGATCGGCAGATCGTCATGCATGGAGACCGGCATTGTCTTCCGCGTAGCTGCACCCGTTTCAGCGGTCCGCGGGCGCGAAGCCCCGCAGCGGCGATGTCACTGCCCGGCCCGCTGATGCTTCGAGCACGCCCGGCCGGTCCCAATCGCCCTCGGGACGGATGATCACGTAGGGATCGCTGTCCAGCGTGATGGCATCGGCGCCCGGCTCGATCTCCAGAAGCATTTCCGTGTAGGAGAAATCCGAGAAGGTGATCTTGCGGTTGTGGCCGAGCGGCTTGGCGCCGAAATGGGCCCAGAAATCGACCAGCCGGTCCTGGGCCTGACCGTAGATCTTGCGGAACCCCTTGCGCTTCACATAATCGACGCTCGCCTGCACCAGCTTGAACGAGACGCGCGAGCGCCGATATTGGTGGCGCACCGCCAGCCGCTCGACCTTGGCGAAATCGCCGAAGAAGCGCACCCGCAGGCAGCCGGCGGGCTCATTGCCGACGAAGCCGATGAAATGCGCGGCCACCATGTCGTTGCCGTCGAACTCCTCGTCGAACGGACAATCCTGCTCGGCAAGATAGACCGCGGAGCGAATGGCGGTGACCAGCATGAGGTCGCTGGGATCGCGCGCGAGCTTGATCGTGATGGCGCGGGAGTCGACTTTGGCGAGAGGGATCCTAGTGCCGTGCATCTGTAAAACTCCTTGCTTGAATGATCCCGCCCGGCATGCGCATCGGCTGCCGATTCCAGGGCCGCTCGTAACACCAGAGGTCGGACTGAAAACTTGGGACGGGCTCGAAACCGGTCGCCTTCATGATCTCGCGCCCGGCCACGCTTGCCGGCTGCGCATAGCAGTCCGCGTTGCGAAATCTGATCTGGCGCAGGTGAGCGGCGGCTTTGCCCAGACCGGCGATCCCCCGTCCCGTCGCCGCGATCGCCCAGATGTAGATGGCGGAAACCCGCTCGTCGGGCGCGGCGAGATGGCAGGTCTCGGGCGCGGTCAGGCAGATGTCGTCGAGCAGCAGCGCATCGTGTCCGCGATCGCTCAGAAAAAGAAAGGCCATGCCGCCGAGCAGATCGCCCCTCCGGCTGAAGGTCAGGAGACTTTGGCGATCGAACGCGAAGTACGTCGCGAGTTCTGCCGCCCCGATGCGCACGCCGGGCACGAGCCGGTGCGCCATATCGGAAAGCGCAGCAATTTCGGAAAATTGCGCACAACGGACGTCCACCTCGGGGCTGAGCGGCAACGCGTCGAAATCGTGCCTCGCGGCAAACGAGCCCCTTTCCATCGCCATATCGCCCCTCTATCGTTTGAGGCTTCGTGCCCCGCTATGACGATCAGCTTAGCGACTGGGGATTTTGCGTATGCAGCAAGTATTGCACCGGGGTGCTGCATTGATGCAGCACAGTGAAGAAGCCCTGGACGCGTCCTGGGACGATTTGAAGCTGTTCTTGGCGTGCGCAAAATACAAAAGCTTCCGCAACGCTGCCGAAGAGCTCGGGCAGACCAGCACGACCCTGATGCGCCGGATTGACCGGCTCGAAGAGAAGATCGGCTGCAAGCTATTCCTGCGCGACCAGAGCGGGCTCACCCTCAGCGACGAAGGCACGGCCATGATTGCCGACGTCGGGCATATGGAACGTCACGCCTTCAACGTCTTCCGGCGCGCCTCACGTACCTCGAACGATGCATCCGGCACCGTGCGGATCGCGGTGACGGAAGGCCCCGGCAATTTCTGGATCCTGCCGCGGCTGATCGATTTCCAGAAAACCTACCGCAAGATCGCGGTCGATCTGCGCTGCGCCATGGAGCAGGCCGACGTCGCGCGGCTGGAGTCGGACATCGCGATCCAGCTCGAACCACCGACCAATCCAGATCTGATCGTGGCCAAGCTCGGCCGGCTGCACATCTATCCCTTCGTCTCCAGGGACTACGCGAAGCTCTACGGCGTCCCTGCGACTCTCGCCGACCTCAAGAACCACCGCATCGTCAAGCAGAATGCGCCGCAGGTCGACGACAGCGCCTACGCCCGCGTCCTCGGATTGAAGTCGCTGGAAGGCATCGTCGGGATCAAGACCAACTCTTCCGTCGGTGTGCTCTATGCGGTGGAGCGCGGCGCCGGCATCGGTTTCCTGCCGACGGTGTCGATCGCGCTCGGCGCACCGCTCGTTGCCGTCGATCTCAGCGTCAGCCATCACGCCGATCTCTGGCTGACCTATCACAGCGAGTTCCGCACCTCCGAGCGCCACAAGATCGTCGTCGACTGGCTGAAGAAGATTTTCGATCCCAAGACCTACCCCTGCTTCCGCGACGAATTCATTCATCCGAACGCCTTGGTTCCGATGATGACGGCCGCGCGCGAGGGTTTTGGATTGACGGGCTATGTTGCGGCGATGCCGATTTAGGCGGCAGCCTCACCATTTGTATTCGAAACCGACCGTGCCCTGGTGCGACGTGAGCTCGTTGCGGAATTTGCCGTCGTAATTGACGTAGAGCCGCGCGGTGTTGGTCAGGCTGAGCGAGGCGGAGGCGCCGGCATCCATACCGTAACGGCTTTCGCCGATGCCGGGCACGACGATGTTCTGGGTCCCGAGACTGACCTGGACCGAGCCGAGGTTCTGATCGAAATTGTCGACGAACTTGCCGTAGGCGGACAGATCGAGGATCTTCCGGTCGAAGATGAAGTAGCGCCCGATCTCAGCGCCGATCATGACGCGCGCGCGTGAAATCGCGGTCGAACCGACGTTGAGCGGATCAAGCCCCCCGGCCTCCTGGAACGCCGCGCCGGTGGCGCGGACATATTCGAGCGCGCCCTTGGGCACGACCCGCATCTGATCCTTGGTCCAGTAATAGCTGATCTCGGTCAGCGCGCCATCGACCGCGGCGCGATAGCCCGCAGTGGCAAGGCCAAAGCCGGTGTCGCGGCTGGAATGGACCTTTCCGAAACCGTGCACCACCGCGAAGGCCCAGGTCCACGGCCCTTTATCAAGCGAGCCGTTGAATCCGATCTGGGTCATGTCCAGCGTCGCCGATTGCAACGCGAGCGGCACGTCAATGTCGGTATGACTCTGATCCACGGAGAAACCGAGATTGACGCCAGGCGCAACCCGCGCGCCGAAGCCGGCGACGCCGCCAAATGTCTTGCGCTTGTCGCCGACGAAATCGCCCTGCGCATCGGTCCGGACCGCGACGCCGTAGCCCTCGAACCAGGTGCGGAAGCGCGGATCCTCCGTGCCCTCGGACGCCCCGCCGCCGCCGGGATTGTTGCGGAACGCCCGATTGAAACCGCCGGACGCCTGGTTTCCCAGCCGCTCCAGGAAGCCTGAACCGAGATTGAGCGTGCTGTTTCCGGCCGACTGGTCGTAATTGATCGACGTCGGGATCGGGATCGGGCTCGGAGACGGCGTGGGGGTCGGTGTCGGAGAAGGTGTCGGAGTAGGCGTCGGCGTCGGTGTTGGGCTCTGCGCCAAAGCGGGCGTCGCCGCCGAGATCATGACGACGAGCACAAAGGTCATGGCGATCGCCATCACAATCCGGCGAACGCGATCCAGCCCAATCGTCTGCAATGTCCCGGAGGGCTGCAATGGGCAGCTCATAATGACCAATCCTGAAGCGAATGACTGCGCGCAAAAATGCAACACGAACGGCACGCACCTGCGGTGATTTGTGCTGAACTGCCACGGAGGGTCAACCGGTTGGCGGGCTGTGGCCGAGGCGATTACCCTCGATTGTGGTTCCGCGGCCACAGCTCGCAAATTGCAGAAGGCCGTCCCCGAACCGGTCTTGAAATTCGCGCGCGGCTTGCTAACGCGCGATTTTCATGTTGCAATATCGGACACAATCGGAATTGGCGCTCGGCTGTGCGTTTCGCGACCTTGAGACTCAAGACTCGAACAGACTACCGGAAGCCCGTTTGTGGCGTGGCACGCGAAAAGCGGCCGCGTCTTTTTTGTATCTAGCGGAGGAGACTACGATGCCACAAAAGGGCACCGTCAAATGGTTCAACCCGACCAAGGGCTATGGGTTCATCAAGCCGAACGGCAGTGACAAGGACGTGTTCGTCCACATCTCCGCCGTCGAGCGTGCCGGACTTTCCACCCTCAACGAAAACCAGGTGGTTGAATACGACCTCGTGGAAAACCGCGGCAAAGCATCCGCGGAAAACCTCAAGGTCTCCTGATTTCTCTCGAGCCTGACAAGCGAGAGACCATGACGTTGCCCCCGGCTCCGCCGGGGGATTTTGTTTGCGACAACAATGCAAGGCCTGCGCGACGGCGGTTCAGCTCGCCACGATGGGCGAAACCAGAAAATTTTCGGACGGCCCGCTTCCCGCCGTCTTGCAGACGTCGCCTTCGATCCGGACCTTGCCGCTGGCGAGCAGCCGCAGCGCCTCCGGATAGATGCGGTGCTCGACTTCGAGGATGCGCTCCGAGAGCGTGTCCGCCGTGTCGTTATCGCTGACCGGCACCGCCCCCTGCATTACGATCGGACCCGCATCGGTCTCGGGGATCACGAAGTGCACCGTCGCGCCAGACAGTTTCACGCCGGCGCGCAAGGCCTGCCCGTGCGGGTCCAGGCCGGGGAACGAGGGCAGCAGCGAGGGATGGATGTTGAGCATCCGCCCGTACCAGGCTTTTGTGAATTCGGCGGTGAACAGACGCATGAAGCCGCCGAGGCAAATCAGCTCGATGCCGTGCTGGTCGAGCGCCGCTTGGAGCACCCTCTCGAATCCTGCGCGGTCCTTTCCAAACGGCTTGCTCTCGATCACCAGCGTCTTCACGCCGGCCGCCTTGGCGCGCTCGAGCCCGAGCGCATCGGGCTTGTTCGAGATCACCAGCGAAATCTCCGCCGGAAAATCCGCGGCAGCGGCGCCCTTGATCAGCGCGGCCATGTTGGAGCCGCGGCCGGAGATCAGGATGACGACGCGGCGCTTCATCATAGTGCCAAATCGAGGTGACCGTTATAGACGACGCGGTGCTCGCCGTCGGCCGGGATCACGGTCCCGAGCTGCGCCACGGTCTCGCCCGCGTCGGTGAAGATCTCGATAACCTTGTCGACCTTGTCCGGCTCGACGATTGCGATCATGCCGATGCCGCAGTTGAAGGTGCGGAGCATTTCGAGCTCGGCGATTCCGGCTTGCGCGGCCAGCCATTTGAAGACCGGCAGCACCGGCAGGCGCGCGAGATTGATGCCGACGCCCAAATGGCTCGGCAGCACGCGCGGAATATTGTCGGTAAAACCGCCGCCGGTGATGTGCGCGAGGCCCTTCACCGCGCCCGTCTCGCGGATCGCGCGCAGGCAGGATTTGACGTAGAGCCGGGTCGGCGCCAGCAGCGCGCCGCCGAGCGTCATGACCGGCGCGAACGGCGCTTGCGCGGCAAAGCCGAGGCCGGACTGCTCGACGATCTTGCGCACCAGGGAGAAACCGTTGGAATGCACGCCGGACGAGGCCAGGCCGATCACGGCATCGCCGGGGGCGATATCCTTGCGCGGCAGCAGCGTGCCCCGCTCGGCGGCGCCGACGGCAAAGCCGCCGAGGTCATAATCACCATCCTTGTAGAGCCCAGGCATCTCGGCGGTCTCGCCGCCGATCAGCGCACAACCGGATTCACGGCAGCCTTCGGCAACCCCCGCGACGATCGCAGCCGTCGCCTCCGGATCGAGCTTGCCGCAGGCAAAATAGTCGAGGAAGAACAGCGGTTCCGCGCCCTGCACGACGAGGTCATTGACGCTCATGGCGACGAGGTCGATGCCGATCCCGCCATGCAGGCCGGTCTCGATCGCGATCTTGACCTTGGTGCCGACGCCGTCGGTCGCGGCGACCAGGATGGGATCCTTGAAACCGGCCGCCTTGAGGTCGAACAGGCCGCCGAAGCCGCCGATCTCGGCATCGGCGCCGGCGCGGGCGGTGGCGCGCACCATCGGCTTGATCAGGTCGACGAGACGGTTGCCCGCGTCGATATCGACGCCTGAATCGGCGTATGTGAGGCCGTTTTTGCGGTCGGTCATGCCCGATTTCCAGTGGG
The DNA here is from genome assembly GCF_055807395.1 of Bradyrhizobium sp. Kon10. Lineage (NCBI taxonomy): Bacteria > Pseudomonadati > Pseudomonadota > Alphaproteobacteria > Hyphomicrobiales > Nitrobacteraceae > Bradyrhizobium > Bradyrhizobium sp. Kon10. The sequence continues at coordinate 109,474 of NZ_JBVVOZ010000004.1, read as the reverse complement.
TTTGCGGCTGGTTACGTCGAATTCCGGGGACACGCAATGGCTCGCAAGGCGCCTCGCCCTATACTATGTATATAACTGAGCGCCAGCCAAGCAATTGAGAATGCAGGGTTATCCACCCTGCTCGTTCCCACTCCCCGGAATTTCCCCGATAAAGATAGGCGACATTTCCAAGGTGCACAGCTTCCACGCCTCGTACTGCTGGCGCATCGCCTTGTTCGTAAGCTCAAGGCCCTGATCGAGCGCCCACTGATACAGGTGCTGCGACACTTCCCGGTGACACGCATCAGGTATGTATCTGTTCATCAGTCCGAGTATCTGATGCGCAAAGCGTCGTGCATGGTACTCGTCATTGTTCAGTTGCATTGCTACAGCCTGTCTATTGTGTCGCCTAACTCTGCGACGTTCGTGTGTGCGTATCTCATCACCATCGCTAGTGTCTTCCATCCACCGAGCTTCTGTAGCGCACCAAGATCGCGGTTCATCTGGTAGTGCCACGTTGCCCATGTGTGTCGCGTGTCGTGTATCCTGAACTTCGTGATGCCTGCTCGCTTGCAGGCTTCCTTGAAGACGTTCCTGACACGATCACTAGGCTTTGCGCCGTGGTCGTACTCAGTACCGTCTACGCGGCGGAACACGTCTCCACCGTTCGGCCTGTGCACCGAGAGCATTTCACGCAGAGCATCAACGACACGCGGATGCAGCGGCACGCCGCGATCTGTTCCGTTCTTCGTGTCAATGAACTGCACGTGCCTGCGCTCAAGGTCCAGGTCTTGAAGCTGAAGGTTCATCGCTTCCTTGATGCGCGCCCCGGTGTAGAACAGGAAGATCAGCAGCGGCTTGATGTGCCTGCCTTCGTCTATCAGCCGGTTCGCTTCATCCTTCGTCAGCCAACGGATCACTCCGTTGCCTAATGGTGGCCAATCGAAAGTTATCTCGTCGCACATACCGCGCTTGTGAGCGTGCTTCAGTATGGCCGACACACGAGCGTAGTAGAACGTGCGACGAGAAGAGTTCTGCATGTTCGGAAACACGGCTATCGCGCCGTCATCGATCTCGGCTTGTCCGATCATGCTGAGCTTCGTTGTACCGAAGTGCTTGATGATGTCGGCTAGCCTGTGTGTCTGTCGTCCGCCTTTTTCCAAGTAGCTCAGTGCGGCCTGAGCGAATGTCGCTGTTACGCGCTTACCGTGGATGCTCTCTTCAAGAACTTCCGCTTCGCGCCTGATCCTGTATTCGTTTGCTGACTTGACGTTGCTGACAGCAATGCCAGTGCTTTCGTCAACGCTGATGCCCCTGACGGTGCCGCGCAAGTACCAGTACGGCGAACCGTGTCTCTCTTTGAGCTTGAGCATCGCGCTTCCTCTGTTAATGCCTCGCGTATCTGAGCGATGTGCTCGTTCGTGAAAAGCTTGCGACACCCGTTCGGATAGTAGAACGGATGCCGCTTAACGATGTCCTGAAACCGCCGCACGCTAACGCGTAGCTCTGCGGCGGCTTCGTTGAATGTCAGTGCAGGCAATTACGCAGCGCACTCCCGACGCCAAGCACGCATTCGCTTCTTGATGCCCGAGTTATCAGCGATGCGACACTTGCCGCGCCGATCTTGCCGATGCTTCGACACATGCGGACGGCGAGCCTGTAGGGCGAACCGTTGCATGATCTCAGCATCAGTCAGCATCTGCATGGCCGACGCGAAGACGCTCTTGCCGGGCATCCTCACGCTGCCGCCCTCGCCGCTTCCAGATCAGCCTTGGTGGCGAACTGGCTCATGCTCAGCGCAGGCTTGCGCTTGCGCGGCGCACGCTTCTTGAGCGCAACGACGAGACCATTGCGCAGCGTAGACAGAGCGTAGTGTTGTGCGTCACTGAGCCAGTCAGCAGCGCCATTGCGCTTCATGCGAGACGCACCAGCAGCGTTCAGCCGCTCAGCCGTTTCGGCCATGTGCACCTTATCGCCAGGATGCCGACGCAGCGTCATAGCTGCACGCTTCGCGGCGAACGGATCAGACTTGTTCGCTTCAGCGTGCACAGCGATTGCGCCGAGGATGCTGACGCGACGGTTACGAGTTGGCTTAGCCATTGTAGTGTTCTCCGTTGAAGTGTTCGTGGATTACTCAGCGCGGCCAGCGCGCAAACCGCAGTACCCGCCGTGCGCAGGCTTGTACGCACTCGCTTCGCTACCGTAGTTCGTCGGCGGCATCGCTGACGGTTCCTCGCGCAACGGCTGACCGTTCACGCGCTGGCGATGCTCGTAGCGTTCGCCGTGCTCGCGCTGTGCCTCCATACGATCAGCTTTGATGATCGCGGAGTTGATCTCGTTCACGTTGACAGTTCGCATATTGTTTTCCCCTTAGTTGTTGCCGAATACCCAAAGCTCGCCGTTGAGCCTGACGAACGTGATGCCGTCATGCTCCATGTCACGAGCGTACGCTTCGTAATCGATGTAGTTCTGTATGTGCTCAGGCACTCGTTCGAGACCGCCAGTATCTGACAGCCACTGCGCAGCGAACTCGGCTTTCGTGTCGGCCTTGCCCATGAAGGCTTCACGAGCTTGCTCTATGTCGCCGTCCTGATTGACGTGCTCGACGTACGCCTCAAGCATGGTTTGGTCGTCTTCATCGAGTTCAATCCAGTCCCACAGCTTCTCGTCAACCGAGCTTTCGCTGTAGTACGCACGCGGAAAGCCTTCGTAGTCCTGAAACATAAGCTCAGGATCAGGCTCGTCCTTGTGCAGTTCTTTGCACGCTTCAAGGAACGCATCCTTGTCGCTGTAGTCGTCTAGGTTGAGCCACGCACCACCGATAGAGCCGTTGTTGTACTTGGCGTACGTGCCGACGTAGAGCCGTGGCGTCGTGCTCATTGCTCGTCCTTCCATGTAATGAACATCACAGTCGCGCTGCGATACGGTCTGAACTCGATCATGTCTCCGTGCTCAACTACCGTGCCGCGCACGCCGGTTAAGCCAACAGCGCGTTTAGCTTCGCGCATTAGGTACGGCTTGTAGCCTTTCGGCTCGATACGCCCGTTGCCGTCCCAACCTTTGAAGTGCGGCCACTCAGGAACAGACACAACAGCGCGCTTAACCCAACAGTAGTTAGCTTCGCCGCCGAACGTGTCCGTGTATTCCACGTCGTACTTGTGCATCACGCGTACCTCCCCGACTTCTCAGGGCGGTAGTGTCGATGCACGCTGCGAATGCGGTAGCCACGCACCAAGCCGCGAATGACCATACCGAGACAGACGAGAAAACATGCGCCGGGTACAGCGAACACTGTGAACAGCAGCACGAGCAGAGCCTCTAACGACATGACGTTCCTCCATCAGAACGCAAAAAGGGCGCAGACTGAGTGAACAGCCTGCGCCCTATGCGTAGGTGAATTGGTTAGACGGACTTCATCGCGCGAGTGATGACAGACTGCGCAACGACCTTGACCACAACAACATCTTCGCAGTTGCTGTTGATCCGGCCTTCGGCCCAACGATCAGCATCAGCGCGGTCATCAGCCCAATAGCGCGACCAATCGTAGTCGTGCTCGTACTGCTTGCTGAACACCATGTACTGAGCCGGAGCCGCAGCAGGCGCAGAAGAGAACGCCACGTTCGGCACGAACGCAGAGCACAGAGCCTCAACAGCATCCTTGGCTTCCTTGAGCCCGACGCCGTACAGAGTGCGCCACTGCTTGATTGCTTCGATCTTGCGACCAGCGCGCATTACGTCAACGATGTCGCGCATCTTGTCGCCGTGATTAACTGCGTAGTCCAACATGGTGTTCCCCTATGACAGCGCACAATGCGCTTGTGGCAACGCTCGCTATGAGCGTTCTCACAAACACAAAAAGGCCGCGCCCATTGCTGAGCGCGGCTTAGTTGATCGGAGGTTGGCCTAGGGCATTAGGCCGGTAGCGTTAGTGCGCGGTAGGCGCAGCCGGGATCAGCTTCTCCAAGCCCGCGATCAGCGCGCCGTGGTTCGCCTTGGTTTCCTTCGCGTCCTTTTCGAGCTTCTTGATCGTGCTCGCAATGAGCGCAGCCACGTCAATCGCCTGATACGGCTTCTCAGGGCTGAACTTCCAGAACGGGTTCGCCATAGCGTCACCGAGCCGAACCTTGCCACCGGGCACGAAGATCGGATTGTCGCCGTCGAACGTGACAGGGCCGAACTCGCTGAGCCAATCGCGCATCGCATTCTTGCGCGCCGCTTCAGGCATCGCGTTCAAGAGCTTCGCAGCCATGCGGATGTCGGAGTGCTGGCCGATATGCGAGAGCACCGAGCAGGCAGCAATGTGCATGTCCTGTTGCAGCGTCTGCCCGCGCCGATGAATGCTCATGAGCGCATCCTCGATTGCCTTGACGCCCACAAGGAGCTTGATCGGGCCAGCGGCCTTCACAACGGGCAGAGCGGGCGCAGCAGTAGCGGTCTTGGTCTTGGCAGTCATGTGCATGGTCTCCGGTTGAACGCCTCAATGGCGCGGGCTGTTGATCCTAGATACCGTCTAGGAGCGGGGTTTGCGAACGCAGCAGAATGCAGTCAGGAACGCAGCTATTGCGGTCCCGATAATCGTGGTTGCACCGTTCCACGTGATGACTAGATGCGTGATCGATAACAGGACGAACATGAAGCCCGTTGCCTGTAGCAGTCTGCCGCGATAGCTCATGCGAACACCAAGCGTAGCTTAGCCTCGCGACGACGGCGCATAGCAGCGCCCGTCAGAACAGCGTCCTCAAGGTCATCAGTGAAATACGCGGCCTTGTCGTCGCGTGCTTCAAGGAAGTTGACCTTGTAGTCACCGTGTCCGGTATTCCGTAGCGACATGCGATTGATAGACATGCGCTGATGCGCTTCTTTCAGTGTTAACATAACCGTTGCTCACTAGTTGGTTGTGTGAGCGCAGCAACGTGCAGACAATGCTATTACGTCCGTAGCAGATGCACGATTTACTCTCTGCGCTCGCATAACCAACTAGGCGCACGTATGGCGTTCGCGTCTCACGACGTTCGCTGTGCGGCCTAGCTGGCTGTATGCGTTGTTTGCGTTTTATGAAGTTAGATGCAGTTACAAAGCCCGCTCTAATCGTGCGTATTGCCTGCAATGAAACCCGCACTAAACGATTGCGTGGGTCCGCGCTGCAAGCCCGCATTCATGACGCTGCGATGGCTGTAACTAACTGGTAATCACCACTAGCAAGCTTGGCTGTTGCGATAGCTAGTGCGCTTGTGATTACCCTGCGAACGGTTTGCGATGGACACTGTGAAGCATCCCGCAAAACATCAGGAACCTGACCTAGTGCGATGGACTACGTGCGAGCATTCAACGCTCTGTGTGTAGCATCCAAGATGCAACGCCTATTCGGCTTACACTGCGAGCGTCACTCGCACGTACCACGGCTTAAAGGCTGACTTGCCCGTATCCGCAGATACTCAATAGCCCTGCCCGCTCCATCCAAGGTTCAAGGTTCGGCCTGAGACTAGGTATACGCCTAGTGTCGTCTGTATCATCTGCCTAGTATCTAGCCCGATACAGTGAGCTAGTAGGCAATTCCGTAGGATGTTGCTGACAAACGAAGCAGAGAGAACCTTGGCAAGTTGCCGGAGCGGTTAGCCGTTCGGTTCAGTCCGCCGCGCCGTTGCGACAACCAAACAATAGCACCAATCATCTGTACTAAAAGCTAGTATTTTAGCTTGGTACAGAAACTGTGATGTAAGCTGATGATTTTGCTGATGATTGCTGCTATTGTCGCAGTCTGTATAGCTATCTGATTTATAGCTCGTATTGGACTATTGCAGACAACAACTGCGCAGAACTATTGTATATATATCAATGGCTTATCTAGTACAGTAGATAGTCTAGTAGCTTGTTTCTGTACATCAATTCAGTAGCTGGGATTATACATACTAGTTGTTCTTATTCGGCTATCTAGTAGCTAGTATGTACTATCTATCTGATTATATTATATAATATCTGTTAGACCGATACAGCTAAGCCGTATCGTTCTGGTATCTTCAAATAGGGAGGGAATTAGCTAGGCCATGTTCGGCTTAGGCTTGGCCTAGGTAGTAGCTAGGTTATAACTATGATTTGGATACGAGAGGATATGCAGGATAGGACAAAGACAGACAAAGACAGATGCCCATGCCTACGCTTGCTAATCACCAAGCTTGTATCCGGCTAAGCTACATGCTATAACTATGTTCAATGCAATGATGCATACCCGGTACCCTACCGGCTAAGGCAAAGTATTAGCGTGTTGCTTTCCGGCTATGAAACCGAATGCAATCCTAATACGAACTCATTATACCGATTTTATGAACGGGCGTACGGGGGATCAGGCCGCGCGTCTTCTGTCGGATACCCCCACGAAAAATTCCGTCAAATCTGCGATCTGAACTGGCGCATCCCGAGGAAAGTCCTTTCCATAATCGGGTAAGACCTTTCCATCCGCCGTCGATCAACAGCCGGAATCACCTGTGCGTTAAATCCTGCCGCCCGTTGTCGCGTAGCCGGGAGACGGACAGCCTCTCCTGCGGCTTCTCTGGCGATCCTGACCGGAGGGAACTACCTGAAGCGTATGACAGTGAAACTAACGAAGACACCCGAGGCGGTAGCCAGGACCGGCAGCTTCAAGGTGACGTGGACGGGCGGCGAGAAGTATTTCTACTACGATGATGAGCCTAGCCGAAGGCTACGGCCCGAGGCGATGACACAAGAGCAGGCTCTCGCTGCTGCTAAAGAGTTCGCACGGCTCAAACGCGGATAGAGGACCGGAGCGTACACCTGATGGTGCAGAGGCTCCGGCCTTGTCAGCTATCGGAGTACAGCTTAGATACGAACTCGCTTACGAGGCGAGGTACTCGAACTCGACCACGACATCCACCGAGGCGGAGTTCCACGCGGTCACAGCGTCGATGTACAGAGTGCGGTCAGCAGCGGTGTTCGCGACCTGACCGGAGACAGGCAGGAACTGCGTGACAGCGTTCGCGCCAACTGCACCGGCAGCGAGCACGTCAGTACCACCGAGAGTGGTACCGATCTTGATACCGCCAGTGACGGCATTCGCGGTCTTATTCCTGACACTGATCGAGAATACGACCGTGCCCTTCGGGATGACGATGGTGCTGGCAACGCCGACAGCAAGCTTACGTGCGATGCCCTGCACAGGCCGAGCACCGGCGAGGAAAATGTCGTACGTTTGGGGAACTACGGGGCGACCCATTGGGGTAATCCTTTTTGAATGTATAAGTAGAATTTGATTGTTTAGGTCGGCGGTCTGTTATAATTCTCAGATCGGACCTTTCGGGTAGACAGCGCCTGTACTGGCTTTCGGGCCTTACCGGGGCGCGTCGGACGGGCTGCACTCCTTCACCGGATGCAGCCCGTTCATTTATTCAGCGGCCGGTTCAACCGGCGCAGCGGGCTCAGCCGGATCAGGAACGCCGTGGCTCACAACCCGGTGGAATGCCGAAGCATCGCGCTCAGCGATCTCTTCCAAGGTCTTCCGCAGTTCAGCCGCATCGCCTTCAAGGCGCGCGAGAGAATGCTGAGCGAGCACGCGCAGCGTGGCGAGCAGCAGAGCGTGCTTCTCGTCGTTACCACGCACCGAGCTAGCGGCGCGCAGTCCGGCTTTGCGAAGCTCTGCGGTCATGCCCCACGGATCATTCGGGAACTCGACAAGTGCCGGGTTCGCAGAGACCTTCGTAGCAACAGCCGGAGCTTCCTTCTTTGCAGTCATATGTTCTCCTAGTGCGGTCAGAAGCGACCGCGATTGAATTTGTCTAGCGCGTTAGCTGCGCGGAATTGTTTACCGAACAGTCCAGGCAACTTCCGTCCGTCCCCTAGTGGGTTAGACATGAGCTTCCGGTACGCTTCGTTCTTGGCCTGAGCCTTGGACTTGTCCTCGTCCATTGCAACTAGTTCAACCCAATAGCGGGCAGAGCCTGCGATGGCATCAAGACGGTCATCGTGGATCAGTGCGCCACGATCACGAGTGATGCGCGACATCTGCCACAGCCAACTGTACGTCGAGCGTCTGTCGGCGCTGTACTTCTGGCACGCATCCCAATCCGCTTGGATCAGGTCTTCGTGCACAACGAACTTGCCTGCGCCAATCATAGGCTCAAGCACGTCGATGATCCGTAGCTCCTTCTGTCCGCTCTCCCACACGTCCTCAATACCAACCGAATGGTTCACGTCGCGGAGTGCTTTGAGCAGCCGAGGTTGCCACGCCTTAGACAGCGCGCCCTTGCCGAAGTTCTCTTCGATGCTGATCGTCTTCGGCTTCCACTTAACAGCAGCAGCCGTCAGCCAATCAAGCTGAAGGTCGTCGTAGCCGCCGTGGATGCCGCTCACGTCGAACAGCAACACACGCCCGGCACAGAAGCCGGTCATTGCGTAAGCTAGCTCGTCGCCGTTCTGACCTCCACCAGCAGGGTCCACATACATATGCAGTCCAGTGATCTCACCGAAGTCCTCTGCGGACTTCACGCGGTACAGGCGATCCTTGATCGGCAGACCGGACGGCAGAATGATCTGCGCGTCATCAGTGCGGGCGAAGTTGATCGTCATGGGTGCACGCATGTTCTCGCGGTCGTAAGCGAGCACGCGTAGCGCGCCGAGCTTCAGCGGGAAGCGTGCAGCATCGGACAGCGTAGTGCTCAGCATGTGCTGAAGCTGGAAGTACGCCGAGCCTTGGTCGATCTCCTTCTTCACAAGAATGTCTTCCCCGAGCAACACCGGATCAATCGCCTTGCCGCGATCTCCTGTCGGCCCGCCGCCCGTCTGCAATGACGGATCGGCCTTCAGGCGAGACAGCACGAACGGCGCGAGGTACGGACCATAGCCCTTTAACTCTTCGTCGGTAGGATACCTGCCCGGCCAGATGCGAATGTCGTAGCCTCGTCCCGGCAGACCGTTGTACAGGCTGTCGATGCTCTGCGGCGTACCGAGATAAATGATATGCCCGTTAGAACAGATCGACGCGAAGTCGAGCGTAAGATGCACGAGGCGTGCACGCTGATGTTGCGTCTGACTGTTCTTCTGGCTCTCGATGTCGTCAGCGATCAGGATGTCTGCGCGCTTGCCCTGCATGTTCGATGTGATACCGACGCACGCAAGCGACGGAGACTTCTCCGGTCCTTTGAGAGTGTAGTGGATGTCGAACGCTTCGACCGACGAACGGTCGCCGTTCGATCTATCCGGCCTGAGACATTCAAGCTCCGGCATTCCATTGATGATCTGAATTACCCAATTGGCGATCTCAGTAGCCTGAGTGTCACCGGCCGATAGGATCAGCACGCGGGTAGTTGGATCGTGGATGAAGCTCCACACTGCGTACGCAGCGGTGATAGTGGTCTTGGCCTGTCCGCGCTGTGCCTGTACCATGCGGTACTTAGGACCGTGCGCGATGTATTTGCCGATGTCGATCTGCACTTCCGTACAGACGAAGCCCATGAGGTCTTCGATAACATCGACTAGGAAGTCATCGAACTCAGCATAGTGCTTTTGAAGCAGTTCTAGTTGATGCCAACGTTCGAGAGCTTGCTCAGCAGTCTCTCTTACAGCCAATGCTGTCCCTTCACGTTATGGATTTACTGAGGCCCGCGCTAACGCGCGAGCCCTATAAATTCATTCGTCAGTAAGATGCACGACGTTCCCAACGGAGCGCCGCTTCTTCGCCTTGTCAGCCAATCGCTGTTCAAGGTCGCTCATGCCGTTGCCAGCTTCCGGCGCGCAAGTAACCTTGTTCGCGTCGAGGAAGCGCACCATGACCGAGAGCAACGCCGGATTAAGCTCCGGCTCCTTGATGCCCTTGTCCGCGATGACTTCAGCGTCCATGAGTGAGTACGCTTCTTGCGCCTTGTCGATATTGTCGAGTGCGCTAATCATGACTTCAGCTACCCTGTTATGCAGGTCGCCGAGTCGTCCTTCTGTAGCCGGTCCCTTAGACAAGACCGCACCATTTCTTCACTGTTGAATACGCACGCGGGACTTCATGCACCAGTCGTGCAACGAGAAGGATGAAGCCCATAATCTGAATGATCGTATTAGAGTGCTCTACGAACAGAGCCAGCATCGCGGCAACGTATGAGGCTGCTGCGGCCAAGTAGTCGTTGGTCTGCACAGCAGCCTCCGTTGAAGTGTGGATTTGTTTACAGACGAATTACAGACCACATCAACGTCTCGGAAAGACCGACTGACGTATGCAGAGTAAATCCATTCGCTGTCTTGTTATCGACGTACCAAGTGAAACTACCTGTTACCTCTACGTCAACCTTGTACTTAGCACTCGGCTGCGGCTTGCTGAATACGACAGAAGCACTTGTACCAGATACGAACACTGTTCCAACCAACGTCTGCGGGAAGTCTGTAGAACTGATGCGCACGTTGTTCGGATTGTCGATGTACGTTGCGCACTCGACGTAGTTTCCAGACAAGTGAATAGGTGCGATACTGTTCTGATCGACGTTCTGAAGTCTAAGAAATGTTCCAACTGTACCTTCAGCGGTACAATTAACGATGCGCAACCCGAGCGGCCTAGTGTCGGATGCTCCGATGACGCCGCGATAATGTATCGCCTCTACACCAACTTCAAAGTCAAGTCCGTCAATAACAACGCCGTTAGCACTACCGGGCGGTGATACCGTCCCATCGAAGTAAACTCCGTAGTCGAACGTGCTGAACTCACCACCAATGATGCGCGTCCTATTGGCATCGCCCTCTATATAGATCGGGAATGCTACACTGTCCGTCGTAACCGAATAGATTTCCGGCTGCTCGATTGTAGTCCAGAATGCTCCTGTATCAGGATTAGAATTTACGGACTGCTTCAGATAGAAGCCCTTGTACACTCCAGGGTTAGCACCACCTGCACGAATTGTCGGACGTAGAAATACGATGTTGCCAGACTGCTGTACACGCCATCCGCCAAGTGCTGCTGCATTACCCTGCTGATCGAGGCAGAAGTCCTCGAACGTCAATCCGCCAGAGTATCCACCGCCAGTAACTTGAAAGGCGTAGATGCCTCCTGCCGTCTTGATGGTTGCACCATCCGCCACGAACTTCTTTCGTGTAAACGTAGGCGCAGTAACAGAACATGTAGTGGAGAAGTTATAGCCTCCTGTACCATTGTACGGGATGATAGCTTCACCGCCCTTTTCAATAGCGTACTGCATGAAGCGTTGCATCATGAGTGCATCGTTACCGGCGTCCGCTGCCGTCTTGAACATCTGCGGCGTAATATAACGCTCTAGGATTTTCGCGTAGCGTCCGTTAGTCAGTGCGAACGATCCAGGCTCAGCAGGATCAGTCGCAACCTGCAAGTACGTAGCGCCGCCACGATCTGCCAAAGCAAGATTACCGTTGGTGCGTATGATGTCGAGTGACGACGGTGCGGCCTTCGCATCTGCGACGGTCGCAAAATCTGACGCTGCTGCACTAGGCGAGTACGCCTTCCATCCGGCACCGTCATAAACGCGCAGCGATCCTGCTGTTCTATTCCAGTAGAGAGCGCCTATAGCTAGTGCGTCTCCGCTGTTATCCAGAGCCGGGTCAGCAGTTTTAGTACCGAGGTACAGTGCACCGAATGCGGCGTACAGTGCGGCAGTAGCAGTCGCGTCTGACGACGCGTCAGATGCAGAGGTAGCCGCATCTGCGGCAGAGGCAGCAGCAGCGGCAGCAGCGGCCGGGCCGCTCTGTGTAAGAACGAAGTTCCTAGTAGCAGCATCAGACGCCTCTACAGGCTCTCGTAGATTTACGATGCTGAAGCCACCTGCATCTAAGTCCTGGGTGAACGCTGTTAAGCGACCGTCCAGCACTTCATGCACGGCCATCATAGCTTGCTTCTGAGCAATCATAAGATTGTCTTCATCAAGCTGATCGCCGTCGTGGTAGTCTACTCGCAGTATCCCTTTGTCTACGGTACGACTGAATACGATTTTGACGCCGTTACCAGCAGGGGCGCCAGACACTTTAATTAGATTAGTAGAAAGGAAGGTGATCGGCCGGTACAGCGGATTGTTGCTGCCATCAACCTCGTTGCCAACCCTGCACGTAACGTCCGATTCGTTTAGGAAGTCCAGTGCGAAGTTCACAGCGAACTGCGTGGTCACGCCGTCACCTGTAGCTATGACCCTTGAATAGGACATATAGTAACTCCTTGTATCTCCTAATAGGGAGGTACAAGGGTCACTATCTGAGAACGTCTATTGTTTCAGTGCGTTGAAGATGGCTGTAAAGCCGTACGCGTTGCCGATGATCGGCGTTGCTTGCAGCGCGCGTACATCGTTGTTCGAGAGATTGCCCGTAACTGCGTGCCCCGGTATCGCGGCGATGTTGGACATTCTGTTCAGCGTCGTGAGCGCAGCAGGAGTGCTGAACACGTTACCGTCGATGCCTTGATTGTACGTGTTGAACTTCAGCGCATCCATGCCGAGCATGGTCGCAACTGGATCGCTCCACATTGGAAGCCAGCCCGTCATGTTGCTCAGACCGATTGCACCGCGCGCGAGCTTGTCAACAGATAGGTTCTCCGTTCTGCCGTTGATGGCCTGCTTCACACCGTACGCAGCAGCCGCAGTCGCGAGCCCTGCAAGGAACGTGTACGCAGCCTCACCATCCGCGAACTTGAAGTTGCGGCCTGCCTGCTTTTCCAGAGCGAGCATTGGGAATGCCTTCAGATGAAAGAACAGAGACGAGATACCGTCCTTGTGGAACAGGATGCTGCTCTCGCCTGCCATCGCCTTCTGTACGACTTGGTTCACATGCCTGTTCAACGCGAGCGAGAAGTCCTCAACGTCTTTAGCGTCCCACTTATCGAGGTTCAGCTTGTGCAGCGTACCGTCCTTGAACTCAACAATTGGCGGACGCGTGGCGTGCTGATTGACAGCAACCGGGTTCGCGTACTTACGCTGAATGCGAGAGTACAATGCAGGATCAAGTCCGATGTCCGCAGCACGTTCAGCACTGAGGTCATGCGCAAGCCCTGCCATGTTCTGCATGATCTTGTCAGCAGCGGATGTAACAGCGACACGCTGTTGGAAGTTGCGCACCGCGTAGAAGCCAGACGTGTACCCTTGCAGACGCTGACCGTGGTTCAGAACCGATGACAGCTTCTGCATCAACTCCGATTGCGCTGGCCCTGCCCGATCCATTTCAAGATTGAAGTCGTCTCGGAACAGCTTCTCTTCGGGCACGAGCACGTGCATGTGCTTTAGCTCTTTGACCAACTCTGAGGTCGGGTTCACAGCGTCACCGCGAATAGCGTGGCCTGCATGATCGAACCATCGACGCAAACCAACACTCGCGATCTGCGCTCCGGTCTCAGCCATCTGCGTCAGACCTAGTTGGTTCAGCAGGGCGAGGTTCGTTGCCTTCTTGATGTTCGAGTACAGCGGACTGATGCCGCCAGCGACAGGGCCTGCATCGAAGTACGAGAACATGTTATCGATGTCGTCGCCAGTCAGATGCTTGTCTCTGTCTATCGCGTAGTTGAACTTGTCGAGTGCGCTAGCACCAGTCTGCTTGCTGTGACCGCGAGCGTACTGTTCTTCCAAGATAGCCTGCTTGATGTCAGCACGATCAGTCCGTGATGCAATGCCCTTACGAGCCAGTGCAGAGCTACCCGCTGTACCGCGAGCACGTCGCGAGATTAGCCGCGCTACGTCAGTGTCAACGAGGTCGAGCAGGTTGATACCGTTTGATGCAGTGAAGCGAAGGTCAAGGTCGATACGTCCCTTCGTGTGACCGGCTTGTCCGCGCTTCGCGGCTTCGCCAGTAAGCGTATCGATCAGCTTGTTCGCCTCATGATCAGACACACCGTTCGACAACAAGGTCTCGCGCAGAAACTCCCGACCATCCTGCTGTAGGATACCGATCAGGTTCGTGTCCGTGCCGCGCTCTCCTGCGCGAGCACGCCGCACCATCGCTGCTGCGTACGTGTCAGCGTTATCCTTCGACATACCGTGCATGTGCACGTACGCCTCTGACACAGCCTTGGTGATATCGTCTACCGACTTGCGGCCAGTGCGAATAAGCTTCTCGATGTTTGATCCGCTCCACTTCTGAGGATAGTACCCGGAGTACGCCGTTAGGTTCTCATAGCCCTTGATGCTACCTTCGCCGGGGCGACCCTTGCCGATCTCGATGTCGAGAGCGGACCAACGATCAACCGCGTCAGCCGCAACTCGCACGCTCTCCGGTAGCTGTCGCTGTGTTCCGGGAGGATCAGACTTACGTGCGTTCAGTTCGGTGATGACTTGCCTGTTGAACTCTTCACGCTTCGCACTGTTCGTCACGCGCTCGTACCACGACAGGCCGTTCTCTTTGGCGTACAGCTTCACTGCGTCTTCGTACGCAGGCATGAAGGAGCCAAGCAACTGCTTCTCGTAGTGATCCTTCAGCATCGCAGCGGATCGGTTGTTGCGAACAACGCCGCTCGCGTTCTCAAAGATGTCATACGCCAGTCGCTTCGCGACCGACGAACCGGAGCGCCACATGCGGTCGAAGTCATTAGCCAGCGGCGATGATGCCAGCGCGTCATGGAAGCGAGCGCCAGCCTTGGCGACGGTATCGCCAGCCTGCCCCTTCGTGCTCAACCCGCTGTACTTCTCATTGTACTCTTGCTCGACGCCAGAGCTAGACAGCCAGCGCCGCGCCTTGGTAATCATGTCAGTGATGCGCTTGCTCTGAATGGTCGCGAGGGAGCCTTGCGCCTGAAGCTGCCGAGCGCCGATTGAGCCGCCGTTCTCACCCTGCACGTCGCGCATGGTAGCGCCAGCGGTCGCAACGTTATCGCCAGGACTTGCAGGAGCAGCTTCAAGATCAGAGAGCTTGATGACAGTGCCCACACCGCCTTCTTTGTCAGAAGGTAGCACGATGGTCTCCTGCGGAAACTCTTCTTCGGCCTGCTGCATAGCACGTGTGCCGTACACGTCATCGTGCATGTGCGTCTCGGAGCGGATGTCGCGCTGCGCCAGCGGTGCGCCGTCAGCAACGTACTCGTCGAACTCCTTAGCTACCTTCTCCACGCTCGCGTTCGCATGAACCTCAGTACGGTTCTTCTTCAACGCACCGCCAGCCAGCCCGAATGCCATGCCGCCGAGCCCGGCAGCAGGGATGCTAGTCCAGTCGCCAGTGGTCCCGGCCTCGAACGCAATCGTCTGCGCAGCGGCCTGCGTCAACGCGCCTGATGCAGCAGAGCTAGCGAGGCGTCCCCACTTCGTTGCGAGGATGCCGCCCTTGAAGCCAGCAGATGCACCACCGGAAAGAACCGCCAGCGGCGTATCAAGGTCAACGATGCCAGACAGGCCAGCGGCAACGAAGGTGCTAAAGCCTCCGCGTCGAGCCAGTATCTCCTGCTTGCTGATCTCGTCCTGCATGTCAGACAGGATCAGGTTGGCTTCAATGTCTGACGTGGCCAGTCTGAACTGGCTTTCAAGATGCTGCGGAATAACCGCGCGATGCCGTTGAATGAAACTGTCAGCGTTGAAGGCCGGATCAGGCGCAGGGGAAAGCATTTCGCGCTCACCGCGCTTGTACAGTTGGTACGCCCAATTGCCGCCGCTAGTGAACGACTTCATCACACTGTCGTTGAAGACAGCAAGGCTGTCATCGGTAGTGTGGTCGCCAATCGTTACGATGTTCGCTTCGTTCTCAAGACGAACAGTCTTAGAGGTAGGCTCACGCCCGATCAGGTCATCTTCCGACGCCGTGATCTGCATCCCACCAGCAGCCGGTAATAGACCTTGCGGGTCTTCTACCGGGTCTTCAAATCCAGCCATAGTACTCCTTGTGCTGGCCCACGCGTGAAGCGCAGGCCAGCCGGTTGATTTCTAGTTATCGAATGCGTTCGTCCTACCAACAAAGTCGTTGGCATCCTTCACAGCCTTCGCTGTACCTTTGAACATGGAGTTCCAGACCTTTGCCCATGATCCGGGTTGGGTCTGCTCCTTCGTGTACTCCGCACCAATGCTCTTGACATTGAAGTGCTTCGGCGCACCGAGCGTCTGCTTCATGTCCTTGTCCTTGTACAGGTCAACAGTGAGCACACCTAGTTCCGCGTTGTACGTGATGTACATCGGAGGATCGTGCGGCCTCTCGTTCTTGTAGTTGTCTGGACTATCGAACGTGCCCGGCGCAACCGCGCGAGCGATGCCCTGCGGGCTCAGTCCGCGTTCCAGATCGCCAGCGGCTTTGATCGTGCTGGCGACTGCACCGGACTGTTGGTCGGTGTACAGCTTGCCCCACAGAGCCGGGCCGTTCTTACGCAGGAAAGACGAGATAGCATCTTGCGATGCGTTAGGACCGAAGCCCTGTACGCCCATCGTCTTGTCAAGCTCCTTACCGGGCTTGGTGATAATGAGGTTGCCCATAACTGGCGTCGAGTGCGCCTGCAAATCCTGAAGCGCCTTCTCAAGCGACACTTCCGCGCGCTCGTTCGGGTTCTGGAAGTGGTACGCGTCCGCACGAGCATTCACGTAGTTCTCCGCTGTCCTGTTGTTCGTCAGGATGCGCTCTCGCTCGCTCCGGTCAGCAGTGTTTAACAATCGGCTCAGGAAGCCAGGATCAGTTCGCTCCAACAAAGTCTTCTTCATATCCACGTCCATCTTCTGACGCCAGATAACATCCTTGTTGATCTTGTCCTGCGGATCGCGGTTCGGATCATTCAGCAACTCGTGCGCCTTGAGCAGCGCCTGTTCTTTGGACAGGTCGCCAGCGTCGAGCAAGAACGCGTGCTCCAAGAGCGTGCGCGTCTGGTCGTCACCAACGACCTTCGACAGGTACGCTGGCGTGATGCCGGGCGTCGTCTTCAGCGTGAGCCATGTGTCGTAAGCCTGCACTGCTCCCTTCTTGAGAGTGCCGCCCTTGTCAACGATGTTCCCGCTGAGCGCGCCGACCAACTGTGATTGCGTCTGCTTATCAACGACGTTGTGGTTCTGAAGCTCAAGCATGACCTTGCGCTCAAGCTCAGGCTTCGCCTGCTCAGCCGTCATCTTGCCTGCGCTCACAGCATCGGAATACTGCTTCGCCCACTTGTCCTTGATTTGCTGCACGCCGTATTCTTCGGCAGTCACAGTTACGGGCTGACCGTTATCGTTCGTGCTCTTGACGCTTCCAGTAACAGTGCTCAGGCCGTAGCCCTGCGATATTGCACGGGCAACACCAGCCTTGATGCCGTCCTGCTCAGCCTTAGTCTTTAACAGCGTCTTGGCCTCGGAGCGCATGGAGTTCTGGTACTGCTGGCTGTCGGAGAACATCTTGCCGACAACGTGCTGCACGTCCTTCTCGGTAGCGCCGTACTTCTCAGCGATGGCCTTGCCTTGCGCAGCCAACGTCTTGAAGTCCCCGCCTGTAGCGATCTGCTGGTACAATCCACCAAGCTCATTGAGCATGTCGATGTTGCCCAGCTTGGAAGTGTCCTTGCCTTCCGCCCTGATCTTGTCAAGAGCGGACTGCGCTAGGGCACGCGCGTTAGCATCGTTCAGGATATTTTCGTTGTGAGCCTTGTCGATGTCCGCAAGGATCGTATCCCTGCTCTCTCCGCTCTCAGCACGCTTCATGATATCGTCGCGGAACTTCTCACGTCCGACGTTGAACTCAGTCTGCTGCTTGTCGCCGTGACGCTTATGCGCCTTGATAACTTCGTCGATCTCATTCGGCTTAGCGCCGAGCGAGTGCAGCATAGCCAGTCCACCAGCATCACGGAACAACGTGTCGTCACCAGCATCGAGACTACGACGCATCGCATCAGCAACAGCCGTAGCCTTGTCCTGCTTGTTCAGGCCGTTGTAGCCGTTGATAAGCTGTTGTACTTCGTTAGCGCCAGCCCTCTGAGCCGTACCGACTTGCGCAGTGCCTTCCTGCGCAGGCACCGCATTAAGGTCGCCGGGAGTACCGGCAGCAATAGACGTAGCCGTAACCTGCTGAGCAGGCTTGCCGTACTGCTTGGCCTGATCTTGATGCAGGTTCTCTGCGTACGCGTTCGCATCCTTGACGGACTTGAACTTGCCAAGGTGCTGCCCGGTCTTCCGGTACTCCGCAATAGCGTCTGCGTTAGAGACAACCTTGTCACCGACAACGGTAGGGATCAGTACCTGCTTGCCGTCCTCTTCAATGGAGATAGAGCGCACAGTGCTGATCGTACCGTCTGCGTTGTTCACAGTCGGTCGAGCATTCAGGTCGATGTTGCCTTGCTCAACAAGCCCGGCAGGAGCGGCACCAGTTGCCGCGCCAGCCTTGCCGACAAAGATATGCCCACCGATCTTGATGCGCCCACCGGCCCGCGCTGTCTCTTCTTCGAGCCATCTAGGGACGACGTTAGACTGATCGCCGTCAGCGACGAGCTTGGACATTCCAGCCGGGCTGTAGTAGTGCGTAGCGCCGCCAGTCGGATCGACATGCCGACCACTCATGACAGCATCGAACACCTGCCCTGCCCGTTCATAGATCGGGTTGCCGGGTCCATAATTGTACGGGATGTTGTTCCCGCCCGGCCCGGCATTCCAAGCCGAGAACTGTTTCGGCTGAAGCGCAACGCCTTCGATTGTAGACGGCCAGCGGCCATCACTGGCGCGGTTACGCATGACGTGCGCTACTGCGGCCAGCCCGTCAGCGCCCTCATTGGCGGCCTCGCCAAGCATGGTGCGGATACCAACGTCGCGATCCTTCGCGCTGATCGACAGGACCGGAGCAACAGGGATAGGCGACAGTGCCAACGGCTGACCGGGCTCTCGCCTAGATGCCGTTGCACTGGTAGGTGCCGTAGAAGCCAGCGTAGTCGTGAACGCGTTGATACGCTCACCGCGATTGTACTCGCTGTTCTTGATGGCATGTGCAGACGCAAGGCGTGGCGACATATCCTCGAACGCCGCGCTCGCAACCTTGCGTGAAGTCTCGTCAGTAAAGCCTGAGAGAATTTCCGCACGTCCCTTGCGCAGCTTCTCCTGATACTGCGCAGGGTCCAACTGCTTGTCGCTCTCGTCGAGAGCGATAGTCTGGTTAGTGAACCACTTGTTCACAGTGTCGCGAGCCTGAAGCGTACGGTAGCCTTGTGCAGTGAACGCGTTGCCCGTTTCGAGCATCTGCTGTTCCGTCACGCCGCTCTGATACGCGACCTTGCCTTCAGTGATCCAGTCGTCTTTCTTCTTCTCGAACTCTTTAGCGAGAATACCTTCAACACCGGACATCGCCTCACTGAGACCATCCTGCCTAGTCAGGCTCTGCGCGCTAGGCGTATGCGGTGCATGGATGTTAGATACTTGCAGCGAACGATCAGGGCGCTGCTCACGCGGGTTCTGAGCGAGCGGGTCTTGTACGACCTCGCGACGCCCATCATTATTCGCCATTGTATTCCTTACTTAGGCTTGCTGCTCTGATACAGCTTCGTCATGTCGGATGCGAAGTTGAGCATGTATGTTGCAGGGTTTGGATTGGGTATCGGGCTGTAGTCCATCTGCATCGCAGCTTGGAACGAACTCTGTACCCTCTGATTGTCGATACCGATGTACTGCGCTTGCAGGTCGGCCTTCCTTCTGCTCTGCGCTACTGCGGCGTTGCTCTCGACATCGAACAACACCGCGTTGACGGAGCGACCAGCTACGCCAGCGGCAGCAGCAGACGCTTCCGCCTGCGCTTCCGTGACGTACTCGCTGCGCTCAATCTGGAACGCCTGCTCTGCGCTGTTGCTGCGAGCCATGTTCTCATTGGTCGTGAGAATGTTCTGGTTCGCTGCATCAGCCATCTTGGTCATGGTATTCTTGTAGCTCTGCCAAGCACGCTTCGCTTCCGCGTCTTCCTTGGCTTGCTTATACGAGAGACCTGTACGCAGAGCCGACAGTCCGCCGCTTAGGGCTAAGTCAGCCCACATTAGTTACCTCCACGTTGGTTCGCGATGCGACGACCGCGCTTGTAGTATTGGCCTACGTACTCGATATCGATGAGCGTCATAGGCAGATGGCTGTCGGAGTAGAACTCGATCTCAGCATGTGTCACGTCCTCCCTGAACGGGAGAACGAACTTCTCATTGCTGAGCGGTTGTTCTCCAACAACGTTATCGATGTCACCGACGATATGCGCGTTGAATGAGACTTCAGGTCCGTCTCCGTACTTCGACCGAGCGCATCCAGCGATGTAGCCGGTGTCAGACAGGGAGGCGATGAAGTGCTTTGCACGCAACTTCGCTGTACCCATTACGATACCGTTCTGATCCTTCACACGCTGCATCGTCGGCATATACCGAGACTTGAACCGCGTACCGACAATGATGTCACCACCAAGCATGTTCTTCTTGAGTGTCACCACGTATCCAGTACCGGGTACATTCGCGATGCTCTTGATGGCAACGGTTAGTCCAGGCGCTTCACAGTTTCTACCCTGCACACAGACCAGCTTCGCCGAGTTCAGGTAACTGTACGGCAACACAAATGAGTTGTAGCAGTTCTTTACGTCGAAGCGTTGGTCGAGATACACCGGGTATCCAACATCGTCGCTGTCCTGCACGTCTAGCGGAAGTCGAAGCAGGTAATAATCTGTGCCGATCCGCTGCACGAGGTACAGCATATGCTCGTCGAAGAAGCTGTACACGATGTCATGCTCGAACCTCCATGTTGAGAGCGCAGATTGTATCTTCTTGTCGTCGGCCCAAATGTACTGGTAGAGGTACACGTCAGTCTGGTTCGCGTCAGTATGCACAAGCAGCGTCTCATAGTTCGCTGAGACCGTCAGCTTCCTCGCCTTGCCGACAAGGTATTCATTTGCGTGCTGCGTGATTGGCCGACTATCATTTCTGTCTGCCGTGCTCTCAGCGAAGAACTCGCGGATGCCAGTGAACCTACCGAAGTTAGACGAGAAGAACACGTTGCGCCCGGCAGAGACCGGATGCGCCGCTGGCTCGCTCTCGAACTTCGTGGTCAACACAAGGGCCGCGTTCATTGGCGTAAGCGCAGTGCGTCCGAAGATCACATGCTGTGCCTTGCGCGTGAACATCACCAAGTCTTTGTTGAATTGCACAGCAGCCAGCATCTGAGAACTTTCCACCGTCGAGTTCACGTCGATAGGATCAGTGTCAACAAGCGCAGACGCCGATCCACGCCAGAAGTGCGTTGGGCGGTTAGTACGTGACATGATGACGTTCGACCCTGACAGGAACACAGTACGTCCTTGGAACGTCGTCACATCGTTGATCTTGTTACCGACGAACGACGGGTCCGGATTAGACACTGTAGTTCCCACACCGCGTGGATCGTATGTCTCGCGAGCGAACGTAAACCCTGGTGCGTTGTACGTGAGCTTGTGTGGCATGGTCGCCGCATCGATAACGGTGTTCGTGTTTGGAGCTACGCATTCTTGCCAGTAGCCAGCGATACCGAAGCTCGCTGCGCTTGGCGTACTTGTTCCCTCAAGTGTTGACACTACGAACTTGAACCAAAGGTCTTTGTCCTTGTCTGAGTGCTCAGCTACGCGCACTGCATAATAGTGCGGAGCAAGACGCGGAAGATCAGAGAGCTTCGTTACAGTGTCTGTACACGACTTGAAGTTTATACCGCCTGCACCATCAGCGACGGTTGCAGTGAACGTCGTGCCGACAGGAGCCTTGATCCAGAACAGATCACCCACGATGCCAGCCGACCATCCAGCGCAGTAACCACTGCCGTACTTTGACCCGCTTAACGTCGATCCAAGCGGCTGCACACCAGTGTTGTGTAGCAAACCATCCAAGAGTGCAGATGCTACAGTAGACGTTTCGGACCAACGTGTATCGGCTTCACTGCCGTTTGGCGCGATGTAGTACGACACCTCGACACCATTGATGAGGATCGCGTACTTGGTTCCAAAAGAGCCGCCAAGCACTTGAAATATAGCAGCGCCAGTTCCTTCAGTGTTGAAATACCCTGTAGGCGATGCAGTCATTGCAACGGCGACAGCAGTGTTCGCAACGATTGTCTTATCCCTATCGTCAGTGCTGCACTTGATTGCACCGGAGCTAGCAAGGTACGTAGCAGCAGGCCCGGTTATAGTGACTGGTTGTGCGGCAGCGTTCAGATCGAACACGGAAACGCCACCGGGCTTAAACATCGCCAGGAACTTGTTTCCATCACGCGTCTGAAAGTTGTGCCATCCAAGAACGCTTGAAGCACTCGTAAGATAGCCAACAAGATCAGTAGGCGGTCTGCGCATCAATCCATGCACAGGGTTCGATGTCATGTTCTCTTGAAGAGTGCATTGACCATCAAGGCGATCACGCGGAGGCTGCTGCGATACGCCCTGTAGCAGCGAGCCTAATGATCCATCGACCTTCATCGGATAAGACCACCAATGAGATTAGGATTGCGTGCGAAGCCAGAGCCACGGATACCGGATTGCAGACGCCGCGCAGTCGGATTGTCCAACGCGTTCGTAGCCAGCGTTGCGAGTTCCTTTGCCTTCAGGCGCTGCCATGCAAGCATGGTCTCGCGTTCAAGCTTCTCGCTCTTGTAGGTATCGCCGTCGTCGTCTTGGTACATCTTCTGACGCGCGATGTGTCTCAGATAGCTCGATGCAACTGACGGCATATCTTCGATAGCAATGCGGGTTACGATGTCCACGACAACACCGACGTTGATAACGTCAGTGTGTTTGAATGTGTCGTATACGAAGTTCCCACGACGCGCGTAGCGAGCTTTCTCTTTGGGATCGGACTTGCTCCTGACATCCGAGATACGCATGTCGAGCGCAGCGGCGGGCACGGCAACGCGCCCCTGTGAATTTGGGACCAGCGTAAGCTCGTACTCGCGGTTGAACCACCAGCCGATCTGCTGGAAGTCGATATCCTCTGTGTCGAGGATACGTGATGCAGCGTGCACTGACGGATGCGTCGTCGTTACAGCACTGACACCGCTCTCTCCAACCACAGAGAGCATAGAGTTGATAATGGTAGCACGGTCCACTTTATATCCAATGCAAAAAGCCCGGCCACTCTTGCGAGCGACCGGGCGTAATGGGGTAGTTAGGCTTACGCCTTGAAGACGGCTCCGCACACGTCGGGACGGTTGACCGTCACACCGAACGCGAGGAAGCTATCGATGAACCACTGCTTCTCTTCGCGGTTGAACCAGATGTCGCTCGTGAGCGGAATGGTCTCGCCAGCGAGCAGCGACTTCGGATGCAGGATGACCGCGACGGACTTCGCCTGCGAAGCCGAGACATCGTACGCGGCGCTGTTGCCCGAGTTGGACAGGAAGTGTCCAGTGATCGCGGCAGTCGGGATGCGGGCGGTCTTGACGATACGCGCGCCCAACAGGGTCCAGATGTTCGCGCGAGCGAAGTCACCGTTGCCAGTCGAGTACAGTTCGTTGACGAGCTTGTTGTGGTCGAGCAGCACCTTGAACTGCGTCGGACGAACGAAGATCACCAGTTCTTCAACCGGGATTTCTTCCTCTTCCATCCGCACAATGATATCAGCGATAGCATTGTACAGCTTGTCGGGATCGAGTTCGTCACCAGCAGAGGTCAGGGTCTTGTTCTTGCCAGCGCCGATGGACTGCTTCGACGGAGTACCGTCACCAAGCACAGGCGCAGAGGCAGTCGAGCCCTTGATCGCCATGATGATGAAAGCCTGATCGAAGAAGTAGCCAAGCTCCTTACCGTGATCCTGAGCAAGCTCCATGCGCGCATCGAAGTGCGTCTGAAGATCGTTCAGCATCGAACGGTTGTCGCGGGCCAGCACGACCGTATCGACGGTCAGCGAGACCTTACCGAACGGCGTGGTCTCAGCCTGCGGACGAACGCCGGGCACGAGTGCCTTCAGCGTGGTACGACCGACACGGTTGTTCGTAATGGTATCAGTACCACGGACAGGGCGAACCTTCGCGTACTGTCGCATGGTGGCCGACTTCTTGAACTGGCTCTCAACCTCACCGCCGTACTGTTCGAGCAGGAGGTCTACGCCGACATCAGAAAGGTCGGGACCGGGAATTGTGAAAGACAATATATCTCCTATAGGGAATGAATGCAGACTAGTCCGCTGTATCTCCTAATAGGGAGGTACAGCGGTTAGTCCGTATGTTAGATGCCTGCGGCCTTGCCTGCCCGACGCCGAGCGTCGATGGCGGCGATCTCTGCGGGCTTCGCTCCGCGACCGTGCGCGGCCTTCAGTTCGTTGATGTAGTCGGCCCGGCTAAGCGCCGTACCAATGACTGTGCCAGTGCTATCACCGGACACGAGCTTGGACGTACCGATGCCTTTGGTCTGCGGTGCAGCATTGTACAGCCGAAGAAGCTCACGAGCGCCAGCCGCTGCGCGACCACCGCCTTCGTCCAGCAACGAACGGATGTCATCGATCTGTGCCTTGAGTGCAGGGTCAGCCTTCTCAGCCGTCTGTGCCCAGGTCTTCACGGTCGTCCAGTTCGCTTCGCCGCCGAAGATTTCGTGCGTCTGTTTGACGGTAGCTTCAGACGCAGCAGCCAGCTTCGTGTAGTGGTCTCGTACGCCAGCCATAACTAGCGTGGCCTTGTCCTTACCGAGCTTGGCTTCAAGTCCAGCAACGTCAACGTCGTTCAAGTCGCCAGACTTGATAGCCTTGGCGAAGAACTCGTTCGCAGCGTTCGGCCCGAGGCCCGCTTCCTTCAGCAGGTTAACCGCAGCCTGAGCGGCCGGACTTTCGGGGAAGGCCGTATAGGACTTCAGCGGTCCAGCAGCTTCCTTGTCAGCAGCCGCCTTATCGGCAGCTTCCTTGTCAGCCGTGGCTTTAGCTTCCGCTTCAGCAGCGGCCTTCGCAGCAGGGTCGTCATTGCCGCTATGATCTTCGTCGAGACCTTCCTTCTTTTCGGGCTTCGGCGGCGGCTCATTAGACGGCGCAGGCGGCGGCTTCGGGACACCATCTGTCCCGGTCGCGCCGGGATCGAGGTTATCCAACGTAGCGCCCTGCGCAGCGAGAGCCTTGTCTGTAGCGGTAGCTTCAGTCGTCATCCGTTCTGTGATCCTTGTACTGCTGCCTTACCGGCCTCTGCGGCAACGGTCCCGGCAGCTTTCATTTGTTCTTGTTTTGCAAGCGCGTCCTGCTGCTGCTGTTGCCTCTGTTGAAGCTCCGATTGCGTGAACAGGAACTTGTTGTAGTCCACTTGCAACTGCATACCGATGTACGCAGCGAACTTCAGCGGGTCGATGACACCGCGCACGTCATCAGGCACACCATTCAGCAAGCCGAGTGCAGAGACCCACTGTGCCACGTTCTCAAGCTCTCCCTGACGAGAGAGACTATCCATACCTGTGATGATCTGCGGCGTGATGCCGTTGTGAACACCATTGAACTTGATATGGTCTAGAGTAACGTACGCAGTCGGTAGCTGCCACTGTAGGGCGAGACGTGAGTAGATACCGCCGACAGACATTTCAAGCTCATTGGCTTGTAGCCTGATCTCTTCGGCAGTGACACGCTCAGCGTTACGAGTGAGTGTCGAGTTCAGCAGGAACGCTTGCGCGATCTGCTTCTCGTATCTCTCGATCATGGTGACGATGAAGTTCGCGTCGTTGAACTTGTCGAGCTTGATCGTTGTAACGTCACCGTCCTTGCCACTATGATACGAGCCAGCTTCTGACTTGTTCAGAGCATCAACATCGATCAGCGATGTAGGGTTTACGAGGAACTTGATGTCGCCCATGATACCGGCGAGGTTAATCAGCGCCTGCGTCAGAACCTCGATAGCGTGGAATGCGCCAGCGTAGTCTTCGACAAGACCGCGCCCGTAGTCTTCACC
Source organism: Bradyrhizobium sp. Kon10 (assembly GCF_055807395.1). Lineage (NCBI taxonomy): Bacteria > Pseudomonadati > Pseudomonadota > Alphaproteobacteria > Hyphomicrobiales > Nitrobacteraceae > Bradyrhizobium > Bradyrhizobium sp. Kon10. The sequence goes on along the minus strand of NZ_JBVVOZ010000004.1, from coordinate 83,756 downwards.
ACGTACAAGCGTCCATGTCAGAGGAATCCACGGCAGCGTCTTGACGGGCCAACTAGCCTCTGTCGTATCAAGCTCGATACAACCAGCTTCCTGCTTCGCGTGAAACTTGCCGTCGTCTTGGAGCTTGATCTGAGTGTAGACAGTAACGTCAGTGCTGTCGTCGTACTCAGGCGCGTTAGACTGTTTGTGGGTGCGCAGTTGTATCTGCACGTCAGGATGGAACGTCTCGAACGCCTTGGTCTCGCGCGTCATGATCTCGATGACAGCGCCGCTAAGGTCTCGCACAACGCAGTAGTCGCGCAGATTGAATACCTGTACTGGCCGTCCTTCGGGATGATACACAAGCGCGTTGCCTGTCGCGACAAGCAACTGAGCAGCGAACGTAGCCTGCGGTCGGTAGGCAACCATATCGAGGTACTCGATTGCCTGACGCTCAGTGCTGTTGAGTTCGTTCTCGATCTTGGCGAGAAGCTTTGCGACTTCAGCCGGATCAGCGTTCGTACCGTCTGTCAGTACCTGGACCTTCTTCTTCTGATCCTGACTGAGGCTCAATCGGAAGAACGGGCCTTGCGGCCTGAACAGTGTCGAGACAACTTTGTTTGACAGATGGTTCACGGCGCGTGCGCCGATGCTGTCATTGCTAAGCTGTCGCTCAGTAGTCTCCGTCGCTAGCGTGTCGATAGGAAACAAGAATGGAAGCGTCCAGCGAGCGTACTGCTCACTGCGAAACTTGAAGCCACTCTTCTTACCGTCTAGCCTGTCCCACCTGTGCTGAAGCGTTCCCTTCGGCGCAGAGGGCGCGGTCATTACAGACCGAGCCCGCTACGACCGAGACCGCCTAGCGGCGTTCCGGTGATGCGCTTCTCAGTGAAGCCTTCGTACTGCGGAGTTGCAGAGTTGTCCTGCTTCTTCACGCCGTCGCCAACCTTCACGTCCGCATTCGGATCACGCGAGGTCATTGGTTGCGGAGTGATGACAGGAGGCGGCGGCGGAGGTGCAGCCTTACTCGATCCACCGAACAACGCGGCAGCGCCACCGAGCGCAGCCATCGTCATTGTAACCGGGTCACACAAATTACTTTATCCTTTTAGTTACGGTATGGCCTTCGCGCGTGTAGCCCAGCCGCTCGTACAGTCTCAGAACTTCCTCCGTGTTGACGCGCGTGCTCGTGCCCGCGCGTACATGCACGCAACCGAGGCGCATAGCGTCGTGCTCGAACTGCTTGATTAGTCGCGCGGCCAACAGACCGCCTCTGTATTCGGGGAGGATGTAGAGCAAGAGTTCGTAGGCGTTGAGTTCTGGATCGAACCAAGTCCGGCTTGAAGTGCCGAACATGAAGCCACGAAGATCGCAGTCTATGAGCCCGATGAAATTGGGCTGCTCAATCATAGAGGCGAGTGTCGTACTAACGTAGTCTACGTCGGGCTGCACCTTGTTGTAGTGCGGGCTCTCGACGTGTAGCGCGAGAAGCATTTCAATTATCAGCCCGACATCAACGGGCGTGATTGGTCGGAGCATTACTCTCCTATCTTGACGATTGCTCCTGTAGGATGAACGGAACGCACAGCCATAGGATCACCTGTGACGGTGCGCCCTTGCAGAGCGTGATGCTCGATCCAAGCAATGACTTTCTGCTCGCCAACGGACTGCATGAGTTCGTCGCGTTCAAATCCAGGCTCAACTTCATAGGGGCGGAATGCGTCACGTAGCGCCTTGATGAACTCCTGAGAGACAGGCGGTACTGCGACTGATGTTACGAATGAGGGCATTGCGGCTCAGTGATCGCTTCGTATAGACCAGCCTCGCGCAGAAACGTTTCTAGTGTTTCCGGCAGAGGCTGGCCTACAGCTACGAACCTGATCGCTTCCTCAAGTTTGTCCTCGTCGGACAACTCGTGGTAGCTCAAGTATGATTTCCTTGGTAATGGTCTTTTATCTAATAGGGAGGAACTTACCCGAAGAAATACGCGGACTGCTTGACGCTCTGAATGGCGAGCGTGCCATAAGCAGGCAGTTCAGGTAGCTCGTACTCCGTATCCTCGTACTGTGCAGCTAACGCGCGCAGCGGATCGTGGCTCTCGTAAAGGTCCACGAAGGTCTCACGAATGATCTCGTGCAGCCGCGCAGTGTCGGCGGCATGTGTTCCGAAGTCATCGTGGATGAAAGCCAGTGGAACAATCCCTTCGGCCTTGCACTTTCTAACAACGGCGCGCATGTGCGCGGCGTCTTGGCTGTGAACGAAGTTTGGCGATACGCCATTGCGCTGTCGGTTCTTGTCGATCTCTTCGGTGAACGAACCGATGCGAAGTTGGAAGCGCCCGCCGAGTTGCGTCTCGATCTTCGACGACGTGATGACCCGCGTTCCCTGATACACCGGGAAGCCGTCAGGAGCCTTCCACGAGATAGGCTCGTTCGCCTTGGCAAGAACTCCTGCGCACTTCTGAAGCCATCCCATCGCGTCCCTAGCCGCAACAACAACCTCTCCAATGGAGGACCACATATGCGGCGTCAGCCAGCAAGCGGCCTTGAAGTTGCCGGGGAAGTGCTCGCGGTCGGTCTCCATGATGTACTCGAAAATGTACTTCGTGCAGGACTGTCGCGTCGATCCGTAGGGCAGCGTCATCACTGGACGCTTAGCGCATTTGCGCGCTATCGTGCCTTCGCTGTGCTTCGCAATGAAGCTCAGCCAAAGCTCTAACCAGTTGATGTCTTCGGTAGCCGCATCCGACGCCGCAAGTTTGTCGGTACAGACCTTCGCTACTGCCGAATAGATGTCGGCAGGTAAGGAGGCAGGAACAAGGTTCGTCGCAGCACCGCCAGTTGCGTCACGCAGCATGGCGCTGAAGTGCTGTAGTCCGTTGCATGTTCCGTCGAGACCGTTGGCGCTATGCGATACGAACTGCTCTGCTCCAATGCCGAGTGCATCGAGCGCGCAAGCGTCTCTGTACTCGAACAACCACGCCAGGAATTGCCACGGCTTGTCGGCATTGCCCCACACGTCTGTATGAGACATGGGATCGTTAGCGGCCCTGACGAAGAACTCTTTGTTCTCGTCAACCCACTTCACGCGGTCAGCGTAGCTGATCTTGTCGTTACCGAAGCGGTTAGCTCCGGTGATGCGGAATGCTCGCCACCCGCCCTTGCCTAGTGACTTACCTACATGCGAGCGCAGCAGACCCTTTGCAAGGTCAGAACTCTGCGGGTTGAAGCCAGCCGTCGTGGGATAGAAGCGGCCACGGCTGTCTGCGTACCAGACGTACCAGAAGCAATTGTACTTAGTGTACTCACTGGCAAGCCGAATGATGCGCGCCGTCTGGAACGACTTGCTGCGCCTCTCCTTCTCCTGCGTATGAATTTCCGCAGCCTCGTGTTTCCAGTCAGTAAGCTTCTCCTGTTCTTCAGGCGTGAGTTCAGTCTCGCGCTTCGCTACCGGGCTTGGAGGAATTTCCAGTGGGTCTTTCTGCGGCATACCTATCCGCATGTTTGCGTTCCAGCACTGCACGACAACTGCGAGCACGTCCCGGTTCACTTCCCACTGCACGGCTTGCAGAGCGTTCAGAGCTTCCATAGTCAGCGCCAGGTCTCCGGCCTGTACATGCTGACGGTGCCGCTTACCGCTCGTCTTAATCATCGGCGTAGACTGCCGAAGCTCAGGACTGTAGTAGCCGCCTTGGTTCAAGCCCGTCCAATCATCCGGTTGGATGATGCATGGCATCTTGTCTGGGAACAGGAACTTGGAGAACTCCTTGTGATCCTCGATCCACTTCTTCGCGCTCTCGGTTGGCACCAGCAACGTGCGCGTCTTGCCGTGCTGATTGAACTGGCGCTTCTCCATCAGATCAGTGTTCTCTAGAACGATGTCCACGAGCTTCATACCGACTTCAGCGCGCTCAGCCACGGTCCATTCGATCCACTCGTCCGCTAGCTCGTTCGCCTTGTGCGTCAGTACGCGGTGCATGTAGCGGTAGTCCTTCGTACCCTTGCGGGCGAAGTCCTTCTTGATCGCTGCGTAGTAGTCTCCGTGTATCTCTTGGAAGCGAGAGAACCGTACCTCGTCCTCGATCATCCTTCCGATACGCGTAGCGAGGCCCGCAAGCGGTGCCTCGTGCGTGAACGAATTGAACACTGCCTGCATGGCAAGGTACATCGCCTTGTCGGGCGCTGCGCGCTTCAACAACGTGCGCGCCTTACCGTGCTTACCGGGCTTGTTGGTTTCAACGAAAGAGGTCAGCGCCTCGATTAGAGGCAACATGAACTCTTGCAACAGCCGCTGCGCATACGAAGTCTCCGCGCCGCGTCCCTTGTCTTCAGCTTCCTTGACGGTCCTTTCGTAGGTCTCAGCACCTTTGACGACCATGTTACGTTCGAGTTCAAGCTGAGCATCTATCGTCTGCATTTTCTTATTATGCCTTAGCCTTTAGAAGCGCGCGTCTATTGCGCGCCTTCTTGTTTGTGCGCTCTCGTTTTTCGTCCGCCGTCTTATGCAGATGATGGTAGAGACCTGTTTGATCGGTCTCGTGTTTGATCCAGTACAGGATCACTCGTCCAAGGAAGTCCTTGGTTGTCATCGTGCGCTTCGCGCGATTCGCGAGGTTGAATATCTTCCCTTCGATTCCGTTGCAATTTCTACATAGCGCGCCCCGTATTAGTCCGGTGCGGTGGTTGTGATCGACGCAGGCAGTCGCCATCGTCAGCGGTTCTGGACAGAGACAGCATTTGTTTTCCTGTCTCTTGAGCAGAGCCGCTTTGACGACTGGTAGTTCGGCCGCTTTGATCCTACGTCTCGGTGCGACCGGGCTCATAGGATCGATGCTTGATGTAGTGGTTCAGCCACCACGCAGGCGCGCGGATGCCGATAGTCTTCAGCGCTCGGCGCAACTGACGCCGCACTCGTCGTCGATCAACGTCGCCGTTGAACGTGAACCGGGAATGGTTCCTGTTGTTGTCCGCGTCGTTCCACGGAACGAACACAACTAAGCCATTACGATACCGCATTAGCTCGCGCACCTGCGCCAGTAGTTCAATACGCAGTTTGGATCAGTGGCATGTTGTCGCATCCAAAGTAGTTGTCCTTCTGATGCGAACGCTTTACCCCAAGGCAGTGGATCGCCTGTCTTGTAGTGTGTGAAGCCGACGCTCTCGCCGTACCGCTTGTACAGTCCTTTGACCGTAGCGAACGCTTGTGCCTCATTCTCGAACAAGTCGAGGATCAGCGCAGCAGTCACGGGACCGCACTTACCGTCCTTGCGTTCAGCAAGTACAGCGCGTGCCTTCTCGATCTGCTTAGGCGTTGACTCTTCGTCAGCGAGAACCTGCGCCGCCTTCTCTGTAGCCTTCGTTGGCTGGATGAAGTTCATCACGTGACCGGGGATCGCTGGCAGTCCGCTGATGTTGTCGGCTGTGTCACCGATCAGCATCTGCGCCCAAAAGAACTTCTGTCCGTATCCTTTGAGTTGCTTCACCGTGCCGCTAGGCATCTTGCGCTCGACGAGCTTCACGTAGCCGAAGTCGTCCTCGCCGGTGTCGATGATCTGTCCTGTGTTCCAGTCCAGATGCAACCCGGGCACCATGCAGAGGTCTTTGTCCTTCGACGCAATGATACTCAGGTGGCGTTCGCCACGTGCAATCGCTGCGTACTGCGATGACGACATTCCGTCGTCAGCTTCGCAGAACTGATGCAGCGTGCCGGGGAAACGCTTGACCAACCACTCGCGCATGATACCGAGGTAGCGAGGCTTAGGCTTGTCTACGCGGTTGCCTTGGTACTCCTTGACCGCAGCGAGTTCGTAGCGTCCTCCCTTGTTCGAGGTTGACGGCGTAAGATGGAGATGCACGCACTCAGCGCCAGCAAGAGCACGAAGGTTAGCAACAGCCACTTCTGCGTTGTGTTGCATGTCTTCGTACGTCTTGTCGCTGGTGCCGTCTGTGCTCTCAGCGGTGACTTGGTATGCAAGGAAGTCTGCATCGATATGGACCGTGCGTCCGGCAACGGTCGGCGGAAACTCGATGGCTTCAGCTTCGTGAGCTAGGCCGTCGAGGTCCGCCAGTTCGATACCGTTGACCTGCACTTAGACGAGACCGAGAGCGGCCAGCGCGTCGTTCGCAGAGCCTTCCGACTTCGCGGCGGGCTTGGTAGCCGCAGCGGCCTTGGGCTTATCAGCGGGCTTCGCAGCAGCTTTGGGAGCCGCCTTCTCAGCGGGCTTCTCGACCGGCTTCTCTTCGGTCTTCTCTTCCGGCTGTTCGTCGGTAGGCAGATCGCCAACGCCACCGAGCAGAGCTTCCAGCGCCGAGCCGGTGTAGTTCAGCGCGGACAGGATTTGCTCCTGAAGCCAATTCTTGCTGACTTCCTCTTCAGCGCCGCCGTCCTTCTTCACGGTGCGGGTGCCGTCGATGTACAGGCTGTCCCAGGTTTCCTTGGTCGGGTTGTTGAACAGGAACAGCCGCAGCGGGCTGATCGCCTCACGAACCGGAACGTCCTTGCGAGTGCCTTCCAACGGGTCTTCGACGAACGGAGCCTTGATGCCGTACACGCCGTCGTCGTCGAGGTTCACGTACGTACGCTTCGTGCCTTCCTTCTCGACAACGTTGTGATAGATGTTGATGATGAACGCTTCCCCGAGCATCTGCGCCATGTGCTTGATGTCGCGACCGTAGGTCATAGCGTTGAACAGCTTCTTGAACTTCGCTTTGTCCGAGAGCTTCTTGCTGATACGGATCGAGACGCGATCAGCGCGCACACGCTTCTCGCCTTCAACCTCGTACTCCTTGATGTTCTTCGTCGGATGCAGAAGCTCGAACGTGAGCCGCAGATAATCCGCAGGAGGCTTGGGCTTGCCCTGATACGATCCGCCGTCGTGCTTGCCGAGTTCAATGTACTCGATGAAGCGGCCGACTGTTACACCGGCAGGCGGCGGTTCGTTGTCGAACGTGGTAGTCTGTTCGACGGTCTGGTCTTCCTGCTCCGCAGCCATCGCTGCGAGTTCTGCAATGCTCAATGCTTTGGTCATGTAGTCTCCGTGTGTTGGCTCAATGCCAGTCGTGGATTAGGAAACGATGTCGCCCCTGACGGTGACGATGTGATAGAGAACCTTCTCAGGGTTCACGAGGATGTAGCCTTCGTCGGACTTGATACGCAGATACGTACCCTGCCCGTCGAAGCTGGTGACGTTGCGCAGGTTCAGATGCTGACCGCCCTGAAACACAATCTTGCGCTTCGTCTCGATGACGCCTTCCGGCTTAACCGCGTTGCTCATATTGATCCTTGTTATGCTGCCTGATGCCAGTGATGCAGCTTGTTCATGTTCGGCCCGTACTCGACTTCGACCGGGAACGGCACAGTGATGTTCATGCCGTACCTGTTGTTGTAGAAGTCGGGGATGTCTTCCATGATGCGCTTCATGTCAGCAGCGACTGCATCGCGTACTGACTTGTGGCTGTCGGACCACACGCAGTCATGCACAGTGTTCACGAGTAGCGCGAGGCCACCGTAGTTGTCGTTCGCGACGTAGTGTCGCCAGAGCCGTCCGAGTGTCCCCTGCACGAACTCACCGCCTGTGCCTTGCACAGGGTAGTTCTTCATTTCAGGAGGATTGAACGTATCGAGCTTACCTCGCTTGCGTGCGTACTCAGGCGCATCATAGCTGCGCCATGTGTACAGAGTTCCTGTTGGAGCTTTCCAATATCCGCGTCGGTAAGTCTTCCACTTGCCATCGTCGCCAAGAGCTTGGAAAGGTTCTGCTGATTTGATGACTGCGGTTTCGACTGCTGCGTTGAACGTAACAACGCCGGGATAAAGTTCATCCTCTGCCTGCATGAGTGCCTGAGTTTCCTCAAGGCTCATACCAGTCTCTTCCGCAATAGTCGCAGCGCCTGCTCCGTACGCTCGCTGGAAGCTGAAGATTTTGCACTTCGTCCGTTCCTTCTTCCCCGCCTTGTAGTCCGGATGGTCTTCGTTCTTGCACCAATCGAGTGCATACTCGTATGTCACTTCTGGACGGGTGGAACACAATTTGGCTGCCACACGCTTGCAGTGGAAGTCCACCTTGTTCCGTAGGTCTTCGCATAGCTGTTCGTCTTCCGTGAGTACGCCTTGCACAACGACTTCAAGCTGGCTGTAGTCAGCCTCGATCATTTCGCCGTCGTCACCGAACCGGCTAACGAACATCGCCTTCACTTCGGACTTGTCGCCGCGTGGAAGGTTCTGTCCGTTGGGATCGGAGGATGACAGGCGAGACGTTACCGTGCTCGTGTGGTTCAGCTTGTGGTGGATCATGTGATCGTGCGTCTGAACGCACGTCAGCATCCCGGTCCACTCTTTCTTCTTCTCGTCGTACCGTGCGTAGTAGGTGCCGATCTCCTTGTCGAGCTTCTGCTTGCTGCGCAGCGCCTTGATGAAGGCCACGTTGCGCAGAGCTAGCTCAACGATGATGTCACCGCTCGTGCTGTAGATCGGAGCGCCGAGACCGTCCTCGTTCTTGGTCGCCCATGCTTCCTTTGGTTCGGTCAGCCGGGGGAACGTGTAGAAGAAGTCTTGGTACTTGGTCTTGATCTCACCTTCGACTTCTACGTTCTTGAACTTGCCCTCACCCTTCTTTTTTCCTGACAGGTACGTATCCTGATACACCGTTTCGTGTCCGTCGATGTAGTACAGCCCTTTGGCTTCATCGAACTCCAAACCCTCAGTGTCCCAAGTATCACCGTCAAACAGCGGGCAACGTGCCGTAGCCTTCTTGCGAGCGAACTCTCCGGTCGCCTCGTCAATGTACGGAGCCTGCTTCTGGTACTTCACGGTGCCGCCGAAGATCAGGCAGCTAGCGTGCACGCGGCTCGACCAGTTGAACTCGAACGGGCAGTCCGCAGGAACGTACGTGTTAAGCTCAGCATCCTGCGCGGCCAGATCGGCTTGCAGTATCTTGAGCCTGCGCCCTGCTTCCTGCACGTCAACCTTGAGCCCGTTGAACTCCATTTCAGTGGTGCAGCACAGACCGTCCATGCGGTCTTGGATCATCTTCAGTTGACCCTGCGCCACGGCCTTCTTGATCTGGCCGAGGAACACAAGCTCAGTGTTGCGGATGTCGCCGCCGTTGCGGTCCTCTTCCGGCGTGCCCACCAAGTAGTCGATCAGTAGGTCTTCGGGGATCGCTGACGTAAGCACGCCCGCTTCCCACAGCGCCTTCACTTCATCGATCTTGGTGGTGCCGCCGTACTTCGGCGCAGTGTCATTCAGTGACGCCATGTGCGCGTCGGGATGCTGAGCACGCAGTAGATACTCTGCGTACTGGCAGCACCATACTCTACCCCCTCGCTTGTAGAACGCGCGCAGGCTCTCGTTGCCCTGCGCCATTTCCCACAGCAAGTCGAACTTGATGTTGAAGCCGACAAGCATCGTAATGTGCGGCTCGATCTCCAACGTCGTCGTCCGGTCGTGCGTCGGATGGTACGTCCAGGTCGCTCGTACGTCGCCTTGGTTCTTCCATCCACGAGCGACAATCCAGTTGCGCTCGTCGAACGGAGACGCTTTTCGCTTGAAGCTACTGTGCGTCTCCGTTTCCAGATCAAATACCTTGTACACCTAGCGATAACGCTCCTGCTGTTCGTGCACAATGTCCATGCAGCTAGAACACATTCCGCCGTCAGTGTGGCTCTCAGGCACAACTTCTTCGCAACGGATGCACTCCACGGCGAACTCAAACTCGCCGACTTCGCGTTCGTCGCGAGCCGACATTACTGCACCGCCCGCTGTTCGATGTACTTCAGGCTACCGTGGATGCCGGTAGCAACCTCGTACTTCACTTCGATGTCATCCCACAGGATGTTCGGGTTCGATGATCGCCCATCCTTCATGAGACGGATGAAGCCACCAGAGAAGCCCGCATAGATTTCCCCCTTGCGCTCGTACAGCTTCGCCTGCTTGTACACGCCAGTCTTCGTGTTGCGGATCACGGTCTGCTTGTCGTCGATTGCGCTAAACAGCATCGAAAGGATTCTCCGGTTGTTGATGCACTCGTAGCGGCCACGGGTACTTCGCTTGCAGCTTGATGAACTGCTTGAGGCTGGCCTCGTATCCCCAATCAGTTCGGTACAGAGTGATCTGCTTGTCCTTGTAGTCGCGCCTGAACTCGTCTGTGATGAAACAGCGGCCCTTGCTAAGCTCGATGCCTGCTTGGCAGATACCGAGGTTGAACTTGCGCACTACGTTCTCCACGTTGAGCGTCTTGTCCTCGTGGTGCCGAAGGCCGATCAGGTTGACTTGGGTTGTTGGCAAGTCAGCCTGTAGCTCAGGCTTAAGGAAGAACTCTTCCTGTCGCGTGATGTTCTGGTGGATGTACTCTTTGCTGTCTTCCCCGAAGAACTGCTGAGCGATAATGCCATCAGCAGTGAGGAAGTCCGCCACGGCTCTGTAGTCACCTTCGGAGACATACAAGTCGATGTCGCGGATTGGCTTGTCGCAGATTGTATCGCGCACATAGCCTCCGCAGATCACCGCCTTGTAGCCTTCCTTGTTGATCTTACCGAGCAGATGCAGCGCGGAGGTTACTCGCGCTTGATCCATCAGCAGTCGTATTCGGTGAACAGGAACGTGCACTTCGGCTTCGGAGCCGGCGCTTTCTGCACATGCCGATGCTTCGGCTTCGCCTTGACGATAGGCGCGAGCTTCTGGTCCGTCTTCGTCACAGTGTACGGTGCCTCGATCTTCTGGACCGGCTGAACCTTCGGCGCGGCCTTATGGCTGCACGCCGTAATTGGTAGCCAGATCGCGACGAGCAACACACCAGCGACAACCCACTTCTTGTGATCGCTGATCCACGCCTTGATGGTAGCAAAGTTCATTCTGTTGTTGTTCCTTCTGTAGGACCGCTCACGATCCAGTCTTCAACTTCGTACTCAGGCCACTCGAACTCTTCAGGCCACATTTCAGGAATGAGCCTCCTACTCCGTAGCCTCTGTGTTCGTCTGCGTGGCTTATGCTTCGCAGTTCGCAACTTGCTTCATGGTGCGCCACCGCTTGAAGATCGTCTGGCCGCGCACGCCGTCTTTGCTGTACTGTACGATGCACTCAGCGACGTACACCTTGAACCGCTTCATCTTGTACAAGCCGTGGATCGCCCACTGCTGGTTCGACGTAAGAGCGCCAGGATGAACATCGATGTTGATCGTGGTCGGCTTCAAGTCTGGACCGAGCGTTGTGATCTCGCCCTTCAGATGCTCGACTTGATTGTTGTCCTTCAACTGCGCGCCGATGATGCGAATGCAGACCGGCTCATAGTCCACGGCGACAACGCTTCTCTTTACCGCAGCAACTCCAACTCTCGCAGTCACGGCATGAGCGCCACGTTTGCGACGTAGGAAGCACCGTAGTATGATCTGACGGAGCATCGCCGCCAGCATCGTCGATAAGGAACGTCTCGCGTCGTGCCGAGCCATCCAGATTGAGACCAAGCGTCCGCGCCTTGGCGTCCGCCAGTAGCCGCTCGTATGATGGCTTAGACTTCGCAGCTTCGCGGTCGCGCTGCATGTCCTTCAGCCGCTCCACGATAGCCTCTGCATGGTGCAGAAGATCGCACGTCGCCTTGCTGTGCTTCGTGTTGTCGATCAGGTTGCCGTTCAACTCCGCGTCCAGCAGGATCGCGCAGCACGCCATGACAGCACCGAGATTGTGCACGCCAGTATCGCGAGTGTGCGTCTCGCCGTACTTGTACAGTTCGATGTGACGGAGCGCAGCGCCGATGTACGTCAGCTTCTCAACCGGCTTGTCGTTCCAGTTCTCAAAGCCGTACTTCAGATCGCCGTCCATGTGAGCGAGCGACTGATGGATCAAGCCTGCCAGCGGCAGCAGATGCAGCGGCGGCTTCTTGTCGCCCATGAGCTTCTTCGGGTTCGGGTCCAAGCTCACAGCGTTGCCTCATAGTAGAACTTGCACCCGACTGCGAATGCGGTAGCGAACTCTGAGTTAGCGCCCTTGCTATGCTCCCACCCTTCGAGAAGGTAGATCGCATTGGCTTCCTCGCAAATCCACTTAAGCTCCTGCTTCAGCGCATTACGATAGCTGCCGTTGTGGTGCTTCGTAGCTTCCTCTTCGCAGATGTTGCGATAGCTCTCCGGCTCAAGCTCTGCCGGGTTGTAGACTTCGTGTCCCTTCGCCCGCAGTGTTCGCGCCTTGGCATGGAATGCCGGGAAGTTGTGCTCCGGCAAACCGGCCATAGGACCGGCTAGATAAATCTTCATGCTACCTCTGAGCCGAACGAACTGATCCACAGACCAGACTTCTTCGGCGGGTTGTCTACGTACACATCCCAATGCGCTGTCTCTCCGTGCTTCGGATGCACGAACCAGAGCGGCTGTGATGGACGAGTGGGTTTCGCGTTCAGCTTGTTCTTTGCGTACTCACAGAACCCCTTGACGGTGTTCGAGCACGTCACACGAGGAAGCCACAGTTGCTGGTGGTAATGACCGCACAGCATCTTATCGAACGGCGTGCCAAGCACACTGTACGCACCGGACTTCTTTACTTCACCGCGCATGATTGGTCCGATTGAACCAATGATACCGTCACCGCCCTGCGCTCCGATCATGTCGCCATGAAGCAGCACGTAGCGTTGATTGAACACGCGGTACAGAACTTCGTTCGACGGTCGCACATCGAACTGCACACGAGGATCATCCGCGAAGTGGCGAATGAGCATCTGATAGATCAGCCAGTCGTAGTTCTTTCGGTAGTACCGTTTGAACTCAGGCTTGTGAGTGTTGCGTCCGTGGTTGCCGGGGACAGACGGGACGTACACATGCCCGAAACGATCTGCCGCTCGCGCAATGCCACCAGCAATCCATTTGACGGCTTCGAGCGCAGCCGGAATTGCTTCCAACTCGTCGGTAGCCACCAGTTCTGGATGTAGTCCGCCACTGACCATATCTCCTGTAAGGTTGATGACGATACCGGGATACACTCCGGTATGATTGTCGAAGCACAGCTTCTCTGTGACAGAGAACAGACGCTCGACACGCTCTCGCGCAGTGTGCATGTCGTACTGGTTCACACCGTTCACCGCTTTGCGTTCGACCACTTCACCAAGATGCCAGTCGGCCCACATGGTAACGGGGACTTCCGGGGTCTCCTTGAAGCGTTCGCGCTTGTCGGCTGTACGTACCCAAGCCGGGGCACGGATCGGAGTGTTCACTGCACCACCGAGCACGTCACTGATGATGTCGTTCTTGTTGCTCTCGCGCAGTGCATTGCGCAGTTGCTTCGTCAGGCTGTTAACCTGATCCTGCAACGCGATGATGCGCTTAGCTTCGTCCACCTTAACCGGGCGGACACTCTTCTTTGCAGTCACTATGCTCCTACTGGAATGTCTCTGTAGCGTGCCCGCACAGCATCGAAGACGACTTCAGCGCGAGGATCACTCCCGCCGTCCGGTCGCCTGAGCTTGTTCTTGGGTAGGCTGATGAAGCGTGAACCGGCTAGTCCAGGGTCATTGGATGCGCCGATCATGAGTTGGAAGTCGCAGGCACCTTGTTTGCCTGTCTTGCTGTCTTTGAGCATACCGAGTGTAGGGAATTGCATCCCATCGCCATCGTTGCTGATCTGGCTTGTCGCTAGGCCGATGCAGTCGTACTTGACGCTGCGCTCACGAGCCCACTTGTACATTTCCTCAAGCATGAGGTCGGTACGTGCCATATCGCCGAAGCCCCTGATGTTATCGATCATGTCGTACACGATGATACCGGGGTTGCTTTCTTCAAGTATGCTTTCGATCTGTCCAGTCGCGAAGCCGTGCACGTCTATGATGCGTATCTTGTTGATGCGCCCGCCGATTGCTTCACGGTACTGATCCACGAGCACACCTTCGGTGTGTCGCTCTTTCAGTTCGGTCATGGTCAGATTTAGTGCCGACTGGTACAGGCGCGGAATGATGCGCTTGCCCGGCCCTTCGTTATTTAGCCAGACCACGTTCCGATCTGGCGGTAGCTGCTGAGCGAAGTACGTGATCTCGCTAGATATGAACGAGGTCTTGCCCTTGTCCGGTCGCCCGGCAATGATGCCGAAGTCGCCCGGTCGTAGCTTGCGCATCGAGCCGTTCAGGCAATCGAGACGCCACGCTACGCCGCTGTCGTCGAACTCGTCTTGCAGTAGCTCACCGATTGGTATGTCAATGTAGCTGATCGCCCGGCGACCTGTCCTGTTACGGAAGTCGTCCATAGTGCGGTTCACTGCATCGTACGCGTCGGCTAGATCGCCCTGCTCGAATTGCGATGCGAGGTTCGCTAGCTTCGTCATCAGTTCAAGCTCTGACAACTCCGCTAGAATGTTCTTGCGCTGATCGTCATCCGGCTCAGCTACCGTGTTCAACAGCATTGCCTTGTAGCCGTTGAACTTCTCGTCGCTCATTTTAGGATGCCACGCTTTGAAGCGCGGTAGGAACGTCGTCATGTCCACGGCGTCATGCGTCGGAAACTTCTCGAAGTACTTCCCGAAGTCTTCGATGATGGCTACTGCCTGCGGGTCCAGATTGGCACCCGGTATCATATCCTTCAGCTTAAAGAAGTCCGATCTCCTGCGCATGATCCGCAGAAGAATTACGTCGATGATAGCAGTCTCCTTATCTCCCGATTGCTGTAGTACTTCGGGTCTTGTTCGGTGCGGATGGAGAAGGTCTCGTATCCCTGTAGCGCCAGTCTGCGCTTGAGTTTACGATGCGCAGTCTTTCCTGCTCTATCCGGGTCAAGCCAGATCGCGATAGTTCTGCATCCTTCCGCCGCTGTAAGCTGGTACTCGTTCGCGCTCGTCCCCAGTAGGGCCACTGCTCGTCGCGCCAGACGAGCAACACGAACAGCAGATAGAATGTCTTCAGTGATGACAAGATCAGGGCCGCTCTCCGCAGTCCATTCGTCATCAAACGGAAGACGCATCGCGGGATCGGCAGTAAAGATAGCAGAAGCTGCCGACGCCATGCGCTCAATGTACTTCGGCTTCTCGCCTGTCGTGCTTCGTGCAGTGAAGCCGACAAGCTCTCCCGCTGCATAGACTGGAAGGACAACTCTGCGGAGCGAAGGGCTGTATCCGAAGCCGTAGTGTTTTGCGAGTGCTGTCGATACGCTCGCACGATAAAGCCAAGTGGCAGCACTTGTAGGTATCTCCGTTGTGAAGTCACGCGGCAGTCGAACGTGCGCCTCTTGCAACAAGGCGAACTCTTCTCGACGACGGCGCAGTTGATCTATGCTGAAGTCACCGTGAACAACGAAGCCACGAGGACCGCACCGGAAACAGTACGCCCGGTATCCACGTTCTTCGTTGCTCACCATGAGTGACTTGTCGTGCGCGCAGCACTCGATCCTGATGCGCCTACCGGCTGCTAACGTCTTGGCCGTCGCAAGCCACACAGGATCGTTGGTCATCTATCTGCGTATGCTTAGTATGACTGCAAGCGCAATCATAGCGACGAGCCAGAGAGACAGTATCTCGTGTATGCTCAACGGCCACGCTCACGCCGCTGCAACTCTTGCAGGCTGATCGTGTCCGGTTGATCCATCACGTCTTCACTCGGCTTCCGCTCCTGCTGCTGCTGTTGCAGTCGTGGTGCGTACCGTACGAAGTCTGCGGCAGTAGTCATGGTGTTCTCCTGTTAGCGACGTAATGCGCTGGCTATGGCTTTGATGCCGATGACGCCCGCTGTCAGTCCGAAGAATGACAGCAGGATAGAGCCCTCCCACTCGTTAAATGGGGCGGGGAATTTGTTGACGGATAGTCCGAGCTTGAAGTTCGTATCGAGACCGACAAGGTTCACATGCACCACGAACGGGAACGCGATCAGGAACGTCAGCAGTCGCATTTCCCAAAAGCCCGACGTGTTGCGTCGGTTCTCAGTCATCGCGTCAAGCTGAGCCTTGGCCCATTGCGCTTGAAGCTGTGCGTCCTTGTCCTTGCTGTCCTTGTTTCGATTGTACAGGTCGAGCAGCAGCCCGAAGCCGCCGCCTGTGAGCCAGTTAAACGCCAGCTTCCACATTAGGACCGGCCTTGTACTTCTCGTAGTAGTGCCAGCCGACGATGCCGACGACCAACGCGATAGAGAACGTGGTTGCGATAGTCGTGCCGTAGTTCTGGAAGACGGTCAGGATAGGAGCGAGTTGATCCAGCGTGCTCGTCGGGTCGGTTGACGCAGCAGCGCCACCGCCCGCAACAACCGTACCGGCAATCGTTGCGTTCTTCTTGGTGAAGATCGCTGATGGTGCCTTGTGGTTCTTCGCAAGCTCCGCAGCCACGTCATGACGAAGCTCGCTGAGCCGCTTGAGCACAGTCATGGTACCGATCTGCGGATCGTCGAAGTTCTTGTCCCACACATGATCGGCAACGTACTTGCCGGTCTGCTCGTGGTTCGAGCCAGCCCAACAGTACGGCGAGTTCACGCCCTTGCCGACGTAGCCGAGACCGTTGAAGCGTTCGCTCTCGAAACCAATACGTGCTGGGGACCATGTGATGCCACGCAGGTTCTTCAGGTCGAGCGCGTCGATAGCAGCGGCGGCCCATGTCTTGAACGGACCACGGCCCTTCGGTACGAGCTTCGTCTTGCGCTGCGTGCCAATGATTTTCTCGCCATTGTGCAGCACGCCCTTGAAATCGCAGCCGCTCTCTCGCATGTGCAGAGCACCGACGAAGAACCACGGAACGCCCGTAGCAGCCTCGACGGCGCGGTACTGTGCCTCGCCCTTGATAATGAGCTTAGCGAAGTAGGTAGCATTGGTGTCGTCCTTGCCGGACTTCACTGCAATGCTACCCCAAAGTTTGGCGTACCCGTTTTGGGTAGCCTCGTAAGTCCAAACCATGTAGCTCCTTATGTTTGTGGAAGACGATACTCGTTGAACGAGTTGTCTCCACCGTCACAGCGCCATTCAACATAGTCGAGCCACACGATGTACTCGTCGATGAAGACGGGATACCATGCGTACCATCTGCTCCACTTCGTGGTGTCCAGAGGTCTTCCTATGTGTATGCGCATCAGTAGATGTCTGCGTTCAGCACGGTGTCATCACCGTAGCGGATGCACGCATTGACGAACTGTTCGAGGTCCATCGGATAATTCTTGAACTTGTCGGCGTACAGTTCCTGTACCGTGACAAGTGCGTGGATCATGGTGATCCACTGTGAAATCTCGGGCGACCACGGCTTGCTGTTCAGCAAGTCAGTCACCATCAGTTGAAATTCGTTCCCGGTCTTGTGCATGGCCCTGTAAGTGAGCCAGCCTTCAAACGCGTAATACGCGCCCCAATCACCGAACAAGGGACAGTACGCGCTCTCGTCTTCTGACAAGACTGGTACGCAACCTGTACGTCTGACGTATTCTTCGTCGGGCATGTCGTAGTCGTGCAAGACATGCAGTTGCGGGATCACTCCGCTGTCGTAGAGCGAAGCGATGAACTTGTTAAAGTCTTCGATGTCGAATGCGGGTCGGGCAGTTAGACATGTGAACGTACCGTGCATTGCTTTGCTCTTTCGTTGTGTGATGCTGGTCGTAGGCATTCATTGGGATAACTCCACTCTGATACACGCCATAAAAAAGGGCGGCCCGTTCTGGACCGCCCTCTCACTACTGAAGTAATGTTTTTTGTTTTAGTCCCTGTGTCGTCTTACTTCGGCCGCTGGTCCGTACGAATGACCATCATGCCGATGAACTTGCCGTCCTCGCTGATCGTACGCGAGACAAAGTACTTGCCCTTGTCCGCCTTATTGGCCTGCGTGGTTGCGCTCTGCACCGAACGACGCAGCTTGTCTGCATCGACGCCCGGCTGAAGCTTGACAGTGAAGTTCGCGTACTGCGTCTTGTCGCCGTCCTTCTTCGGAGCGGGCAGCTTGTCGAACTTGTACTTCGAGCCTTCGGTCTTCCGCTTGGTGACGGGCAGATCGGTGATGAAGCCGAACTCGATCTCTCCGACTTCAACCTCTTCACGCTCGACGCTGCTGGTCTCTGCTTCGGCTTCCGGTGCGGATGCCTCGACTTCGGTTGCAGTCGTATCAGTGGTCTCGGTCGTGGTGTCGTCAAGGCCGAGGTCGGCCAGCGGGTCGTTGTTCACTTGTGCTTTGTCCTTGCCACTCTGCTTAGCCTTAGAAGGCTTAGCGGTAGTGGCTTTCTTTGCTGACACTGCGTTTTGTCTCCTAGGGCTAAGATGGATACCAATAGGCTCATGCCTACAGAGAGCGTATGCTCTGTACATGGTTCAGTATATAACCATCTACGGAACATACTACTATACTATGTACGTTAGGTTTCGATACGGGATGTCCAAATAGGGAGGGAATTAACTCCCCGGATTTTCCCCGGATCAGGGTACGAAACCCTGCCAAAATATGCCGCAACGCGGAGTAGCGAGCGAGGTAGGTAAATGATTAAGTGATTGAAATTACTGTACGTATTCTAGGATGACGTTTATCCGTAGAGATACTATGTAGATATCAACCGGTTCAGCCTTCAGACGGGCCGGATTCGAGGTCAGGCCGGGTGCCGGGAAGCGCCGCGTGAGTATACCGAACATCATTACCTTGGGCCGCATCCTGCTGGTCCCGATCATCGTCTGGGCCATCGTGTCGAGCCAAATGGAGGTCGCGTTCGCCGTCTTCCTGATCGCGGGCATCAGCGATGCCGTGGACGGCTTCCTGGCCAAGCGCTTCAACATGACGAGTGAGCTCGGCGCCCTGCTCGACCCACTTGCCGACAAGGCGTTGCTGGTCTCGATCTACATGGCCCTCGGGATCTGGGGCGCGATCCCGCGCTGGATCGTGATCCTGGTGGTGTCGCGCGACATCATGATCGTGGCGGCCGTGATCGTCTCGTGGCTGTTCGACAAGCCGGTCGAGATGAAGCCCTCGAAGGTGTCCAAACTCAACACTGTGGCCCAGGTGGGGTTCGCGGCGCTGGTGTTGGCCGCGCTTGCCTTCGGCTTCAATGCGCAGCCCTATGATATAATCCTGATGGGCCTCGTCACGGTGTTCACGCTCTCCTCCGTGTCGCTCTATCTGGTCGAGTGGCTGCGGCACATGAGCACGATCGAGGCCAACTGAACCGGGACAAGGCCCCGCAAAAGGCGAACTCGCATTCGATACGTCTACACTTTCAACCGAGGCCGGCGGTCCGGCATGGAGCAAAGCAAGCGTGGCAGGCCGCGTTCATCCCCGACAGTTGGCGTTTTCGCTTCCGCATGCGGAGAGCCTGAGCCGGGACAATTTCCTCGAGGGGCCCGCCAACGCAGCGGGCCTCGCCCTGATCGATGGCTGGCCGGAATGGCCGAACCGCATCATGTGGCTCGCCGGCCCCGAAGGGAGCGGCAAAAGCCATCTCGCCGCGATCTGGGCCGAGGACGCCGGCGCCCGTTCCACCACAGCCAATGCGTTGACCGCCGCCGCCGTCCCGGTCGCGCTCGCCACCGGCGCGCTGGTGGTCGAGGATCTCAAGGCCAAGGAATTTGACGAGCGCGCGCTCTTCCACCTGATGAACCTCGCACGCGAGGACGGCGCCTACGTGCTCTTCACCGGTCGCGAGGTGCCGACGGCGCTGGATATCGAGCTCCGCGACCTGCGCTCTCGGCTTCGCACGATCCCTGTGGTTTCGCTCCTGCCACCGGACGACCAGTTGTTCCGCGGCCTGATCGTCAAATTCTGCGCCGACCGCCAGCTCACGGTGGACGAGAGCATCGTCAGCTACCTCGCCACCCGTCTGGAGCGGTCCTCGGCGGCCGCCCGACAGGCGGTGGAACTGCTCGACAGCGAGGCCCTCAGGCTGGGCCGACCGGTAACGCGTGCACTGGCCGCTGAACTGCTGCGCGACGCCTGATACAGACGACCGGCGCCCACGCCGCTTGACGCGGCGGGGCGGCGGAACATCAATGTCATCGAAACGTCATCGCACTCACACATGCTCTCCCCGGTTTTGCGCACAAGTCGCAAGTTAAGGCGAGACAGGATGGACCGACTTCTGATGGACTCTGCGCAAGCTGCTGAAATCAAAGATAAAGCCTCAGAAGCCGAGGGCCTGCCGGCGATCGCCTCGAGCCCCGAGCGGTTCATCAATCGCGAGCTGTCCTGGCTGCATTTCAACCGGCGCGTCCTGGAGGAATCGGTCAATCCCAGCCACCCCGTGCTGGAGCGGGTGCGATTCCTGTCGATTTCGGCGAATAACCTCGACGAGTTCTTCATGGTCCGCGTTGCCGGCATCAAGGCCCAGGTCCGCGAGGGCATCGCCGAGCGCAGCCCCGACGGCCTGACGCCGTCCGAGCAGCTCGCCCTGATCAACCGCACCGTCTCCCATCTTGCCTCCGACCAGCAGGCCATCTGGGCCAACCTGCGCGGCACCCTCGCCGATGTCGGCATCGTGCTGGTCGACGGCAAGGACGTCACCAAGGCGCAGCGCGCCTGGATCGAGGATTACTTCCTCGCCAATGTCTTTCCGCTGCTGACGCCGCTGGCGATCGACCCGGCCCATCCCTTCCCGTTCATTCCGAGCCTCGGCTTCACCATCGCGCTCCAGCTGACGCGTGCTGCCGATGGCAAGCAGATGAACGCGCTGATCCGCATGCCCGGCAAGATCGACCGCTTCATCCGACTGCCATCCGACGGCACGATGCGGCTGATTACGCTGGAACAGGCCACCGCGTTGTTCATCAACCGCCTGTTCCCCGGCTACAATCTCCACGGCCAGGGCGCTTTCCGCATCCTCCGCGACTCCGAGCTCGAAATCGAGGAAGAGGCCGAGGATCTCGTCCGCCTGTTCGAGACCGCGCTGAAGCGCCGCCGCCGCGGCTCGGTGATCCGCCTCGAGATCGACGCCAAGATGCCGGAGCAGCTGCGCAACTTCGTGCAGCATGCGCTCTCGGCCGCCGACGACGAGGTGTTCCTGGTCGACGGCGTGCTCGCCATGAACGAGCTCTCGCAGCTGACGCGGCTCGACCGGCCCGATCTGGAGTTCACACCCTACGTGCCGCGTCATCCCGAGCGCGTGCGCGAGCATGGCGGCGACATCTTTGCCGCCATCCGGCAGAAGGATCTCGTCGTTCACCATCCCTATGAATCCTTCGACGTGGTGGTGCAGTTCCTCCAGCAGGCCACGCGCGATCCTGATGTCGTCGCGATCAAGCAAACGCTGTACCGCACCTCCAACAACTCGCCGATCGTGCGCGCACTCGCGGAGGCGGCCGAAGCCGGCAAATCCGTCACCGCGCTGATCGAATTGAAGGCGCGCTTCGACGAAGAGGCCAATATCCGCTGGGCGCGCGACCTCGAACGCGCCGGCGTGCAGGTCGTCTACGGCTTCCTCGAACTGAAGACCCACGCGAAGCTCTCGATGGTGGTGCGCCGCGAGGGCGGCAGCCTCACCACTTACGTCCACACCGGCACCGGCAATTATCATCCGGTCACCGCGCGCATCTACACCGACCTCTCCTACTTCACCTCGGAACCGACCATCGGCCGCGATGCCGCGCGCGTGTTCAACTTCATCACCGGCTACGCCGCGCCGAGCGATCTCGAGAAGATGGCGGTGTCGCCGCTGACCTTGCGCAAGCGCATCATCCAGCACATCCAGGGCGAGACCGAGCACGCCCGTCACGGCAAGCCGGGCGCGGTCTGGATGAAGATGAATGCGCTGGTCGACCCCGACATCATCGACGCGCTCTACGAGGCGTCACAGGCCGGCGTCCAGGTCGAGCTGGTGGTGCGCGGCATCTGCTGCCTGCGGCCCGGCATTCCCGGCCTGTCGGAGAACATCCGTGTCAAGTCGATCATCGGACGCTTCCTGGAACATGGCCGAATCTACTGCTTCGGCATGGGCCAGGGGCTGCCGAGCGCAAAAGCGGCTGTGTATATCTCGTCCGCGGACATGATGCCGCGCAACCTCGACCGCCGCGTCGAGGTGCTGTGTCCGTTGCAGAATCCCACGGTGCATCAGCAGGTTCTTGAGCAGATCATGGTCGCGAACCTGAAGGACAATGAGCAGAGCTGGCAATTGTTGCCCGACGGGTCCTCAACGCGTATGAAGACCGCGAAGGGCGAGGAGCCTTTCAACGTCCACAACTACTTCATGACAAATCCGAGTCTGTCTGGCCGTGGAAAGTCGCTCAAGGAATCGTCTCCGCGTCGTCTCACGCGCCGTAATGAACGTCATCAATCCTGATCGGGGATCGCCGACGTGAAACGACCGCGCAAGCGCGGCTCGAGCGTCGCGGTCATCGACATCGGCTCCAACTCGGTCCGTCTCGTCGTCTACGAGGGGCTGACACGCAGCCTCATTCCGATCTTCAACGAGAAGACGCTGTGCGGCCTCGGGCGCGAGGTGCAGAGCACCGGCCTGCTTGCGCCGGACGCGGTCGCCAAGGCGCTGACCTCGCTCAAGCGCTTTCGCGCGCTGTGCCGGGTGATGCAGGTCGGCCGCGTGTTTGCGATCGCGACCGCGGCGTGCCGCGACGCCTCCAACGGCCCCGACTTCATCGCCAGGGCCGAGCGCATCTGCGCCGTCAAAATCGAGATATTGTCCGGCCCGCGCGAGGCGCGGCTGTCGGCGCTGGGCGTGATCTCGGGGATTCATCATCCGGATGGCATCGTCGGCGACCTCGGCGGCGGCTCGCTCGAATTGATCGACGTGCGCAAAAACAGCGTGCGCAGCGGCGTCACGTTGCCGCTCGGCGGCCTCGCGCTCCAGGACCTTGCGCATAAATCGCTCAAGCGCGCCGACCGCATCGTGCGCGAGGAGCTCGACGAGGTGGCGCAGCTCAAGGCGGGCAGCGGCCGCAGCTTTTATGCGGTCGGCGGCACCTGGCGTGCGCTTGCGCGCATCCACATCATCCAGAGCGGCTATCCGCTCCAGGTAATGCACGGCTATTCCATTTCTGCGGCCGAAGCTCTCGACTTCTCGCGTCGTCTGCGTCGTCTTGCGGCTGCCGACATGCTGGCCGACATCGAGACCGTCGCGGATGCGAGGCGCCCTCTCCTGACCTATGCCGCGCTGGTGCTCGAGCACATCATCCGCGTGGCGAAGCCCAAGACAATCGTATTCTCGACCTTCGGTGTGCGCGAGGGGCTGCTGCACGAGAAGCTGTCGGACACCGAACGCAACAAGGACGGGCTGATCTGCGCGGCAGAGGAGCTCAACCAGTTGCTCTCGCGCTCGGCCCGCCACGCCCGCGAGCTCATCTCCTGGACCGACCGCCTCGCGCGCGTGGTGAAGCTGCGGGAGACCGAGGAGGAGCGCCGCTTGCGCCACGCCGCCTGCCTGCTCTCCGACATCGGCTGGCGCGTGCATCCCGACCACCGCGGCGAGCAGACGCTGAGCCTCGTCGTCAACGGCAATTTCGGCGCGATCACCCACATCGAGCGCGCCTTCGTCGGACTGTCGGTGTTCTATCGCTATGCGGGCCTGAGCGAGGAAAACCAGCCGCCGCTGACGATGCAGGAGCTGCTGACACCGGCGCAGCTCGAACGCGCCCGTTTGCTGGGTGCGGCGTTCCGCGTCGCGCATCTGATCTCGGCGGCGCGCCCGGGGGTGCTGCCCGCGACCCATTTCCGCAGCCAGGGCCGCAACTTGATGCTGGTGTTCGAGCACCGCCTCGGTGATCTCGTCGCCGACCGCGTCGGCAGCCGGTTCAAGCAGCTTGCGCGGCTCATCGGCCGCGCGGGCTCGATCGTGCGACGCTAGTTACTCGGCCGAGACTTTTGCGTGGCGCTCGGAGGCCTCGAGCGCGGCCAGGCTCAGGCTGCGCCGGCGCCAGATCGATCCGACGACCAGCACGAGGATGACGCCGAGCGCTGCGCAAAGATATTCGCCGCCTCCGACGCCATGGGCGAATTGCGGCGGGAGATGCAGGCTGGCGAGAATCCTGTCCAGCCACTCGCCGAGCGGGCCGTCGAACAGCGCGTGCAGCTTCGGCGCGATGCCGGGATCGGTCGCGATCACTTCGCCGGCGATCCAGCCGAGCAGCGCCGCACCCGCCCAGACCAGGACCGGCAGCTTCGACAGCAGAGCCATGATCAGCGCCGCGCCCGCGACAATGAGAGGAACGCTGATGGCAAGGCCGAGGACCAACAACGGCACGCTGCCATTGGCGGCGGCGGCAACCGCGATGACGTTGTCGAGACTCATGACGATGTCGGCGATCACGACGATCTGCACGGCCTGCCAGAGATGCGAGGCGGACTCGACGCCCTCCTCGTCCTCGTTCTCCGGCACGAGCAGCTTTGCCGCGATCACGATCAGCGCGAGACCGCCGACCAGCTTGAGGTACGGCAACCCCATCAGGCTCACGACGATGCCGGTGAAGATGATCCGGAGCAGCACCGCGGCCCCGGCGCCGAGCACCATGCCCCATAGCCGGTGCCGCGGCTTCAGGCCGCGGCAGGCCAACGCGATCACCAGCGCGTTGTCGCCGGAGAGCAGGATGTTGATCCAGATGATCTTGCCGACCGCAATCCAGAAGGTCGGCTCGGCCATCTCATTGCGGAACTGGGTGACGAATGCCCCGATCGTGGCCGGATCGAAGATCTGCCAGAACCAGTTCAAAATGCGTCCTTTCGCCCCGAAAACCTAGTCTGTGGGCTGACGGATCAGCCGACGATCTCGTTCCCGGAGAAGAACTGGGCGATCTCGATCGCCGCGGTCTCAGGTGCGTCCGAGCCGTGCGCGGAGTTCTCTCCGATCGACTTCGCATAGAGTTTGCGGATGGTGCCGTCGGCCGCCTTGGACGGATCGGTCGCGCCCATCACGTCGCGATACTTGGCGACGGCACCCTCGCCTTCGAGCACCTGGACCACGACCGGACCCGAGGTCATGAATTCGACGAGCTCGCCGAAGAACGGCCGCGCCTTGTGGACGGCATAGAAGGTCTCGGCCTGTTCCTTGGTCATGCGGATGCGCTTCTGCGCGACGATGCGCAGGCCCGCCTTCTCGATCACGGCATTCACCGCGCCGGTCAGGTTACGCGCGGTCGCGTCGGGCTTGATGATCGAGAAAGTGCGTTCGATGGCCATGATCTTGTCCTTGCAGGAGAAAGCGGTGGTTCGGAGTTGCGGGGCTTATATCGGCGCCGTCGCGCTACGGCAAGCGACCGTCAAAGCGGGCACACCGGCACTTCGCCGCGGCGCCACGGGCTCCAATTCCAAGATGGATTACAACGATTTCACCCGGATGAACCCAATCTGAAGGCCCCATCAGGGTTTGGTTCAGCCTCGTCGGGATAATGTCTGGTCCATCGAAACCAAAGCCTCCTCCCGAGGCCGACC
The DNA here is from genome assembly GCF_055807395.1 of Bradyrhizobium sp. Kon10. Lineage (NCBI taxonomy): Bacteria > Pseudomonadati > Pseudomonadota > Alphaproteobacteria > Hyphomicrobiales > Nitrobacteraceae > Bradyrhizobium > Bradyrhizobium sp. Kon10. The sequence goes on along the minus strand of NZ_JBVVOZ010000004.1, from coordinate 58,508 downwards.
GTTTCGGCGGCCTTTCCATCGACGCGACAGGCCCGCGCCGACAGTTTTGAGGAGATCACCATGTTGAGGAAACTTTCGCTTGCTGCGGTTGCCGCGGTCGCGCTGGGTGCCGCGCTGGCACCGACCTCCGCCTCCGCTCATTGGCATGGCGGCTGGGGCTGGCACGGCGGTGGTGGCTGGCATCACGGCTACGGCTGGGGTGGCCCGCGCTTTTATGCCCCCGTCTCTTATGGCTATGGCGGATGCTATGTGCGCCGGCTGGTCCCGACCCCCTGGGGACCCCGCTGGCGGCTGATCAACCGCTGCTACTGAGCCCGACAGCACCTTCCTGAGGTACCGCCCCCCAACGGTACCCTCCAAGTGAGGCCCCGGCGTCCCCCCGCCGGGGCCTCGTGTATTCGGGAGATGCGGCGAATTCATACAATTTTTACTAGAATGACTGGCTTTCCCGACGCGCGGCGAAACCAATTGCGGGCCAATGACTTGGTACCGTGTCGTTACATTGCAAGCATGGAACCTCACAATGACTGGGCTTTTCGCCAATGACAGCGAACAGATCGACCGGCGCACCAGCCGCTCGATTTGCGATGCCGTGGGCGAACGGCTTCAGCAGAGCCTTCGGCCCGAGCCGCGGCTCCCGACCCATCTCGAACAGCTCCTGAACGAGTTGCAGAAGCGCGATCGCGAGAGCGGTTCGCGCAACTGACCGGCGCAAAAACGGGTTGCGTTCGCGGCACCTTGCGGTGACAAGGCCGCATGCTCTCCATCACCGACCTCTCCATCCGCCTCGCCGGACGCCTACTCATCGATCAGAGCTCCGTGCAGATCACGCCCGGCTCGCGCGTCGGCATGGTTGGGCGCAACGGCACCGGCAAGTCGACGCTGTTCAAGGTGATCCGCGGTGAGCTCGCGGCCGAACACGGCACGGTGACCTTGCCGCCGCGCTGGCGCGTCGGCAGCCTTGCGCAGGAAGCGCCGAACGGCCCCGAAAGCCTGATCTCGGTCGTGCTCAAGGCCGACCTTGAACGCGACGCCCTGCTCTCCGAGGCCGAAAGCGCCACCGACCCGCACCGGATTGCGGAAATCCAGACCCGGCTCGTCGACATCGAGGCGCATTCGGCGCCGAGCCGTGCCGCGGCAATTCTCAGCGGCCTCGGCTTTTCCGCGGCCGACCAGGCACGTCCCTGTGCCGAATTCTCCGGCGGCTGGCGCATGCGCGTCGCACTGGCCGCGACGCTGTTCGCAGCGCCCGACCTGTTGCTGCTCGATGAGCCCACCAACTATCTCGACCTCGAAGGCACGCTGTGGCTGGAGGATCACCTCGCGCACTATCCGCGCACGGTGATCGTGATCAGCCACGACCGCGACCTGCTCGACAGCTCCGTCGACCAGATCCTGCATCTCGAGCGCGGCAAGCTCACGCTCTATCGCGGCACCTACTCCTCCTTCGAAGAGCAGCGCGCCGCGCGCGAGCTGCTCGACGCCAAGCAGGTCAAGCGCCAGCAAGCCGAGCGCGCGCGCCTGCAGGCCTTCGTCGACCGCTTCAAGGCCAAGGCGTCGAAGGCGCGCCAGGCGCAATCTCGTGTCAAGATGCTGGAGCGGCTGAAGCCGATCAATGCGCTGGTGACCGAGGACGTGCGCGAGATCAGCTTCCCGGCGCCCGAGAAGCTGCTGTCGCCGCCGATCATCGCCGTGGACAACGTTTCGGTCGGCTACGATCCGGCGACGCCGGTGCTCAACCGCGTGACGCTGCGGATCGACAATGACGACCGGATCGCGCTTCTCGGCGCCAACGGCAACGGCAAGTCGACCTTGGTGAAGCTGCTTGCCGGCCGGCTTGCGCCGTTCTCGGGCAAGGTGACGCGCGCGGACAAGCTGTCGATCGCCTATTTCGCGCAGCATCAGCTCGACGAGCTGAACGAGGACGCCTCGACCTATGATCACGTCCGCAAGCTGATGGGCGATGCGCCCGAAGCCAAGGTACGGGCCCGCGCAGGCGCGATCGGCTTTTCCGGCAAGGCGGCTGACACCAAGGTTGCGAAACTGTCCGGTGGCGAGAAGGCACGGCTGCTGCTCGGGCTTGCGACCTTCTTCGGCCCCAACATGATCATCCTGGACGAGCCGACCAACCATCTCGACATCGACAGCCGCGCAGCACTTGCCGAGGCGATCAACGAGTTTCCGGGCGCGATCATCATGGTATCGCATGATCGCTATCTGATCGAGGCCTGCGCCGATCAGCTCTGGATCGTCGCCGACCGTACCGTGACCAATTACGACGGCGACCTCGACGAGTACCGCCGCCTGGTGCTGTCCTCGCGCAACGGCGAGCCCGCCCCGCGCGAGCGCAGCGCCACGGCCGACAAGCCGCAGCGTCCGAGGTCGGACAATCGCGGCCCGCTGAAGAAGCGCATCGCGGACGCCGAATCCGAGATCGCCCGCGTCAGCGAGATCATCGCCAAGATCGACACCGCGCTAGCACTGCCCGATATTTTTACGCGCGATCCCAAGCAGGCCGCGCAACTCTCAAAGGCGCGCGCGAATGCGGCGGATGCGCTGGCGCGCGCCGAAGAGCGATGGCTCGAGGCGAGCACACAGTTTGACGAGGCGGCGGGATAGGCTCCAGCGGGCAAGCGGGTGGAACCAAATTGCCCGTGCGATTCCCGCGCTTGGTCTTAAACTCGGCCTCGGAATTTGCCGCGGAAAAACGTATCTCGGAGGAGATTCCAGGTGTCGTCACCCGAACCGAAAGCCGGCTTGACGCGCGGCTCTACGTCGCCGCTTTCTTCTTCGCTTTCGGCTTGGCCGGCTTCGGAACAACCGGCGCCTCCGGCGTGCCTTCGATCGAGGACAGACGCCCTGCCGTGAACGTGTAGATGCCCGCCCGCGGACCCGTGTTCCAGGTGACCACCGCAACGCGCCGGCCGGCGGCGTCGTTGGAGAGGTTGATGCTTGAGGGCGCACCGATGCCGCGGACCACGTCGCATTCGGTGTGGCCGAGCGCGACCGTGCCGCCCATGGCTGCCGGCGCTGTCGTCGACGCATTGGCATCCGCGGGCCCCGGGGGCGGCGCCATACCGGGACAGGCGCCGTCGGCGCTGACGAGATCCTCAGCCCCGACCGGCTTGTCGGGGGTCAGCGGCGGCGACTCGATCGAGATGTTCCTGATGAACAGGCGGCTCGGCTTGTTGAACCATTCGGCGTCCTTCGACAGCAGATCGGTCCCGCCGGAGCAGCCCGCGATCAGCGGCGCGACAGCGGCCAACGCAACGATAAGCGACTTTGGAAGCTTGTGGTGTCGCACGATAAGCTAAATTCCCCGCCTGAAGGACCAGTCCTAAGCGATTGTCCCAACATCACTTTGCGGCACGAAGGTGGCCGAAACCAGTGTCCGGCCGAAAGTACAAATTATCATTAATTGCAGCGAGCGCTAATTCCGCCGCTGCCACCGCCCCCGCTCGTCGGCCTGCCAATAGGTGACCTCAAATCCGCGCGTCTTGCAATCCGTCCAGGTGCTGCGGGCGAAGGCGAGCGCGTCCGGATCGTCGCCGTCGAACAGCAGCACCATGCGCTCATACCCCTGGCAATCCTGAGGCAGTCCGGCGTTGTCGATCAGGAAGCGAACATTGGCGCCGTTCGGATTGTTTTCGTCGATCGCCAGCACGATCGGCTGGTCGGCGGCGTCGTTCACGCGCCACGTCGCGTGCGGCAGGAACGAATCGTCGCGATAAGTCCACAGATGCGCGTCCAGCGCATCGGCGCGTTCCGGCGAGGTCGATTGCACCACGACCCGCCAGCCCCGCTCCAGCGATTTCTCCAGAAGCGGCGGCAAGACGTTCTCAACCGTCATGTTTTGCAGATGGTAGAATAGAACTTCGGTCATCTCAGGTCATTTGCGCTCGTAATGATCCGCGACCAATCGATCAAGCAGGCGGACGCCATAGCCGGACCCCCAGCTCTGGTTGATGTCGGTCTTCGGCGCACCCATGGCGGTGCCGGCGATGTCGAGATGGGCCCAGGGCGTGCCGTCGACGAAGCGCTGGAGGAACTGCGCCGCGGTGATCGAGCCGCCATGGCGGCCGCCGGTGTTCTTCATGTCCGCGAACTGGGAATCGATCAGCTTGTCGTATTCGGGGCCGAGCGGCATGCGCCACACCTTCTCGCCGCTTTCGGCACCGGCCTTGAGAAGCCGATCGGCAAGCTCGTCATTGTTGGAGAACATGCCGGCGTGCTCGGTGCCGAGCGCGACCATGATCGCGCCGGTCAGCGTCGCCAAATCGACCATGAATTTCGGCTTCGTCTTCTTGGCCACGTACCAGAGCACGTCGGCCAGCACGAGCCGGCCTTCCGCGTCGGTGTTGATGATCTCGATGGTCTGGCCCGACATCGAAGTGACGATGTCGCCCGGCCGCTGCGCGTTGCCGTCGGGCATGTTCTCGACAATGCCGATGGCGCCGACCACGTTGACCTTGGCTTTGCGCGCCGCGAGCGCATGCATCAGGCCGACGACGCAGGCCGCGCCGCCCATGTCGCCCTTCATGTCCTCCATGCTGCCGGCCGGCTTGATCGAAATGCCGCCGGTGTCGAAACAGACGCCCTTGCCGACGAAGGCGACCGGCGCCTCGCCCTTCCTGCCGCCATCCCAGCGCATGATCACGGTGCGACTCGGGCGCGCCGAGCCCTGGCCGACGCCGAGCAGCGCGCCCATGCCGAGCTTCTGCATCGCCTTGACATCAAGCACCTCGATCTTGACGCCGAGCTTGCGGAGCTGGCTGGCGCGCCGCGCGAACTCCTCGGGGTAGAGCACGTTCGGCGGCTCGTTGACGAGGTCGCGCGCGATGATGACGCCCTCGACGACCGCGCCGGCTGCGGCAAAGGCCTTCTTGGCCGAAGCCGCATCGCCGACCGCGAGCGAGATGTCGGCGCGCAAGACCCCCTCCTCGCCATCCTTCTTCCTGGTCTTGTAGCGGTCGAACTTGTAGGTGCGCAGCCGCAGGCCCGCGGCGACCGCAACCGCCTGCTCGCTCGTCATGGCGCCGTCAGGCAGTTCCGCCATGATCGTCATGGCCGCGGAACCCGCCTTGAGCTTGCTCGCCGCCATGCCGCCGAATTTGAGGAAATCGTTCGCCTTCAGGGCTGACGCCTTCCCGGTGCCGATCACGATCAGGCGGTCTGCCTTCAGACCCTCGGGCGCGAGGATGTCCAGGGCCGCGCCGCTTTTCCCTTTGAATGAGGTGGCGGTGGCGGCCCGCTTCACGAGATCGCCAGCACCGGCCAGCGCCTTGGCCGTCGCCGGCCCAAGCTTCAGACCCTCGTCACAGAACACGACCAGAATGCCACGGGCGGCGGAAGCCAACGGGACGAAGCCGACCTTGATGGCATCGGACATGGGTAACTCCTCAAGAACATGGGGCTTTTGCCGATCGGCGATCCCGGCCAAGGCTCGGATCTGAACGGCGATTCACTGGACTTTCCACACTATGGGCCACAGGCAGGGCCGATGCCAAGCACCGCCCGTGGCAGCTACGCCACAACGAGGGAAATATTAACCATATATTGACGGCGCCATTGCTCAGCCATTTTGTTGACGGATCAAAGGGATGGTACTGAGAAACTGAACGAGCGGACGAGATGGCTGCAACGACCCTGGGGCTCCCTTGCGGGATGGGTCGGACAGCCGGAAATTCCGGGGACGGCATCGGGGCTTGGTGGGGATTCGTGCGGTAGCGCATGGGGTCAATCGATAGGTATATCTTCCGCACGACGCTGGCGTCGTTTGCGCTCGTCCTGGTCAGCCTCACCGGCGTGATCTGGATTACGCAGGCGTTGCGCGGCATCGACCTGATGACGAGCCAGGGTCAGACCATCCTGACCTTCCTCGGCATCACCAGCCTCGTCATCCCGGCGCTGGTCCTGATCATCTCGCCGATCGCGCTGATGATCGCGATCTCGCACACGCTGAACAAGCTCGCGACCGATTCCGAGATCATCGTGATGAATGCCGCCGGCTTCTCGCCGTTCCGGCTGTTCTATCCGTTCTTCTACGCCACCTGCGTGGTGGCGCTGCTGGTCGCTTTCATCTCGGCCTATCTCGCCCCCGACGGCATGCGGCGGATCAAGCAATGGGACGCCGAGATCACCGCCGACGTGCTCACCAACATCCTCCAGCCCGGCCGCTTCGCCCAGCTCGACAAGAATCTCACGATCCGGATCCGCGAACGCCAGCCCGGCGGCATCCTTGCCGGCATCTTCATCGACGACCGCCGCGATCCGAACGAGCGTGTCTCGATCGTCGCCGAGCACGGCGAGGTCGTAAAGAACGACAACGGATCGTTCCTGGTTCTCAAGGACGGCAATCTCCAGCGCTTTGAGCTCGGCAAACGCGACCCGGCGCTGGTGGCATTCGGCCGCTACGGCTTCGACATGTCGAAATTCTCCAACCAGGGTCACGACGTCACTCTCGGCATCCGCGAACGCTATCTCTGGGAGCTGTTCTCGCCGTCCGAGGACGACCCGGTCTACAAGGCCGTCCCCGGCCAGTTCTGGTCCGAGCTGCATGATCGCCTGATGGCGCCGCTCTATCCGTTTGCGTTTGCGGCGCTGACCTTCGCGTTCCTCGGCGCGCCGCGCACCACGCGCCAGAGCCGCAACTTCTCGATCGGCGGCTCGGTGCTCGCGGTGTTCGGCCTGCGCATGGCCGGGTTCGCCTGCTCGGTGATGGCCGTGAAGTCGCCGCTCGCAGCAGTCGTTCAATATGCGATGCTGGCGACCGCGATCGGCGCCGGCATGTGGCTGATCGTCGGCGGCATCGTGGTCGAGCCGCCCGCCGGCATCATGGAGGCGATCAACAGGTCGAACGCGCGCATCGCGCGGCTGTTCGGACGGCCGGCCACCGCATGAGCATGCTTACCAACACGCTCGGACGCTATTTCGCCGGCCGGTTCGTGGTCGCGGCGCTCGGCGTCTTCGTGAGCATTTTCCTGCTGCTGGTGCTGGTCGACTATATCGAGATGGTGCGCAAGACTTCGGGCCTTGCCTCCGCCTCCGCGGTAATGGTGGCGGAGACGTCGCTGTTCCGGGTGCCGCAGCTGCTGGAGAAGCTGACGCCGTTCTGCATGCTGATCGGCGCCATGACGTGCTATCTCGCCCTCTCGCGCCGGCTCGAGCTCGTGGTCGCGCGCGCCGCCGGCATCTCGGCCTGGCAGTTCATCTCGCCCGCGCTCGGCAGCGCGCTCATCATCGGCGTGATCGCCACCGTGGTCTACAATCCGATCTCGGCCAACCTCCGTGAGCTCTCCAAGCGCATGGAAGCGGAGCTGTTCGGCTCGGCGCCCGGCGGCGGCATCCAGGACGCGTCGGGCTTCTGGCTCAATCAGGTCACCGATGACGGCCAGACCATCATCAATGCAGCGCGCAGCGAACAGCAAGGCGTGCGGCTCACGGGACTGACCCTGTTCCGGTTTGACACAGAGCAGCACTTCAAGGAGCGGGTCGAGGCGCGCGAGGCGACGCTCGAGTCCGGCCGCTGGCTGTTCAAGGGCGTCCGCCGTTTCACGCTGGACTCGCCGCCGATCGACCAGGCCAGCCTGGAGATTCCAACGACGCTGACCGAGGCGCAGGTCCGCAACAGCTTTTCCACACCCGAAACTGTGTCCTTTTGGCAACTACCGAGCTACATCCGCTCCTCCGAGAGCTCGGGCTTCGCGACAGCCGGATATCGACTCCAGTATCAGAAGCTTCTGGCACAGCCGTTTTTGCTCGCCGCCATGGTGATGCTCGCGGCCTCGGTGTCGTTGCGCTTCTTCCGGATGGGCGGCGTACAGAAGATGGTTTTGAGTGGCGTGGGCGCAGGCTTTCTGCTCTACGTTTTGTCGAAAGTGACTGAAGACTTGAGCAAGGCTGAGTTGATGCATCCGATCGCTGCGGCGTGGTTGCCCGTGGTGGTGGGCGGCCTCACCGGCTTTTTGGCCTTGCTGTATCAGGAGGACGGCTAGTGACCACCGTCCGCCGAGGACTCGTGCCTGGTTTGGCGTTGCGCACCTGCGTGCGCGCGAACGGGTTTGGTTTGTCCGCGCGTTTTGGTTTGTCTGCGCGTAAGGCCCTGCTTGCGCTCGCCGCTGTCGCATCGCTTGCCGGCATGATTGATCTTGCCGCGGTGACGCCGGCCGCCGCCCAGAGCTTCACCTATAATCCGCGGCCGCCACGTCCAACCCCTCCGAAGGCGCCCAACGACAACCAGATGCTCGTGCAGGCGACCGAGGTCGATTACGACTACAACAATTCGCGTGTCTCCGCGGTCGGCAATGTGCAGCTGTTCTACAACGGCACCAGCGTCGAGGCCGACAGGGTCATCTACGATCAGAAGACCAAGCGGCTCCATGCCGAAGGCAACATCCGCATGACGGATGCCGACGGCAAGATCACCTATGCCGAGATCATGGATCTCTCCGACGACTACCGCGACGGTTTCGTCGATTCGCTGCGGGTGGACACCGCCGACCAGACCCGCATGGCTGCGACCCGCGCCGATCGCTCCAGCGGCAACTACACGGTGTTCGAGAACGGCGTCTACACGGCTTGCGCACCGTGTCGGGACGATCCGAAGAAGCCTCCGCTCTGGCAGGTCAAGGGTGCCCGCATCATCCACGACCAGCAGGAGAAGATGCTGTATTTCGAAACGGCGCAGCTCGAGTTCTACGGCGTGCCGCTCGCCTACATGCCGTATTTCTCGACGCCCGATCCGACCGTGAAGCGCAAGTCCGGCTTCCTGATGCCCGGTTACTTTCCCGGCACGACGAACACCGGTTTTGGCGCTGAGGTCCCGTATTATTGGGCTATCGCGCCCGACATGGACGCGACCTTCACCCCACGATTCATGTCGCGGCAGGGCGTGCTGCTGCAGGGCGAATTCCGGCAGCGTCTGATCGACGGCGCCTATCAGATACGCGCCTATGGCATCGACCAACTCGACCCCGGCGCATTTGCCGGGCAGCCCGGCGACCGCCAGTTCCGCGGCGCCCTCGACACCAAGGGTCAGTTCGCGCTGAACGACAAGTGGGTCTGGGGCTGGGACGGCGTCCTGATGTCGGACTACTACTTCTTCTCCGACTACCGGCTCGCGGCGTATAAGGATCCGCTCGGATCGTTCCTCAACCTGCCTACCGAGGCGCTTTCGCAGCTTTATCTGACCGGCGTCGGCAATCGCAGCTTTTTCGACGCGCGCACGATGTACTTCCTGAGCTTCTCGGGCAACCAGCAGCAGGTCCCGGTCGTCTACCCCGTGATCGACTATTCGAACGTGCTTAACTATCCGGTGTTCGGCGGCGAGTTCTCGTACAAGACCAACTTCGTCAACCTGACCCGCAACGACGCGGTGTTTGACCCGATCACGACGACCTCCAACACCTCAGGCCTCTGCGCGATTGCATCGGCCGACCCCGGTGCGCGCAGCATGCCCAACGGATGTCTCCTGCGCGGCTTCCCCGGCACCTACACCCGCCTGACGGCGGAAGCGCAGTGGCGCAAGTCCTACACCGATCCGTTCGGCGAGATCTGGACGCCGTTCGCGATTCTCCGCGCCGACGCGATCAACTCCGACGTGTCCAACCAGCCGGGCGTGTCGAACTACCTGCCGGTCGGCGACACTCAGGCATTCCGCCTGATGCCGACCGTCGGCCTCGAATACCGCTATCCCTTCATCAACGTTCAGCCCTGGGGCTCGACCACCGTCGAGCCGATCGCGCAGATCATCATCCGGCCGAACGAGACCTATGCCGGCAAGCTTCCGAACGAGGATGCGCAGAGCATGGTGTTCGACACCTCGAACCTGTTCAGCGTCGACAAGTTCTCCGGTTACGACCGCGTCGAGGGCGGCGGCCGCGCCAATGTCGGCGTGCAGGCCACGACGCAGTTCGACCGGGGTGGCGCCGTCAAGACGCTGTTCGGGCAGTCCTACCAGCTGTTCGGCATGAACTCCTTCGCGGTTCAAGACACCATCAATACCGGCGTCGATTCCGGCCTCCAGAAGCCGCGGTCCGATTACGTGGCGAGCGTCGCCTACTCGCCGAACAGCACCTATACGTTCAGCGTCCGCTCGCGCATGGACGAGCAGACCTGGAATATCCAGCGCTTCGAGGCGGAAGGCCGCGCCAATTTCAATCGCTGGTCCATCAGCATGATGTACGGCAATTACGCGCCGCAGCCGGAGCTCGGCTATCTGACCCGCCGCGAGGGCATCCTGACCACCGGCTCGATCAAGGTCGCGACCAACTGGGTGGTGTCGGGCTCGGCGCGCTGGGACCTCGAGGCCAACAAGATCAACCAATATGTGCTCGGCGCCGGCTACGTCGACGATTGCTTCGTGCTGGCGGCGAACTATGTAACTTCGTATAGCTACTCCGCGGGCACGACGCCGCCCGTGCTGAGCCACGCGTTCATGTTCCAGATCGGCCTGCGCACGCTGGCGACCACGTCGACCACCAGCAGTTCCGCGGGCGGCTTGCAGTGAACGGTTTGAAGTGACGGCGGCGTGTTCCCGATCTCAGGTTCACCGCGGCTGACATACGAGCGACAACCATGACGACCCCCTTGCCTGTCTTCCGCTTCCTCCTGCTCGTCCTTGGCGCGGCGCTGATCCTGGCCGGCGCGCCGGCACGGGCGCAGAACATCGTGGTGATGGTCAACGGCGATCCCATCACCGATTTCGATATCGAGCAGCGCTCGAAGCTCGACCAGCTGACGACGCAGAAGACTCCGAGCCGGCAGGACGTCATCAACGAGCTGATCGACGACAAGGTGAAGATCAAGGAAGGCAAGAAATACGGCGTCGATCCCGGCGTCTCCGACATCAACCAGTCCTACGAGGGCATGGCGCAGCGCATGCGCATCTCGCCGGATCAGCTCACCAAGTCGCTCGAGGTCAAGGGCGTCCGCCCCGAAACCCTGAAGAGCCGCATGAGGTCCGAGATGGTTTGGACCAGCCTCGTTCGCGGCCGCTTCAAGGAGAAGCTGCTGGTCGGCGAGAAGGACGTCGCCGACAAGGTGCGGGAAGGCGGCAACGACCAGCTCCAGATCGAGGGCACCGAATACAAGATGCAGCCGATCGTGCTGATCGTGCCGCGCGGATCGTCCCCGGCATTTCTGGAGACGCGGCAGAAGGAGGCGGAGGGCTATCGCACGCGGGTTACGAGCTGCGAGGAGGCCAATTCGCTGTTCCGCTCGACGCCGAATGCCACCATCCGCGAGACCGTCACCAAGACGACCGCCGACCTGCCCGAGTCGCTGCGCAAGGTGCTCGACGACACGCCGATCGGCCATCTGACCGCGCCCGAGGTGACCAAGCAGGGCATCGAGATGGTCGTGGTGTGCGCGCGCAAGCCGACCACGATCGACACGCCGAAGAAGCGCGAGATCCGCGAGAAGATGTACTCCGAGAAATACGAGAAGACCCAGAAGGCCTATCTCGAAGAGGTCCGCAAGGCGGCGATGATCGAATATCGCAACCGCTGATGGCCAGCGCTCCTGCAAAGCCCCTCGCCCTGACGCTGGGAGAGCCCGCCGGCATCGGCCCCGACATTACCATCGCTGCCTGGCTCCGGCGCCGCGAATTGAACCTGCCGGCTTTCTATCTGCTCGGGGACGAGGCGCTGATCGCGCGGCGTGCCAAGGCGCTGGTCAACTCGCTCGGTGCTGACGTCAGGATTGCTTCCGTGAGCGCAAGCGAAGCCGCGGCCGCCTTCACCGAGGCCCTGCCCGTGGTTGCGACCGGCGAGCGTGCGACGGCCGAGGCCGGCAAACCCGATGCATCGAGCGCACCGGCAGCCCTCGCCTCGATCCGCCAGGCGGTCGCCGACGTGCGCGAGGCGCGCGCCGCCGCCGTCGTCACCAACCCGATCGCCAAGAGCGTGCTCTACCGCGCCGGCTTCCGTCATCCCGGCCACACCGAATTCCTCGCCGAGCTCGCCCAGCAGGACGGCCGCGTGCCGCAGCCGGTGATGATGCTGTGGTCGCCGCGGCTCGCCGTCGTGCCGGTGACGATCCACGTTTCCTTGCGCGAGGCGCTGAGCCAGCTCACCAGCGAGCTGATCATCTCGACCGTGCGTATCGTCGCGACCGAGCTGACATCGCGCTTCGGCATCGCCCGGCCGCGGATCGCGATCTCCGGCCTTAACCCACATGCCGGCGAAGACGGCTCGCTCGGCCATGAGGAGCAGACGGTGATCGCGCCGGCGCTCAAGGCGCTGCGCAACGACGGCATCGACGCGAAAGGCCCCTTGCCCGCCGACACCATGTTCCACGAGGCTGCCCGCGACACCTATGACTGCGCGGTCTGCATGTATCACGACCAGGCGCTGATCCCGATCAAGACGGTCGCCTTCGACAACGCGGTCAATGTCACGCTCGGCCTGCCCTTCATCCGCACCTCGCCGGATCACGGCACCGCGTTCGACATCGCCGGCACCGGCAAGGCCAATCCAGCGAGCCTGATCGCGGCATTGAGGCTTGCAAGCCGCATGGCGGCTGCAACAAGCTGATGAGCGCAATCGACGACCTCCCGCCGCTTCGCGAGGTCATTCGCCAGCACGCTCTGTCGGCCCGCAAATCGCTCGGTCAGAACTTCCTGCTCGACCTCAATCTCACCGCCCGCATCGCGCGCGCGGCGGCACCGCTCGACGATTCCACCATCGTCGAGATCGGCCCGGGCCCCGGCGGGTTGACGCGCGCGCTGCTCGCGCTTGGCGCCAGACGCGTCATCGCCATCGAGCATGACGAGCGCGCGATCCCGGCGTTGCAGGATATTTCCGCTCGCTATCCGGGCCGGCTCGAGATCGTGCACGGCGATGCCACGAGCTTCGATCCCCGACCTCTGCTCTCAGGCGAGAAAGCAAAAATCGTCGCCAACCTGCCCTACAACATCGCGACCCATCTCCTGATCGGCTGGCTGAGCAGCGAGCCCTGGCCGCCCTGGTACGAGCTGATGGTCCTGATGTTTCAGCGCGAGGTGGGCGAGCGCATCGTGGCGCGCGAGGACGAGGAGCCCTATGGCCGTCTCGGCGTGCTCGCCAACTGGCGTTGCGAGACGAAGATCCTGTTCGACATTTCGCCGTCCGCCTTCGTGCCGCCGCCAAAGGTCACTTCCTCCGTCGTGCGCCTGGTGCCGCGCGCAAGCCCGCTTCCCTGCGATCGCAAGATGCTCGAACAGGTTGCCGCCGCCGCCTTCGGTCAACGCCGGAAGATGCTGCGCCAAAGCCTGAAATCGCTCGGCGTCGATCCCGCGCGGCTTGCCGCAGCCGCCGGCATCGATGCGACGCGGCGCGCCGAGACCATTCCCATTGCAGGTTTTGTTGCCATGGCGCGTGAATTGGCCGATATACGAAACGAAAGTTAAGAGACAAATTTCGGAGCAAGGAATATGGCGTTGATGCGTCGGCAGTCCCTGGTCAAGTTCGATGCGCCGCTGTGCGAGACCATCGTCGACACGCCCAAGCCGCAAGGACGCGAGGTGCTGGTCCGCATCGAGCGCTGCGGGCTCTGCCATTCCGACCTGCATATCCAGGACGGCTATGCCGATCTCGGCGGCGGCAAGAAACTCGACACCACGCGCGGCATGACGCTGCCGTTCACGCTCGGCCACGAGATCGCCGGCGTGGTCGACGAGGTCGGCCCCGACGTGCCGGCCGAGCTTGTCGGCCGCAAGAAGGCTGTGTTTCCATGGATCGGTTGCGGCCAGTGCCGCGACTGCGCCAATGGCGACGAGAATCTTTGTGCGAAGCAGCGCTTCCTCGGCGTCTCCATCGATGGCGGCTTTGCCAGCCACGTGCTGGTGCCGGACGCGAAATATCTGCTGGACTACGATCCCCTGCCCATCAACCAGGCCGCGACCCTGATGTGCTCGGGCGTCACGGCGTACGGCGCGCTCAAGCGCCTGGTCGACCGTCCGCGCCAGCGCAACCTCCTGCTGATCGGTCTCGGAGGCGTCGGCATGATGGGTCTGTCATTTGCGCAAGCCATGTTCAAGCAGCCGATCACGGTCGCGGATCTCAGCCCGGCCGCGCGCGACAGCGCGCTGACCAACGGCGCAGCGGCCGCCTATGATCCGTCCGAGCCCGATGTCATCAAGCGTATCCTCAAGGACACCGACGGGGGCTTTGACGAGATCGTCGATTTCGCCGGCAACGAGAAGTCGATGGCGTTTGCGGTCGCGGTCGCCGCACGCGGCGGCAAGATCGTGGTCTCCGGCCTGATGGGCGGTCAGTTCACGCTGCCGATGGTGCAATGGGTCTACAAGCGAATGACCATCGAGGGCTTCATGGTCGGCACACTCACGGAGGCCCACGAACTGATGGCGCTGGCGCGCGCAGGCAAGATCAAGCCGACGCCGATGCGCGAAGAGCCGATGGGCGACGTTCAGAGATGGATCGAGGAACTCCGTGCCGGCAAGGTGGTCGGCCGCATCGTGCTGAAGAACTGAGCCGCAACAGCGCGCCCGATATACCGCGGCTTCGTACCGAGCGCGCGGAACGGCCTGGGCCATACGGCGTTGGCAGCACATGTCGATCCGCTGCACCGTCGAAAGCGCATTCTTCATTGCCTGGAGCTGCCTCGAGATGACCGGGGAGCTCGGCTCTCCTGATGCGTCCGCAAACGTCATTCTCGATGCCATCGAAGCGCAGCTGAAAACCGGTGAGCGCCGCCCGCTGATGCTCGGCAACAAGGCGATCGACGCCTACCGAAGCTACGTGGCGCTCAACCAGCGGTCGGCTGAGCGCGAAGCGCGGCTTGCTTAGCGCCCGCAAGCCACGCCCTCGGACCGCCGGCCGGCGGCGTACGTGGGTAAAGGCCGGCAGTCCGGCGGGCAGAGCGCACGGGGCGCACTCGGCGGCCGTGAGGCTAATGCAATCCGCGCGCGCGTTATGTTCACTCCTGAACAGAGTGCTTCAGCCGGTTCGCATTCCCGTAGTTCTCCGGGCGTGAACAGAGTTCGAAGCGTGGCCGGCGTGCAACGCAGATCTCGCCGCAGTCCATCGCCAACTTGCCGTTCTCAGAAGCTCTTCTGTGGACCTTGCAAACGCTAGGTTCCTGCGCGGAAACGCGGGTTCTCTCCGGTGCGCGGTTTTTTGGAACACCCGACCTCCGGCGCGTTTGTCTCCTACGACGCAACGAAGGGACATTGAGTTGATCAACCCAAGCAGATGGTACGATCCCATATCCGAACGCTGGATCGAACCGCGAGAAATGCGCTCGGAACCGACACCGCCACAGCCGAGCGCGAACCACGTTGTCGAGCTTCAGCGGACCGTAGAAATCAAGCGTATCTGGCGCGCGCTGGTGGACTGCTGCGCGCGTGAGTGACGTTCATCTTCGCGCAGCGGCGGCGGAGCATCCTCCCACCGGGCTGTCGCAGCTAAACGTAGTTGTCCATTCGCTCTCCTCTCCTTAGTCATTTCCTTAGTCATTCCGGGCTCGCGCTACGCGCGCCCCGGAATGACCAGGCGTGCTGAAAATGCCTGATTTTGCGACGGAACAACCGCCGCGCAGGCCCGATTTGGGCCACATCCTCTCCGGATTTGCGGCTCATTGCCACCCAAGTCTTTGATCAGACAGGGAAGGTAACGAGTAGCGTCATGCGTCACCGGGAGACCAGGATGGGCAACCGATCCGCGAAGTTCATATCCGCGCTTGCGGGCAGCATCATTGCCGGCGCGCCATTGGCCGCCGTGTCGCAGAACGCGCCGAGCGTGCCGAGCGCACCGAGCACCGCAAGCACGGCGAATCCGGCCGGCGATTGCCTCGCCGCGCCGAAGGGCACGGCGCCGCAGGGACAGCATTGGTTCTATCGCCTCGAACGCTCGACCAATCGCCAGTGCTGGTACCTGCGCGCCGAAGGCGGCAAGGCCGCAACCACGACGCAGAGCGCAAGCAGCGCGCCGCAGCCGAATTCCGCGCCGACGCCATCGGTTCAGGATGCGCACGCCGAGTACATCGCGCCGCAGAGCACCGCCCCAACTGCGCAGCCCGCGCCTGCAGCAGCGCCGCAGGCCGCAACTACCGATGCCGACAGCAATGCGCAGCCTCCCGCCGTTACCTCGCGCTGGCCCGATACTCCGGCGACAGCCGCCGTGCCCGCGCCGCCGCCGGTTGCTCCAGTGGCATCGGATCCGCAGCCGAGCGCGAAACCTGCCATTTCCCCTGCTCCGGTGACGCTCGCCGCGGCCGAGGCGCCCGCGGACAAGCCGACCGGCTCGCTCCAGATGCTGCTGTTGGTCGTGGGCGGCGCGCTGGCCCTCGCAGGCCTCCTCGCCAGCATCATCTACCGCTTCGCAGGCGGGCGCGTCCGCGTTCATGCGGGCGATCGCCGTGTGAACTGGGATCATGCGGAGCCGCAGCACGACGACAGCCGCGCGCCGTGGCTCAATGCCGCGCCGGCCCCGGCGGCCCGCGCAGAAGAACGGCCGCGACCGGTGGACTTCGATGCCGCGCGTCCCCAGGCTCCGCAACTCGCCGCATTCACCGACGCGATCGCCAGGGTGGCAGCCCAGGCCCCTTCCGTCCACGCCGAGACAGCACAAGCAGAACCTAACGAGACCGCGCGCGAGATATTCGACGAGGGGTTCGAGATCGAGGCCGCAGCGCCTGACTTGGCTGCCGACGACAGCCATGACGAAGCGCCAACCGCTCGCGATGAAAATGCACGTGATGAGGACGCCGTCGACATCGACATCATCACGGCGATGCTGGAACGGCTGGCGAAGGAAGGGCCGCGGCTGACGCAGCCTAGCCTTGAAGCTGACCTTGCAGAGATCGCACAAAACCGACGAGGCCAATCCGCCGCTCGCGCTTGAGCCGTTCGGCCTTCAGGATGGACTGCACCTCGGCGAAGGCCTCATCGACGTCGTGGTTGATGACGATGTAGTCGTATTCGGCCCAATGGCTCATCTCGTGGCTGGCGCGGCTCATCCGATTGCGGATCACCTCGTCGGAATCCTGCGCGCGCGAATGCAGCCGCTTCTCGAGATCTGCGGCCGAGGGCGGCAGGATGAACACGCGAACTACATCGACACTCGCTTTCTGGTGCAGTTGCTGCGTGCCCTGCCAGTCGATGTCGAAAAGCACATCCTGCCCGGCCGATAGTGCCGCCTCCACCGGAGCACGCGGCGTCCCGTAGAGATTGTCAAACACGGTGGCCCATTCGAGCAGTTCCCCCTGCTCCACCATCGCCTCGAACCTTGGCTTGCCAACGAAGAAATAGTCGCGCCCCTCGACCTCTCCCGGCCGCTTCTGACGCGTGGTCGCCGACACTGACATCTTCAGGCCGGGCTCTCGCTCGAGCAACATCCGCGACAGCGTCGTTTTGCCCGCTCCCGATGGCGAGGACAGCACGAACATCAGCCCGCGCCGCTCGACTCCCTCAGTTCCGTGACCGCCCGTCGTCATCGATCACTCCAGATTCTGGACCTGCTCGCGAAACTGCTCGACCACGTTTTTCATGGCGAGCCCGGTATTGGTCAGCTCGATGTCGTTCGACTTCGAGCAGCAAGTGTTGACCTCGCGATGAAACTCCTGCGCCAGGAAGTCGAGCTTGCGGCCGACCGGACCGCCCTTGCCGATCAGCTCGCGCGCCTGCGCGACGTGCGAGGCGATACGGTCGAGCTCCTCGCGGATGTCGGCCCTGGTCGCGATCAGGATCGCCTCCTGCATCAGGCGGTCGGAATCGAAACGGTCGGAGGTGTCGAGCAGCGCAGCGATCTGCTCGGTGAGCCTGGCCTTGATCGCCTCGGGTTTGCGGCCCGGCGCGGCCTCGGCCTTTTTCGCCAGCACCTCGACCTCGTCAACCCGCTGGATCAGGATCTGCCCGAGCGAGCTCCCCTCGCGCTTGCGCATCTCGACCAGTTCGGCGAGCGCCTTGTCGAAGGCTTCGGCTGCGGCGGCACGCGCGGCCTTGTCCTCCTCCTCGTCGCCCTCGGGCTCGGCGACCTCGATCACACCCTTGATGGCAAGCAGGCCGTCAACGCTCGGCGCCACCGCGTCGACCTTGCCGGCGATCACGGCAGCGGCCTTCAGCACGGCGCTAAGCACGTCCTCATTGACCCGGACGGAGGCTGCGGCATTGGCGCGCTTGACCGTGAGATTGGCGTAGACGGTGCCGCGCGACAAAAGCTCGCCGGCGCGCTTCTTGGCGTAGGCCTCGAGCTCGTCGAACCCCTGCGGCAGGCGCACCCGCAGGTCGAAGCCCTTGGCGTTGACCGACTTCAATTCCCATTCGAACGTGTACGGCCCGCTCGCGCCGTGGCTTCGGGCAAAGCCGGTCATGGACGACAGCGCCATCGGGTCAGTTTCTCCGGACAGATGAGATTCGCGAGGCCATCAAGGCATGCGAATCTTAAGACTATTTTGCAGGAAAGTGTAATCCGCAAAGTCCCGTGGGCAGGCCTGCGCTAGCGCTGGATCACCGGCGGCATGGGCTGGGCTGCGCCCTGCCGCGCCGGCGCCGTGCGGGCTGGCGGCTTCTTCTGCTGGGTCGGCTTCGGCGTGGTCGCGGTTGGCGCGGTATCGGCGGCTGCGGGCGCGGAGGCCGCTGGCGCCTGTGCCTCGTCGGCCGGCTCGACCGTGTCGTTCTGGATCTGCTTTTCCATGGCACGCAGCTTGGCGACGTTTTTCTGGTGCGCGTCGTAGGTCTCGGTGAAGGCATGCCCGCCGCTGCCGTCGGCAACGAAAAAGAGGTCGCGGGTGCGGGCCGGATTGGCGGCGGCCTCGAGCGAGGCGCGGCCGGGATTGGCGATCGGGCCCGGCGGCAGGCCCTCGATCACATAGGTGTTGTAGGGCGAGGGCTGCGTGATCTCGCTGCGCTTGATCGGCCGGCCCAGCGTGCCCTTGCCGCCGACGATGCCGTAGATGATCGTGGGATCGGACTGCAGCTTGATTTTCTGCTTCAAGCGATTGACGAACACCGCCGCAACGCGGCTGCGTTCGTCCGGCTTGCCGGTCTCCTTCTCGACGATCGAGGCCAGCGTCACCAATTGCTCGGGAGTCTTGACCGGAATGTCCTGATTGCGGCGTTCCCAGATCTCGGCCAGCACGCGCTTGTGCGCCTGCTGCATGCGCTGGATCACCTGGTCGCGCGGGGTCCCGCGCGGGAACTTGTAGGTCTCCGGCAGCAGCGTGCCTTCGCGCGGCACCTCGTGCACGCTGCCCGTGAAGATGTCGTTGTCGGACAGCCGCGCCACGATCTGCTCGGACGTCAGGCCTTCCGGTATCGTGACGGCATGCTGCACCACCTTGCCCTCGACGATGGTGGCGATGACGTCGCGCAACGACGCGTTCTTCTGGAACGAGTATTCACCGGGCTTGAGGTCCGAGCTCGCCTTCAGCGCAGCGACGCTTGCAATGAACACCCACGGATTGACGTCGGTGACGCCTTCCCGGTTCAGGGTCTCGGCGATGTCGCGCTTGCCGGCGCGCTGCGGGATGTTGACGATCTTGTCTTCCTGCAGCGGCCCGGGCGCCTCCAGCACCTGCCGGCCATAATAATAAACGCCACCCGCACCGATCATCGCGATCAGCAGCAGGGTAATGATGGCGTTGCCGACGATCACGAAGGGGTTGCGCGCCCGCTCCGATCGCTTCGGCGGCGGCGGCACCTGCTCGGGCTCGAGCGCTGCCCGCGGGCTCCGGGGCGAAATGGGCGGCCTTTCACTCATCGAAGCAACCTGAATCCTGCCGGTTCAATTGCGGCCTGACAATCGCTTGTCCTGCCAAATGCACGCGCCCACATGTATGACTATCGCCGAATACGGCAAAACGGTGGATTCGCTTCAAACGCAAGCTAACTGGCCAAGCGGCGGAAGATCACCGACGCATTGGTACCGCCAAAACCAAAAGAATTCGACAACGCGACATTGACCTCGCGCTTCTTCGCCAGATGCGGCACGAGATCGATCGCAGTGTCGACCGACGGATCGTCCAGATTGATGGTCGGCGGCACGACATTATCGCGAATCGCGAGAAGGGCGAAGATCGCCTCGATCGCGCCGGCCGCGCCGAGCAGATGGCCGGTCGAGGATTTGGTCGAGGACATCGCGACCTTCGAGGCGGCATTGCCAAGGAGCCGCTCGACCGCACCAAGCTCGATCTCGTCGCCGAGCGGTGTCGAGGTGCCGTGCGCGTTGATGTAGTCGAGATCGGATGGCGTCAGGCCGGCGCGCTTCAACGCCGCCGCCATGCTGCGGAATCCGCCGTCGCCGTCGGGCGACGGCGAGGTGATGTGATAGGCATCGCCGGAGAGGCCGTAGCCGATCACCTCGGCGTAGATCCTGGCGCCACGGCGCCTGGCGTGATCGAGCTCTTCCAGGACGAGGACGCCGGCGCCCTCGCCCATCACGAAGCCGTCGCGGCCCTTGTCGTAGGGACGTGAGGCCTTCTCGGGCGTCTCGTTGAACGCGGTCGACAGCGCACGGGCGGCGTTGAAGCCGGCGATACCGATGCGGCCGATCGGCGATTCAGCGCCGCCGGCGACCATGACGTCGGCGTCGCCGAGCGCAATCAGGCGCGCGGCATCCCCGACCGCATGTGCGCCGGTCGAGCAGGCCGTGACCACCGAATGATTCGGTCCCTTCAGCCCATGCTTGATCGAGACATAGCCGGAGGCGAGATTGATCAGGCGACCCGGAATGAAGAAGGGCGACACCCGGCGCGGCCCGCGTTCCTTCAACAGGACCGCGGTCTCAGCAATGCCGTTGAGGCCGCCGATGCCGGAACCGATCATGGTACCGGTCGCGCATTTGTCCTCTTCGGACTCGGGATGCCAGTTGGCATCGTCGAGCGCCTGGCCCGCAGCCGCCATGCCGAAGATGATGAAGTCGTCGACCTTGCGCTGGTCCTTCGGCTCCATCCAGATATCCGGATTGAAGCTGTCGTTCGAACCGTCGCCGCGCACCACGGTGCAAGCGATCTTGGTCTGAAGATCGGAGACGTCGAAGCTCTCGATCTTGCGCGCACCGCTTTCGCCGTTGAGGATGCGTTTCCAGGTCGGCTCGACGCCGCAGCCGAGCGGCGACACCATGCCAAGACCCGTGACGACAACCCGCCTCATATCCGAAAACTCCGCATCGAATTATTCACGGCCAATAACAAGAAACCGGCTGACCGCTTGGAAGCGGCCCGTCCGGTTTCAATGTTGTCCCCGCGAAAATGAAGAGCCTTAGCTCTTCGCGTTCTTCTCGAGAAACTTGGTGGCATCGCCGACGGTGAGAATCGTCTCCGCGGCATCGTCCGGAATCTCGCACCCGAATTCTTCTTCGAACGCCATCACCAGTTCGACGGTGTCCAGACTGTCGGCGCCGAGGTCATCGATGAAGCTCGCTGCGTCGACAACCTTCTCGGGTTCAACACCAAGGTGTTCGACCACGATCTTCTTAACCCGTTCGCCAATGTCACTCATTGCATAACCTCGTGTTGTTCCCTGTAGACCCGACCCCCCGGGACGATACGAGCCGTCGTGGTCGTTGACTGCCTTCGCTTACGAACTTTGATTTGGCCCCATCCTAACCGATGCAGGCCCGGCGAACGACGGCCAAGGCTCCGCATCGCCAATATACAGGGTTTCAAAAACCTGCAATGGCGTTCTTTGCCCATCCGTTGAACGGTCCGGTTACCATACTTCAACTGCCTTGACTACAAGCCTCAATTCGCTCCGGAAACGGCCGTTTGCCGCTTCCCGCGCCGCCCATGTGGGCGGTGCGGAACGAAGCGTCAGATCATGGCCATGCCGCCATTGACGTGGATCGTTTGCCCGGTGACGTAGGCAGCTTCATTCGAACTGAGGTAGACGGCGGCGGCCGCGATGTCCTCGGGCGTCCCCAGACGAGCCGCCGGAACCTTGGTCAGAATCGTTTCGCGCTGCTTGTCATTGAGCGCATCCGTCATCGGCGTCTTGATGAAGCCGGGCGCGATGCAGTTCGCAGTCACGCCGCGCTTGGCATATTCGGCGCCCAGCGTCTTGATCATGCCGATCAGGCCGGCTTTGGACGCCGTGTAATTGCCCTGCCCGGGATTGCCGGTGACGCCGACCACCGAGGTGATGGCGACGATGCGGCCGAAGCGCTTGCGCATCATCAATTTGGTGGCGGCGCGCGCAAGCCGGAAGGTCGACGTCAGGTTGACGTTGATGACCTCGTCCCAATCTTCATCGCGAAGCTGGACGAAAAGATTGTCGCGCGTGATGCCGGCATTGGCGATGAGGATGTCGACCTGCCCCATGGCCTTTTCGGCGGCGGGCACCAGCGCCTCGACCTCGTCGGCCTTGGAGAGATTGCAAGGCAGCACAAGGGCGCGCTCGCCGAGCTTGCCGGCTAGCTCGTCCAGCACTTCTTTCCGCGTTCCCGAAATCGCAACCGTGGCTCCCTGCGCATGCAGGGCCTGCGCAATCGCGCCGCCGATGCCACCGGTCGCACCCGTGACGAGCGCCTTCCTGCCAGTCAGATCGAACATTGATAGCTCCTCCAAAGCACGATCCGGAAAAGTGTGCAGCGGTTTTCCGGAAAGATCGTGCGCAAACTTTCAAGCCTGCTTCGCAGCGGCCAATGCATCCTTGGCGGCGGCCATGTCGTTCGGCCCGCCGATTGCAACTCCGATAGCGCCGTCGGCGATGCGCTTGACCAGACCGGTCAGCACCTTGCCCGCACCGATCTCGAAGAAGCGGGTGACGCCCTGCCCTGCCATATAGGCCACCGACTCGCGCCAGCGCACGGTGCCAGTGACCTGCTCGACCAGGCGGCGGCGGATCTCGTCGGGATCGGTGATGGCGCTTGCCAGCACGTTCGACACCAGCGGCGCGGCCGGCGCCTTGATGGTGACTTTGGACAGCGCCTCGGCCATCGCATCCGCAGCCGGCTGCATCAGCTTGCAATGGAAGGGCGCCGACACCGGCAGCAGCATGGCACGCTTGGCGCCCTTGCCCTTGGCGATCTCGATGGCACGATCGACCGCCGCCTTGTCGCCGGAGACGACCACCTGCCCCCCGCCATTGTCATTGGCGGCCTGGCAGACCTGCCCCTGGGCCGCCTCGTGGGCGACCGCCATCGCGGCCTCATAGTCGAGGCCGAGCAGCGCGGCCATGGCACCTGCGCCGACCGGCACCGCTTTTTGCATTGCGAGACCGCGGGTGCGAAGCAGGCGCGCGGTATCAGAAATTGTCAGGCTCCCGGCTGCGGCAAGCGCCGAATATTCGCCAAGCGAGTGGCCGGCAACGAAGGCAGCATCCCGCCCCACAGAAAAACCCGCCTCAGATTCCAGCACGCGCAGGGTGGCGATAGAAACCGCCATCAGCGCCGGCTGGGCGTTCTCGGTGAGCTGAAGGGTTTCGGCCGGGCCATCCCAAATGATCGCTGTCAGCTTCTCCCCAAGCGCGGCGTCGACCTCGTCGAACACAGCGCGCGCTACTGGGAAGGCGCCGGCCAGGGCCTTGCCCATTCCGACCGCCTGGGAACCCTGCCCCGGAAACGTGAATGCTGCCGTCATCGGCGCTCCCTGCCTGTCGCGCGTGGTCCCTACGAGAACCGGCGGTCGCCTACGCACGGCCTGGGCGATGGTTCCGGATCATGCTTCAAAGGGGGCCGTAGACACTGTCCGGGGCCGCAATGTCAAGCCAAGATGGGAACCGGAACCGGCATTCGACGCGACGCCGACTGATCAAAACCCGCCGGCGTTCTGATCCGCGCCGATCTCGGCGCCAGCGCGCGCACGGCGGGCGCTGCTTGCCAATTGCCCCGGCCGGTCGTCGCTGTTCGGCTTTGCGGTGGCGAGCCGCAGCACCGCTGCATAGTTCGGCTGCACTTCCATCGCCCCGGCATGCCGGCTTTCGCTGAGCAGGCGATGGACCTTCGGCAGATTGTAGCAGGGCACGTAGAACAAGAGATGATGCTCTAGGTGGTAGTTGACGTAATACGGCGCGATGAACAGGCGCTCGAGAAGATTGGCGTGCGTGGTGCGGGTGTTGCGCAGAGGATCGCTGCTATCGGGGACCACCGCGTGCTCGGCTATGTTGCGGATGCGGGTGATGACCATCATCCAGGTCACGAGCGGCAGCAGCCATAACAGCGGATACGCCCACCATATGCCGGCCGCGGCCAGCACGGCGAACATCACGGCATTGACGGCGCATTGCGGTCCAAGCTTCTCCAGGAAATGCGTCAGACGCCGCTGCCGCGGCCAGTCCTTCGGCCCGAGCGCGTTGAGCAGTTGCGCCTTGCGCTGCTGATAGCCGGTCTGCCCGGTGATATCGCGCAAGAACTTGCGGCGGTAACTCAACTTGGTGATCGGAAACGGCGCCGACAGCACGAGATCAGGATCGTCCTCCTGCTGCGTGCGCGCGTGATGTTGCAAATGATAGCGCCGATAGGCGCGCGTCTCGGCAAAGATGGGATAGGCGCAGAACCACTGGCTCAGCGTCAGATTGGTGGTCTCGTCGGCAGAGAGGCAACCGTGCGCGCCGTCATGCATGAGGATCGCAAGCCCAAGCTGGCGCGAGCCGATGATCGCAACCGCCAGAATATAAGTGAGTGGATTGGGCCACCACGCGACCAGCGCTATCGCGCCGATGATCAAAGCCCAGGCGTGCGCAATCAAGGCCACCCCCTTCCATGTCACGCGCCGGCGCACGTCGACGAGCTGGTCCTCGGTCAGAAAATCGCGGGCACGCATGCGAAGCGCGGTCATGGCTCATTCTCCCCGTCCGAACCGGTTGAAGCGTCGCGATCCCCGACAAGGCGCAGGCGCGCGGCGTCGCCGGTGGATTTCGCCTGCTCGCCGAGCACGCGCAGCATCTCGGCACAGAGCTCATCCGGTGAGCGGCCCATGGCGTAGCCTTCGAGGATGACGCCGATGGCGACCGCCCAGAACCGCCGCGAGCTTTCGTCGGGCGCACGCAGCGAGCGCCAGCCGTGCTGCGCGACCTGGCTTGCATAGGCGCGCGCGCCTTCGCTGTGCAGGCGCTCGATGGTGCGCTCGACCAATGGCGCGAGATCCTGGCGGCGCCGGGTCAACGTCAGCGCTTCGGCGAAGAAGGCGATCGTATCGCTTGCCGTGACGGTCTCGGCCAACGCGTGCGTGTACTCTTGCGGCGAGCGCGCCTTCAGCGCCGCCTGCTCGGTCGCACGCGCCAGATACAGCAGCTCGCGGCAGGCGCATTCGACGAACAGCGCCTCCTTGGTGCGGAAGTAATAGGTGATCTGGCTCGGAAATGCGTTCGCGGCGGCCGCGATATCGGTGATCGACGCGCCCGACAGCCCTCGCTCTCGGAATAGCGGGCTTGCCGCGTCCAGCAGCACGGAACGCATCTTGCGGCCGGCCGAGCGTGTGGCACGCGCGACATGCTTGGGGTCGCCGGCCATCGCCTCAAACGGCTCATGGACCGCCTTTTCCACCATTGGACCCTCTCCTTTGCTTTATTTGTATGCTATACAAACAAATAAAGCAAGGGACTAGGCCGCTTGAGGCGCCCTATGGGAAGCGTCCCCGGCCGAATTCGGACCTGCAACCTTGCCAAGCCGGCCAAAATCCGTATAAGGCGCGCATCCGCAGACCCCGGCCGGGAGCTGAACGGACGGTCTCAGCAAATCACTTGTGATTTTGATGTGGCAGGGCCAGTCGGCCCGTCGTCCCGTGTTTCCGCCTTCTGAGCTTAATCCCAGAGTCCTTTCCGAAGGCCTCTTAAGGGCTTGACGCCGGGCGATGCGCCAACATGAGGAAAGGACTTCCATGGCTCTCTATGAGCATGTTTTTCTCGCGCGCCAAGACGCGAGCACGCAGCAGGTCGAAGAGCTGACTGCGCAGATGACCGGCATCGTCGAGGGTCTCGGCGGCAAGGTCACCAAGACCGAGAATTGGGGCGTACGCTCCCTCACCTACCGCATGAGCAAGAACCGCAAGGCGCATTTCGTGCTGCTCAACATCGACGCGCCGTCCGCGGCGATCGCCGAGATCGAGCGCCAGGAGCGCATCAGCGAAGACGTGATCCGCTATCTCAGCGTTCGCGTCGAGGAGCTCGAGGAAGGTCCGTCCGCGATGATGCGCAAGGCCGATCGCGATCGCGAACGTGATGATCGCGGCGGCGGCTTCCGCGGCGAGCGTGAAGGCGGCTTCCGTGGCGACCGCGAGGGCGGCTTCCGCGGTGGCGATCGTGACGGTGGCTTCCGCGGCGATCGCGGTCCGCGCCGTCCGCGCGACGAAGCTGAAACCACCACGACGGATGCGGAGTAAGATCAATGGCTGAAGCTGGTGCACGCCGTCCGTTTTTCCGTCGCCGCAAGAGCTGCCCGTTCACGGGCGCGAATGCTCCGAAGATCGACTACAAGGACTCCAAGCTGCTGATGCGCTACGTCTCCGAGCGCGGCAAGATCGTGCCGAGCCGCATCACCGCGGTGTCCGCGAAGAAGCAGCGTGAGCTCGCCCGCGCCATCAAGCGCGCGCGGTTCCTGGGCCTGCTGCCCTACGTCATTCGCTAAGACGGCTAATACGATCGGCGGCGCCGCGCCGCCGATCGTCACTTTTTGAACTCATAAGGCTTCCGGCTCGTCCGGTCGCCGATGGTTGGGGCGAGATGCCTCTAACCGCTCGAAGGGAGCGGGACAGCTGATGATGACCTTCGGACTGATAGCCCTGATCGCCGGCGCCGCGTCGGCCCTGATGTTCGCCTCGATCGTATCGGGCGCGCTGATCTCGCTCGTCCTGTTCTATCTCGCACCGCTGCCTCTGATGGTGGCCTCGATCGGCTGGGGGCCGCTTTGCGCGACACTCGGCGGAATCGGCGCCGCGCTCGGCCTCGGCGCCCTGTTCGGCCTGCCCTACTGCCTCGCCTTCGCCGTCACCGTCGCGCTGCCGGCCTGGTGGCTCGGTCATCTCGTCCTGCTCGGTCGACAGGTCACCGCCTCTCCCGTTGCCGAGGCGCCGGCCGAACCCGAGATCGAATGGTATCCGGTCGGCCGCCTGCTGCTGTGGATCGCGGGCTTTGCCACCCTGACCACGATCGCCGCCCTGCTCACGCTCGGCACCGACGCCGAGACCATCACCGGCGCGCTGCGGCGCGGCCTGATGCGCATCCTGCGCGCCGCCGACCCGCAGGTCTCGGGCGAGGTCGACCAGTTCGTCGACGCGCTCGTGACGATCGCGCCGGCCGCCGCCACCATCGTCGCCATGATGACCCTCACCCTCAACCTCTGGCTCGGCGCCAGGGTGACCGCGACGTCGGGCCGGTTGCGACGTCCCTGGCCGGATTTGATGACGGCCGAACTGCCGCCGATGACGCTCGCCGTGCTCTGCATCGCGCTCGCGTTCTGCTTTACCGGCGGGCTGCTCGCGATGTTCGCGCAGATCACGACGGCGGCGCTGATGATGGCCTACGCGCTGACCGGCTTCGCCGTGCTGCATACGCTGACGCTCGCGCTGAAGAGCCGCGCCTTCTGGCTCGGCTCCACCTATGCCGTCGTCGTCGTGTTCGGCTGGCCGGTGATCGCAATGGTGATCCTCGGCCTTGCGGACGCCGTGTTCGGCTTCCGCGAACGCTTTCTGCGCAACCGGCTGCCGCCGCCGCTGCCGACCTCTTAAGTCCAAACCCGAAACCTGCAACTCAGAGCACTTCAAAGGAGAACGAATATGGAAGTCATTTTGCTGGAACGCGTCAACAAGCTCGGCCACATGGGCGAAGTCGTGAAGGTTCGCGACGGCTATGCCCGCAATTTCCTGCTCAAGCGCGGCAAGGCGCTGCGCGCCACGGCCGACAACCGCGCCAAGTACGACGGCATGAAGGCCGAGCTCGAGGCTCGCAATCTCCAGAGCAAGGGCGAGGCGTCCAAGATCGCCGAGAAGGTTCAGGGCAAGAACATCATCGTGATCCGTCAGGCCTCGGAAGCCGGCCAGCTGTTCGGCTCGGTGACGGTGCGTGACGTGGTCACGGCCTTCGAAGCCGACGGCGTTGCGCTCGAGCGCCCGCAGGTCCAGCTCGACGCGCCGATCAAGACCATCGGCAAGCACACTATCACCGTCGCGATCCACCCCGAGGTCGAGGTCGACGTGACCGTGACCGTTGCGCGCAGCCAAGACGAGGCCGAGCGCATCAACCGCGGCGAGGACATCTCGACCCGCAACGAGGACCGCGATGCGGCCGCCGAAGCCATTGCGGCCGCCGGCGAGTTCTTCGATCCGGAAGCCCAGCAGGACGCCGAGCCGGCGCCGGCTGCGGAAGAGACCGAGAAGTAAGCCTCGCGTTCGCGCAGGCAACGAAGCCCGGCTGCCTCAGGCAGCCGGGCTTTTTATTTTGGCGGCGGCCTCGCTCAGCATCGCGATCGAAGCCAGCGCCGTCGCCGTATGCTTCTCGATGCCCTCGCTCACGCAGAACACGTCCGCCGCGAGGCCGCGATGGGACGCGACCTCCGTGGATCAATCCAGAAAATCCTTAGCGTGAGATCGGCGGGGCCGGCGGACCGGACTGTTCGGCCGGCGCCGGGGCGGCTGCGGTCGCGGGCGGCGACGGCTCCTCCGACTTGGCCGCAGGCTCGGAGCTGCCGCTGGCAGCCGGCTCAGCCGGCTTGGGCGCGGCCACCTCAGCAGGCTTGGGAGCGGCGACCTCAGCGGGCTTGGCCATGGACGGCTCAGCAGGCTTCGCGGCAGCCGCCGGGGGTGCCGGTGTCACAGCCGGCACCGGATCGGGACGCAGCCCCGGCGCCTCGGTGCCGCTCGGCTCGACCTTGGCGCTTTCCGGCTTGGCCTCGGCTGGCTTCTCGGGTGCCTTGCTGCTGTCAGGCTTGGATTCGTCGCGACCAGAATCGATCTTGCCGCTGTCGCTCTTCGGCTCGGATTTGGGTTCAGCCTTCTTGTCGCCGGCGTCCTCGGTCTCAGGCTTGGCGCGCTTGCTGAGCCGCTTGGCCTTGCGGCCCTCGGGCTGTTGTTCGTTGGCCTGGCCCTCGGGCTTGGCACTTTCCTTAGCACCTTCCTTGGCACCCTCTTCGCTCGGCCGCGCCGCGCGCTTCTGACGCCCCTCAGGCGCCGGGGTTGCGCCCTCTCCCTCCGGCTTGGCGGCCTCTTGCGAGCGCTGGCGGCGGCCCTGACGTTCGGGGGATTGCGCCGGGTTGGTGTTGGCGTCCTTCTCCTTGGCGCCATCCTTCTTCTCCTTGCCATCCTTGCCACCGTCCTTGGACTGGTAGCGGGCGTCGGTGGCACCATTGGAGACGAGATAGGAGGCCAGCACGCCGGCCATGTCGGGGCTGGTCGTGTAGTGCTGACGCAGGAAGCCTGGCAGCGAGCCCGGCGCGACCGTTTTCAACAGCCCTCTCGGGCTCTTGTGACAGGCATTGCAGGTCTGCGCGAAGATCTGGGACGGGGCCTTGCCGGCCTCAAGGTTCGTCACCTGCGCCAGAACGGCATCGCTGCCGAAGCCGATCAAAAACAGCACCGTTGCGAGGCTGAGCGCGCGGCTCGACATTCCCATCATCTCCATAGAATTCCGAGAGGTGCAGCCCGCCTCCGGCGCGCGGCGGCCACCTTTTAGCGGATTATGACGCGAATGGAAGCAGGCTCATCGCGCAAGGATTTGACCCTGCAATTTTGGAATATCGGCTTTGAACACAACGCAATAGCAGGCCACGAATAGGCTGTTTAGATCTCCATGCAAACGCATAGGAACCCTGCCGGCTCCTGGGCGTAGGAAGTGAAAGCTGGGTTAGTCGCTTCTTTTCGGGTGCGCTCGAGAGGTAGGTGCGGATGGACGGCTTGTTGCGTAGATCCCTGTCTCAATTCATCCGCCGCGGGTCGATGACGGTGACCACGGCGGCCGGCACGAAATTCTGCGCCGGCGACGGCTCCGGCGAGCCGGTCGAAGTCCGTTTCGTCACTGCCGACGCGGAACGGAGAATCCTCATCAATCCCGAACTCGGGCTTGGCGAGGCTTACATGGATGGCGAGTTCGTCGTCGAGCGCGGCACCATAGCCGACGCCCTCGCAATCCTGCTCGACCAGCCTGACCTGTTGCCGCAATGGGCAAAACCGTGGTGGCACCTGCGCTATCTCACGCGGCACCTGAAGCAATTCAATCCGCGGACGCGCGCCCGCCGCAATGTCGCGCATCACTATGATCTCGACGGCAGGCTCTATTCGCTCTTTCTCGACGCCGACAAGCAATATAGCTGCGCCTATTTCGAGACCCCCGAGGCCACGCTCGACGACGCGCAACTCGCCAAGAAGCGGCACGTCACAGCGAAGCTGCGCCTCAGAGGCGGCGAGCGCGTGCTCGACATCGGCTCGGGCTGGGGCGGGCTCGGCCTTTATCTGGCCGAGATCGCAGGTTGCGACGTCACCGGCGTCACGCTCTCGACGGAACAGTTGCAGGTCGCGAACGCGCGCGCCGCCGAGAAGGGTTTGGCGCGGTCGGCGCGATTCCTGCTCCAGGACTACCGTGACATCGACGGGCCGTTCGACCGTATCGTCTCTGTCGGCATGTTCGAGCATGTCGGGGTCAAGTTCTACGACACCTATTTCAAACGCTGCGCCGAGCTCCTGAGCGAGGACGGCGTCATGCTGCTGCACTCGATCGGCCGCTCGCAAGGCCCGGATTCGACCAATCCCTGGATCGCCAAATACATCTTTCCCGGCGGCTACATCCCGGCGCTCTCGGAGGTGCTGCCCTCGATCGAGCGCGCCGGGCTGCTGGTCTGCGACATCGAGATCCTGCGCTTGCACTACGCCGAGACATTGAAGGCATGGCGGGAGCGCTTCATGGCGCGGCGCGAGGAAGCGGTGCAACTCTACGACGAGCGTTTCGCCCTGATGTGGGAGTTCTATCTCGCGGCCAGCGAGATGACGTTCCGCAAGCAGCACATGATGAACTTCCAGGTTCAGCTCACCAGGCGCCAGGGCGTGGTTCCGATGACCCGCGACTATATCGCGCATGAAGAAGCCCGGCTGCGCACCCTCGAGGGCGGCGCCGAACCGAGACTGAAGCTTGCAGGTGAATAGGTCCTAATGGCGAGCAGTCGAAATCGGCGGCAGCGGGAAAGTGGCGGCTAACGCCAGCTGCACGCGCAATTCCGCGAGGATTTCGGGCGCGACCGGCTGACGCCGCAGCTCCGGCTGCGAGGCCTGCTCCATGGCGGCGATCAGCCCGCACAGCCAAAGCCGGCTGCCTGCCTCGCTTCGCCAAATCTGGGACTGCCGTTCTGGCCGCATCGCTGCCTCGTCTTCGGGGGGCGTCGGAGATAATCCCCGGCCCGCCTGCCTGTTCCGGTCATACCCCCGAAAGAATCCGGGGAGATGTGATCTGCTTCACATAAGTCTGGTCGGCCCTGGCCTAGATCGTCGCTATGAGCAAGAAGACCCAAACCTCATTCGACGTGCAGGACGACCTCCGCACCGATTACGCCCTGATCGCCACCGGCGTCGGTGCGGCCCTGGTTGCGCTGGTCTATCTCCTGCTGGTCTGAACCCGCGCCGAAAGCGGCCAGCGCGCCAAATCGCGCGCTCTTTGATACGTCTGCACCTCAATCCATTAGGTTCATGATGTCCGGCTATTTCCGTGGTGCAGTCGTGACCGCTTCCGGACCCGGCGAGTTCCGCAAAAATCCGTCAAGCGCGGCGCGTGCCGCGACCGCCAATCATCCACCGCTTTAATGATCGGTTGATAGCGACGAGCTTTCGCTTCCGCTTCGGGCTGCGGCGGCGCTTTATCCCGGCCCCGCATCCGCCCAAGAAAATTGCTAAGCAATTCCGACCATGGCCCTGACTGATTCGAACGTTCTCAAACTTGCGCCCGACGCCGGAACTCCCGCGTATCGGAGTGCGCCGCATAATATCGAGGCCGAACAGAGCCTTCTCGGCGCGATCCTGGTCAACAACGACGCCTTCTATCGCGTCTCCGACTTCCTGGAGCCGAAGCATTATTTCGAGCCGCTGCACCAGACCATCTTCGAGACCGCCAGCAGCCTGATCCGGATGGGCAAGATCGCCACGCCCGTCACGCTGAAGACGTTTCTGCCTGCCGATACTGACGTCGGCGGCATGACCATCGGCCAATATCTGGCGCGGCTGGCGGCGGAAGCGACCACCATCATCAACGCCCAGGACTACGGCCGCACCATCTACGATCTGGCGTTGCGGCGTGACCTGATCGGCATCGGCGAGGACATGGTCAATGTGGCGTATGACGCCCCGGTCGATTTCGCGCCGCGAGCGCAGATCGAGGACGCCGAGCGCCGGCTCTACGAGCTCGCCGAGTCCGGCCGCTATGACGGCGGCTTCCAGAAATTCTCGCAGGCGCTGACGCTCGCGGTCGATCTCGCGGCAAAAGCGTTCCAGCGCGACGGAAAGCTGTCCGGCATTTCCACCGGTCTGCGCGACCTCGACACCAAGATGGGCGGCTTGCAGCAGTCGGACCTCATCATCGTGGCGGGACGTCCCGGCATGGGCAAGACCTCGCTTGCGACCAACATCGCCTACAACGTCGCCCAGGCCTACGTGCCCGAAGTCCAGGCGGACGGCACAACCAAGGCCGCCAATGGCGGCGTCATCGGCTTCTTCTCCTGCGAAATGTCGGCCGACCAGCTTGCCACGCGTATCGTGGCCGAGCGCACCGGCATTCCCTCCTCCAATATCCGCCGTGGCGGCATCTCGGAGGCCGACTTCGAGAAGATCCGCCAGGTCTCGATCGAGCTGCAATCGCTTCCCTTCTATGTCGACGAGACCGGCGGCCTCTCGATCGCGCAGCTGATGGCGCGGGCGCGCCGGCTGAAGCGGCAGAAGGGCCTCGATCTCATCGTCATCGACTACATCCAGCTGCTGTCCGGCTCGGGCAAGCGGAGCGAAAACCGGGTGCAGGAAATCACGGAGATCACGACCAGCCTGAAGGCGCTGGCGAAGGAGCTCAGCGTTCCCATCATCGCGCTGTCACAGCTCTCGCGTCAGGTCGAATCCCGCGAGGACAAGCGGCCGCAGCTCTCGGACCTGCGCGAATCCGGTTCGATCGAGCAGGACGCCGACGTCGTGCTGTTCGTTTACCGCGAAGAGTACTACCTGGCCATGAAACAGCCGAACCCCGGCACAGAAGAGCATCACAAGTGGCAGCAGGAGATGGATCGCGCGCTGGGTAAGGCCGAAGTCATCATCGGCAAACAGCGTCATGGCCCAACCGGCACTGTTGCCCTGCAGTTCGATTCCATGGTCACCCGTTTCGGCGACCTCGCCGAGGGCAGCCATTTGCCGGACCGCGGCAGCGACTACTAGGGTTTCTGCCGAGTTCCGTGGGTTGAACCGCGCCGGTCTCTTGCGTAAAACGGCGCCATGACAATGGCGTCCGACCCGAAAATGATCCCGCAATCCGGCCTTCTTTCCGCGGAAGCCAATCAGGCTGCCGCGCTCGCCGCCTATGGCGGGGTGCTCACAGTCGATCTCGACGCCATCATGGCCAACTGGCGCAAGCTCGAGAAGACCGCGGTGCCGGCCGAATGTTCGGCGGTGATCAAGGCCGATGCCTATGGCTGCGGCGCCGGGCAAGTCGCCCATGCGCTGAACAAGGCCGGCTGCAAGACCTTCTTCGTCGCCACCATCGAGGAAGCGCGCACGGCGCGCGCGTCGGTGCCGGAGGCTACGATCTACGTGCTCGGCGGCTATTTCCAGAACACCGGCGAGCACTACGCCAAAATCAACTGCCGTCCCGTGATCGGCGATCTCAATGAACTCGCCGAATGGGACGTGTTCTGCCGCCGCACCGGCTGGTCCGGCGGCGCCGCGATCCACATCGACACCGGCATGAACCGGCTCGGACTGACGCTTGCGGAAGCGCAGGCCATCATCCCCCGCATCAATGCCGGCGATCACGGCATCACGCTGGTCATGAGCCATCTGGTCTCGGCCGAGCAGCTCAACAGCCCCGTGAACGCCAGACAGCTCGCCGCCTTCCGTGGCATCGCCAGCGAATTTTCCGGCGTGCCGGCGTCGCTGGCCAATTCGTCCGGCATCTTCCTGGGCGCGCCGTTCCAGTTCGATCTGGTGCGGCCTGGCGCCGCGCTCTACGGCGTCAACCCGACGCCGGAATCCGACAATCCGATGCAGCCGGTGGTCGACCTCAAGGCGCGCATCGTGCAGGTCCGCAATGTCGAGCGCGGCGAGAGCGTCGGCTATGGCGGCACCTGGACCGCGCGGCGGCCGACCAAGCTTGCCATCATCGCGGTCGGCTATGCCGACGGCTACTTCCGCGCCGCCAGCTCCAATGACGGCACCCGCGGTGCCGAGGTGATCGTCGCCGGCAAGCGTTGCCCGGTCGCGGGCCGCGTGTCCATGGACCTGATCGCGATCGACATCACCGATCTGCCGCCCAACGCGGCGCGACGCGGCCATCTGGTGACACTGCTCGGCGACGGCATCACCGTCGACGAGCTCGCGCATCATTTCGGCACCATCGGCTATGAGGTGCTGACCAGCCTCGGCCGCCGCTATGCCCGCATCTACAAGGGCGGCAACGCGGTCGAACCGCTGGCGCGGCCGGTCCAAGCCGCAGAGCAGCCGCCCTCCCCGCCGGCGGTCGAGCAACCGACGGGCCCGCCGCGGCTGCCGAACTGAGCTGTCGGGTACCTACTTCTTCTTCCTGTTGTCCAGCGCCGTCTTGCAGCTCGCGCTGAGCTGATCGCGCTTGCCGTTCAGGCAGGCGACGATGCCGCCGCCCGGCGCGATGCCGGCGCAGAATTTGTCATAGTCCGCCTTGCACGCACCGCGCGGATCGGACGATTGTGCCGACGCAACCCCGGAGAACGCGACGACGAGGATAGCGGCAAAGCTCAACTTGGACATTTTATCTCCGGTGGTCGAAACGTCAGAACCGAATCAGCTCTACATGAAGATTGCGACATTCAACATCAACAACATCAACCGCCGCCTGCCCAATCTGCTGGCATGGCTGCGCGCGGCAAAGCCCGATGTCGTTGCGCTTCAGGAGTTGAAGGCAAGTGATGGCGAATTTCCGGCGGCCGCGCTCGAAAAGGCCGGCTATGGCGCCGTCTGGCGCGGGCAGAAGACCTGGAACGGCGTCGCCATCCTCGCCCGCAACGCCGAGCCCCTGCTGACCCGCGACCGGTTGCCGGGAAGGCCCGATGATCACGAGGCGCGCTATCTCGAGGCCGCGGTGCGCGGTGTCATCGTCACCAGCATCTATCTGCCGAATGGCAATCCGCAGCCGGGGCCGAAATTCGACTACAAGCTCGATTGGTTTGCACGGCTGAAGCGCCATACCAAAACGCTCGTCAAGCAGGATCTGCCCGTGGTGCTCGCCGGCGATTACAACGTGGCGCCGACGGCGATCGACATCTATCCGACGCGCTCATGGGACAAGGACGCCTTGATCCAGCCGAAGAGCCGCGCCGCGTTTGCCTCGCTGGTCGCGCAAGGCTGGTGTGACGCGATCCGCGAGCTGCATCCGGAGCAGCGCATCTACACCTTCTGGGACTACAAGCGAAACCGCTGGCCGCGCGATGCGGGCCTGCGGCTCGATCACCTCCTGCTCAGCCCCGCCCTCGTCCCGCGCCTGGCCAAAGCCGGCGTGGACAAACAAATCCGCGGCGAGGATGGCGCAAGCGATCACGCGCCGGCGTGGGTGGTGCTGCGGTGACGACGCTCACCACAAATTCTTGCCGTCGATCACATTCACCGGCACCGCATCCAGATCGAAATCGTCGAACAGCCGCGCATTGACGCCGATCTTGGGATTGTCGAAATCGGGCTTGCCTGTCGACCAATCCGGCGACTCCGAATAGGTGCCGCAGCCGCATTTCGCACAGTAATGATGTTTGACCGTGCGGGTGCCCCATTGATAGGTCGCGACGTTCTCCGGCGGCGACAGCAGGCGAAACTGCGCCGGCGTGTAGTAGGCCCATAGCGCGCCGCGCTTGGCGCAGAGCGAACAGGTGCAGCGCGTCACGCTGGAGGGCGCCTCGGTCGCCTCGAATACCGTTTCACCGCAATGACAGCTTCCCTCGACCGGCATGACCCACTCTCTCCAGTTTTCTCAGGAGGTGGTCATAGCGAGCCCCTGCTGCCAACATGCTGTCAGCAGTGCGCCGCACTCCTGTGCTTTCGATGGATCACGGCCACCGGCGTGCCGGACGGTCCAACCAAAAACGTGAAGAACAACCCCATGCACAGTAGACGAGCGTAGTCGGATCAATGGCTTGCGCAGCCTCGCGAATCCGAATTTGACTCGTCGGGCAAAACACCGGCACGATGCCATCATCGAAGAACTGGCCCCTGCTCACTCCCAGCTCACTTCCTGCTCCCTTGGCCTTCCTGTTCGTCCTCGCCGTCGGCCTCGTCGCCGGCACCATCTCAGGCATCGTCGGCACGGGCTCGTCGATCATGCTGATGCCGGTGCTGGTCTACGCCTATGGGCCGAAGGAGGCCGTGCCGATCATGGCGGTCGCCTCCGTCATGGCGAATTTTTCCAGGATTCTGGCGTGGTGGCGCGAGGTCGACTGGCGGGCCTGCGCGGCCTATTCGATCACGGGTATTCCAGCCGCGGTCCTCGGCGCGCGCACGCTGCTGGCGCTGCCCTCGCACGCGGTCGATCTCGCCATCGGCATCTTTCTGATCGCGATGGTGCCGGTCCGGCACTGGCTCGCCCGGCATGACCTCAAGGCCAATCTCTGGCACCTCGCCATCGGCGGGGCGGTGATCGGCTATCTCACCGGGATCGTGGTCTCGACCGGTCCGCTCAGCGTTCCGCTATTCCTGTTCTACGGCCTGAGCAAGGGCGCCTTTCTCGCGACCGAGGCCGCCTCCTCGCTCGGCCTCTACGTCGCCAAATCCGTGACGTTCGAGCGCTTCGGCGCGCTGACGCAGGATGTCTTCATCAAGGGCCTGGTCGCCGGCTCGTCGCTGATGGCCGGCGCCTTCATCGCCAAACGCTTCGTCCTGCACCTCAAGCCGGAGATGTTCCGTCTGGTGATGGACGCGATCATGATCGCAGCCGGGCTCTCGATGCTCTGGAACGCGATGCAGCCATAGCCGCGCTCAGACGGCGAATTCAGGCACGATCGAGGGGCTGTCGGCGACGAGGCGCGCCGTTTCGGTGATTGTCTCGGTCTTCCCGGACATCGCCTGCCCCGCGAGCCATTGCAGCACGGCATCAATCGGCTGCGGCCTGTGATAGAGAAAGCCCTGGCCGAACTTGACGCCCATCTCGCGCATAGCCCGCGCCTGCTCAGCCCGTTCGATACCTTCGGCGACCAAAGTGAGCCCAAGCGTGTCCGCGAGCGATGCGATCACCCCAACGATCGCGTTGTCCTCGGCGCTTTGCGGTATCTCGCGAATGAAGGCCTTGTCGATCTTGACCTTGTCGATCGGAAAGCGGCGAAGATGGGCGAGCGAGCTGTAGCCGGTGCCGAAATCGTCGAGCGCGATGGTAGCACCGAGGCGCCGCAGCCGTTGCAGCGTCTCGGACGCGGTGGCGATGTTGTTGATCAGCGACCCCTCGGTGATCTCGAGTTCGAGCGACGAGGCCGGGACACCGAAATGCACGCAGGTCTCGCGCAGCGCGGCGGCGAGCGAATGGTCCGCAAGCTCGGACGGCGGCAGATTGATCGCGATCCGGATGTCTGCCTTGCCCGCGGCGGCTAACAGTTGCAGCGCGTTGCAGGCGTCGGTCAGCACGTAGCGCGTCAGCCGCGCGTTGTGGCCGCTGCGCTCGATAAGCGGCAGGAATTCGCCGGGACCGATCACGCCATGCTCGGGATGACGCCAGCGGATCAGCGCCTCCAGGCCGACGACATCCTGGGTGTCGAGATCGACCTGGCTCTGATACCAGACCTCGAACTGCCGCTCGGAAAAGCCGGTGGGAATGGCAAGCTCGAGATCCCTGCGGCGGCGGTAGTCGCGCTGCAGCGCTTCATCCAGCACGGCGACCGTGCCGGGCGCCCTGCTCTTGAC
Organism: Bradyrhizobium sp. Kon10; assembly: GCF_055807395.1. Classification (NCBI taxonomy): domain Bacteria; kingdom Pseudomonadati; phylum Pseudomonadota; class Alphaproteobacteria; order Hyphomicrobiales; family Nitrobacteraceae; genus Bradyrhizobium; species Bradyrhizobium sp. Kon10. Next base: position 20,561 of record NZ_JBVVOZ010000004.1, on the reverse strand, counting down.
ATGGTAGAGCGCAATGTCGGCGAGCGCCGGCAAATGTGAAAGCTCGGGATCGTCGACGTGGCGCACGGCTACGCCGATGCTGGCGCGCGGGGCGATCTGCTTGTCGTGCAGCCGGATCGGCTCGGAGATGGCATCCAGCAATCGCTTTGCAAAGGCCTGTGCGGCGGCCTCGTCGCTGACCTCAGGTCGAATGACCACGAATTCATCGCCCCCGAGCCTTGCGACCCAATCCCCTGGTTCGACTGCGCCGCGAAGCCGTTCGGAAATGCAGACCAGGAACTTGTCCCCGGCATCATGCCCGAAAGTGTCGTTGATGCCCTTGAAGTCGTCGAGATCGATGAAGCAGAACGCGACCAGGGCGTCGGACGAACCGGCGTCCCGGTTCTCGAGGGCGAGGCGCTCGGTCAGGGAGCGTCGATTGGGCAGTCCGGTGAGCGGATCATGCGAGGCCATGTGCCCGAGCCGGTCGAGCGCCTCTGATGTCGTGTGCTGCATGGCGTTGAAGGCGCGCGCGAGCTGACCGAATTCGTTCGACGATCTGATGTCCGCAGGATAGGCGCGGCCGTCCTGCTTGCTGCGCTGGATCGCCGACATCATGACCGCCAGCGGCCTGCCGATGAAGATGTTGGCCGAGATCCGCATCGCGACCACGGTCGCAAGCGTTCCGAGCAGGCCCACGGCCAGGAGCAGCATGAGCCGGCCTCCCGTGCCCGCGTAAAGCGTGGCGTGGGAGTAGGCGATCGCGATGCGGCCGGCCTGAACCGCCATATTGCCGTTGCTGTAATTGATCGGACGCGAGACCTCCGCGACAGCCTGCCCCGCCGGTGCTGCCGCCATGCGGGCAATCGCAACACCGGTGTCGTCATAGACCACCGCCGCGACGATCGTCTCGTCATGCATGATCTCGTTGAGCACGCTGGTGACCTGGTCGTAACGCAGTTTCCAGAGCGGCTCGGCGATCAGTTCGGCGCCGCTGTCGGCGACGCGGACAATGTGGGCGTCGAGCTGCCTGATCTGCGACCAGAAGCTGGAGACTTCCACACCCGCCGAGGCCAGCAACTGCACCAGCAGCAACACCGGGACGGTCGCGCAGATCATCGCGTGGACGACCGGGCGCGAACGCGCCGCCTGCCGATTGCGATCCGGCTCGGTCATACCGTCACCATCCGCGTCAATCACTGGCGCCATCCGGGGCCGACAGCGAAGAAACGAGCGCATCGACCGAGAAATCATAGCGGCCGCATGCTCCGGCCTTCGCCCTGAAGCGAGCGAAGTCGATCCGGTCGAAGGCACGCCTCTCGATGAGGTCGGCGACCGAAGCAAGATTGTCGCGCGTGATTGCGGACGTCTTGAGCTCGACGTGGGACGAACTGGCTGCGAAATCGCAGCCGTCGACATAGTCGCGCAAAAGAACGATGGACCAGCCGCCGAGCAGGAAGTGGCCTCCGTCGGTCAAAAGCAGACGGCCTGCCCTGATCTCGCGCAGCGCATCTTCCGACCAGTTGAGGCCGACAACCTGAATGTCCTGACCCGGCGCGAGGCCTGCGGCCGCGACGGCCTTGAGCGCTCCCAGCGCCATAGGATCGTTTCCGGCCCATATTCCTGCAGGACGAATCCCCTTGCGCGAGGCCCAGCCCAGATAATTCGCCGTCACCTGCTCGGCTTCGGATTGTGTCCAGTTTGCAAACAGCATCCGGTCCACCACCACATCTGGGGCGGCCGCCACCGCAAGCTGAAGACCGGCATTGCGGGCAATCGAGGCCGGCGTGGTCTCGTCGCCGCCAATGCCGAGAATGTGGATCTTGCCGTCCGGGCTCTGCCATTTTTCGGAGCGCGCGGCGCCGATCAGCGCATTGGCCATTCGTGCGCCCGCGGTCTGCAGATCGGTCGTGATATCGCCGAGCCAGGTCTTCAGCTTTAGACGCGGCGGTCCGAGGCGAGCCGCATCCTCGCCTAGCAGGGTGTTCGATAGCAGCAGCGTCTTGACGCCGGCAGCCTCGGCCGCCTCGAGGATCGGGACGGCAGCCGATTCCTCGTTCGACAGGATGAGGACGTCGGGCTTGTCGCTGCGTGCGACCACGCCGAGCCCGAGCTCCTGCATGGTGCGGTAATTGCGCTCGCTGGTGAGCACCTCGACATGCACGCTGAGCTTGCGGCCGGCGGCCTGCATGGTCTGCGCGACCATGTCCCAGTAGACCTCGCCGGTCTTGCCTGGATTGACGAAGACGACGTTGAGGGGTTTTGCATCAGCCGCGAGGGCGCCGCCGGTCGGCGTGAGCAGGCCGCAGGCCATTCCCATGGCGAGCAATATCCGCAAAACTACCGTCATTCTTTTCGCGATCCCTTTGTCGGTTCCGAAACTGGACCCGGGTCCGCTAACATTTCGCAAAGTCCGGTGCGGCGCGGCGGCATAGAGCTAACAAAGGATGTATCGGCCGGTATGATGCTCTGGAATACGTCTCAAAGCCTGTGGGTCCACCGCGAGAGTCCCGTGCCGGAACGAACTCCTGAGACCGCGCGTTCCCCGAGGAAACCTCGAGGATGGACGTGCCACGCTATCATTTCGATCTGGTGGATTCGAGAACCGTGACCGACGAAGGCGGCTCGGAGCTGCCGGACGACATTCAGGCTTTGGACGTTGCCGAAGTCATTGCCAGGCGACTGCTTGCCGAGCGGCCCGAGCTCAAGGGCCGCAACTTCTCCATTCTGATCACGAACCAGGAGGGTGAGGAGATCGGAAAGGTGCCACTGGATGTGCTGCACTGAAGCGTTGCAGTAGAGTCTTTTACACTCGAATCTTGCAGCAGACCCTCGCAGTGGAGTTTCGGCCCGACATGTCGTTGAGGATCGGAGTGATCTCGGACACCCACGGTCTCCTGAGGCCGGAAGTCGAACATTACCTCGCCGGCGTGTCCCACATCATCCATGCCGGTGATATCGGCACGCCGGACATTCTGGAGCGGCTGCGCCGAATTGCGCCCGTCACGGCGATCAGGGGAAACGTCGATGTCGGCGATTGGGCGAGGCACTATCCTGAAACCGAAACGCTACGCCTTGGCGGCCGCGGCTTCTATCTCCTGCACGATCTCAAGACTCTGGAGATCGATCCGGCCGCGCATGACATTGATGCCGTCATTTCCGGCCACTCGCACCGGGTGCAGATCAAGACGATCAACGGAATACTCTTCCTGAACCCCGGAAGCGCCGGGCCGAGGCGCTTCCATTTGCCGATCACGTTGGCAACGCTCGATCTGGACGAGACCGGCGCTCTGCAGCCCATGATTCATCACCTCGACAGGTGAGAGCGATGGGAATAACCGGCGCAAGCTTGACCATCACCGAGAGGCGTCTCCCCGGGGCCGCCCTACGCATAATCGCTTCGAAAGCTGCCGCCCATCGTGAGCAGATGCCGCAAGCGAAGTCAGGCCATGTCCAGTTCTCCAGCCATCAGAGCATCGTGAAATCAGGATTTGACTGCTCGCCACGGCGAAGGTGCTCTCCATCTCCCGCTTGCGGACAGGACTGTCGCATCTGGTTGTTGGCCGGCCTGAGCGCGCGCCTCGTCCTTCGAGACGACCGCTCCGCGGTCTCCTCAGGATGAGGCTAAGCCGCATCGGCGCCCGTTGAAACTGCTACCGCGCGCTCCGCCCTCATCCTGAGGAGCCCGCCAAAGCGGGCGTCTCGAAGGATCGCCCGCAGGGAGCAGTCTCTCAACGCGATCACCCTGCGCTTGCGGGAAGGTTGCATGGGGTGTCTCCGCAATCGAGAAGCCCTGTGTGGAGAGAACCCTCACGTCGCGCTTCGCGCCGACCTCTCCCGCAAGCGGGAGAGGTCGAGCGAGCCCACGGCCAATCGATTCAGCTCAAAGCCATTCCGCTCTAGTGAGTGTTGGACTTCTGCCATCGCTCCAGATCGATCGGCGGGCGCTTGGGATCGATCTGCTCCTTCTCCGGATTGCCGCGCCAGGGCTCGTCCGTCTGCCTGTGCGTCGGCAGATCGTTTTGTTGTCGCGGATCGTCGCGCGGTGTTTCCCGGGGATCGTTTTCAGGCGTCTTCGGCATGGCATTTTCCTCTCTTGAGTGAGGGCACGCGGCGGTTCATGCTTAGCGAACTTCGGCGATAATTCCGGCCACGCGGCGCGAATGTTGATCGACGATGACGAGATCATTCCCGGCGATCAGATATTGGTCGCCCCAGAAGCCGTTCAGCACCTGCGTGACCTCGGGCGGCAGGTCGGCAACCTGGGTCTGGCGCGGCACGGAGGTGCCGATCATCATCTCGAAATTGGGACGATCCATGGTCGGGCCATGCGCCGCTGAGATAATCGAGCGAAGCTGCTGGCGTTGCTGATCGCTGAGATTCACCGCGCTCGCGGTCTGCTGGACATCGCGCGCACGACCGCCGGTCGAATCTTCATTGCCGGCGGGATTGTCTTTGGCGGCTTTGCTGACCCCTTCCCGCTGCGTCGGAACTCCGGTGCCGACCGTCGTCGCCGGTGCCCCCTTGTCCGCTCCTGTCGAGGGGCGGCCGAGGTAATCCGTCGCACCAAACATCTGGGGAACGGCAAACCAGAGAATGAAACCTGCAAACACGACCGCGGCCAGCGCGTATCCCGCCATCATCACCTTGCGAGTGCCGCCTTTCTCGGTTTCGCGGGACAGATCCTTGACCATGAAGAAAAACCCTTGCTGGCAACTGTCTGGCCAACACGGGCGCAAATCGTTCGTTCCACCAATGGTGCGTGTCCCAAGGACATGCGTCAGCGCAGGGAACGACCGTCGCCGCACCTGATTGCTCTCTGTGTGAGGTCGCGACTCTGCATGCGGTCGCGGAAACTCGAAACAGGAGCAAGCCATGTCCAAAATGCCCCCCGTCCCGCCAGAGCAGCGTAGCGACAAGGGCCCGGGATCGGATCCGAAGATCGAGGCGGATGAAAAGGTCCCCGGCCGCGAAAACTTCGACACTCAGGGCCGTCACGGCAACATCAAGCAGAACACGACCAATCAAGGCTACCAGCAGGATCGATGAATGCCGCACAAGAACTCAGACACTGAACGCTTTGGCGGTCCGGGATCTTCCCGGCAGGACCGCAAGCATCCCGAAAAGGGAGGACGCGACCACGAGGTTCCCGCGCCGGGAACGCCGACCAACGATCGAAAGTCACACGTCTCGGGAGGGGGCGGAGAGCGCGATCAGCATCACACGCACAATGATCGCGAGAGAAGCTGAGCCGGACGGTTTCAGGACGCCGGCCTCGCCGGCGTCCAATCGAGATCTTCGTCGCTGCGAGGTTCGGGGTCGGGTGGGCACGGCTCAATCTTGAGGTCGTCCTCAAGCACAGGCTTGTCGCGATCTTCGACCAACCCGGCTTCGTCGGCCTTTTGCAAGGCCTCCTCCTTTGTCACAAAGGTCCGGCTCAGTTTTTCGCGGTCTTTGAACAAGGCGTACGCCATGGCGGCCTCCTCACCCGCTATCCCACTTCGCTGAGATTGCTCAGGATCGCGAGGTGATGCTCAATGTCGGCCGCGAGTCCGAACCCGCCCAAAGCAAGCAAGAACAATCTTCTCAGCATGATGAAGCTCCAATCTGGAGTTCACATGACGCAGCTTTGTGTTGAACGTTCCAATTGCCGCCAGCAAGGCACTCCGATCACATGGTCGGCGCGATCCAGCGGACCCGCAGCTTAACGCAAGTTATTGGCACGCAGCGTGCGTCATGTTCATGGGAACGGCCGCATGCGAGATGGCTTGGTCCACATGGTCGAATTCAGGCTCCCGAAAAACTCCCGCGTCGAAACAGGCAAGATCTGGCCCAAGCCAGACAGCACGTCGTTGCGCGAATTCCAGGTCTATCGCTGGAATCAGGACGATGGCCGCAATCCGCGGCTCGATACCTACTTCGTCGACATGAGCGATTGCGGGCCCATGGTTCTCGATGGCCTGCTCTGGATCAAAAACAACATCGATTCCACCCTCACCTTCAGGCGGTCTTGCCGCGAAGGCGTGTGCGGCTCCTGCTCGATGAACATCGCCGGCCAGAACACGCTGGCCTGTACCAAGTCCATGATGGAGGACTTCCGGAAGGCGAGCCGCTGCGCGTATCGCTGTCACACCATCCTCAATTGCGCGAAGGCTTGTCCGAAAGGCTTGAATCCCGGGGAAGCAATAGCCGGGCTGCGTCTCAAGATGGTCGAGCGGAAGTTCTGACCTGCCTCGAGATCACGCCGCCGGAGGAATGATGGCTGCGGCGCGCGCTTGTCGGCGGAAACCGCGGCCCGCATGGTGCACAAGGCGGAGCTGCGGCGGCTGATCGCCCGCTTCGTCAAGCAGACCGAGAAGAGCGCGTCATCGCCCGCTGACCGAGCGGCATCCCGTTAGGAACCCTCACCTCATCGCGCCATTCAGGTTAGATGGACCAACAGACGACAAGGCTTGCGTACCGGGAGCGTTCGCCCCAGGACATCCTTGCCGCCGCGATATTGCAGCGCCGAGCCATCCTGTTCGTCGGCGCGGGAGTGTCGATGGCGGTCGGCCTGCCATCCTGGCAATCCCTGATCGACCATCTGCTGGATGATCTCTGTCTCGAACGCGACGTCATCGAGGGAATGCATGGCGGCTATCAGACGCTGGCGGAGTATTATCGGCTGAAGCGCGGCGGCATTGGCCCTCTGCGGAGCTGGCTGGACCGCACCTGGCGGGTCGATCCGGACAAGATCGCTGCCTCGAAGCTCCACAAGCTGATCGTCGAGCTGGATTTCCCGATCATTTATACGACGAACTACGACCGCAATCTCGAGACCGCATTCGACGTCCTGGAAAAACCCTACGCCAAGATCAGCAACGCCAAGGAGATTGCGAGCGCCACCGTCGGTGTCACGCACATCATCAAATTTCATGGCGACTTCGACGATGACGCCTCGCTCGTCCTGACCGAGACGGATTTTCTCAACCGGCTCGCATTCAATTCGCCGCTCGATGTCCGCTTTCGCGCCGACGCTCTCGGAAGCACGCTGCTGTTCATCGGCTACAGCATGTCGGATCCGAATATCCGCCTCCTGCTGCACCGTATCTGGCAGACATGGGAGCAATCGGGGCACCGTCAGGACCGGCCACGATCGTTCGCATTCGTGTCTCAGCCCAACCCGGTGCAGGAGGCGGTGTTGGCGAACTGGGGCATCACCACCGTCGGCGCGCCTGAGGGCATGACCGCCGACGAGGGCCTCACACGCTTTCTGCGCGACATCCGCAAGCGTCTCGACGCGAAGGCATAGAGCGAGTCCGCAGGGATAGCGCTAGCGCCGGCGCACGCTGCAGATCCCATCCTTGTCGGGAGCGAGTCCTGCGGCATGCTGCATGTCGAGGAAGCCCGCCTGCCACCTTTGGGCCATCGCGACTTCCGACAGATCAAAGGACTTCTCCGGCCCCGCCTCCTCGGCGCCTGGCCGGTAGCTCAGCAGCCAAATCAGGGCGTCGCGATCAGGGCCCTGCAGCTCGGCGCGCAGCCGGCGGGCTTCGAGGGCGTGACGAAACCGGTGGAAGGTCTGGGAATCGAATAATACGGCGCCGCCGGTTTCGAGATCCGTCGCGCAGATGGTGATGCGGAGATCACCGGCATTGAGGCGTCCGAAGTCGATCAGCTGTTGCAGGCGCTGCCGCGTCGGGCCGAGATCGTAGAGGCCGCCGAAGTGCGGTGCTGGAATCGGCAGCCGAGGATGGAAGAAGCGGGCATGACCCACAAGGCGCGTGTTGATCGAGCTCAACCAGGCCAGCAAATGACGGTTGGTATCGGGCACCGGGGTTGGGCTCGTTGGCCCGTGCCAGTAGCGGCGCAAGTTCCCGATGCGATCGGCCGTGGCACTGCCCGCGACCAGCGCGGCGGTGATGGCCCCGGCCGATGAGCCGGTCACCCAATCGAATGGACCGCCGCCGGACGTGAAGGCCTCGAATGCACCGGCATGATAGACGCCAAGCCCGAGGCCGCCGGAGAAGACAATGGCCGTCAGAAGTTGCTGGTCGACCATAGTCGCCCCGGATCCGGTGTTGGGCGAGTGACAACGGGGAATGGACCACCGCGGCGCGCACAGGCATCACGGTCTTGAACGCCGGATGCGAAGCGACGTTCCCGGGCGCCGGGGGCCCGCAACGCGGATGTCCCCTCGCCCGCGCCATTCCGTGCTATCAGCAGCCCCCGACACCTCGACTCAACTGTCCCCCATGGCCAAGAACACGCTCTCCTTCGTCTGTCAGAACTGCGGCGCGGCCTATAACCGTTGGCAGGGCAAGTGCGAGTCCTGCGGCGAGTGGAACACGCTGGCCGAGGAGGACGCGACCGGCAGCGTGCCGGTCTCGATCCGCTCCAAGCGCAAGGGCCGGACGTTCGCGCTGGAGAGCCTGTCCGGAAAGACCCAGGACGCGCCTCGCTTGTCCTCGGGCATGACCGAGCTCGACCGCGTCACCGGTGGCGGCTTTGTCCGCGGCTCGGTGCTGCTGGTCGGCGGCGATCCCGGCATCGGCAAATCGACGCTGCTCACGCAGGCGACGAGCCTGATGGCGCGCGCCGGACATCGCATCGTCTACATCTCCGGCGAAGAGGCGATCGCGCAAGTGCGGCTGCGCGCCGAACGGCTCGGGCTGTCGGATGCGCCGGTGCAGCTCGCCGCCGAAACCTCGGTGGAGGACATCGTCTCGACGCTGTCGGAAGGCGCAGTGCCGCGGCTGATCGTGATCGACTCGATCCAGACCATGTGGACCGACACGGTGGAATCCGCCCCCGGCACGGTCACGCAGGTGCGCGCCTCGGCGCAGGCGCTGATTCGTTTTGCCAAGAAAACCGGTGCGGCCATCATCCTGGTCGGCCATGTCACCAAGGACGGCCAGATCGCCGGCCCCCGCGTGGTCGAGCACATGGTCGATGCCGTGCTGTCGTTCGAGGGCGAAGGCTCGCAGCAATTCCGCATCCTGCGCGCCGTCAAGAACCGCTTCGGCCCGACCGACGAGATCGGCGTGTTCGAGATGACCGGGCTTGGCCTGCGCGAGGTCACCAACCCGTCCGAGCTGTTCCTGTCGGAGCGCGATCTCGGCACGCCCGGCACCGCCGTGTTCGCGGGTATCGAAGGCACAAGGCCGCTTCTGGTCGAATTGCAGGCGCTGGTGGCGCCAACCTCGCTCGGCACCCCGCGCCGGGCGGTGGTCGGCTGGGATCCGAGCCGGCTGTCGATGGTGCTCGCGGTGCTGGAGGCCCATTGCGGGGTCAAGCTGTCCGGCCACGACGTCTATCTGAACGTCGCGGGCGGCCTGCGCATCCACGAGCCGGCGGCCGACCTCGCCGCGGCGGCCGCACTGGTTTCGTCGCTGGTTAACGCACAGTTACCGACCGATGCGGTCTATTTCGGCGAGATTTCATTGTCCGGCGTGGTCCGCCCGGTGGCGCAGACGCCGGCCCGGCTCAAGGAAGCGGCAAAACTCGGCTTCCAGCGCGCCGTGCTGCCCGAATCGGCCCGGGGCGACGCTGGCGGCGACGCCGGACTCTCGCTCAATGCGATCAACAGCCTGACCACCCTGGTGGCCGAGATCGCCGCGCGCGGCTCCCGCCGGGGCGAGTCGAGCGCTCCGGCAGAGAAAAATGCCACACCGGCAAGATTCCGCCGCGGAGAGGGTTAGCTGGAGGTGACGTCCCGCGCCCCCGCCGCTATACAGCCGTCACAAAAGCAGCACGGGATTGCGTGGTTACGGCCTTGCCGGGAACGCTGTCTGGCCCTCACTTAGGGCGGCGGCCAAGCACCGATTCGCTGAGCACCTTCGACGTACGAGCGGACCAGACCAGCCGATGCCTGTAACACTCCTCGACCTGATCCTGCTCGGTGTGATGCTGATTTCGGGCCTGCTTGCGATGGTCCGCGGCTTCATGCGCGAAATCCTGTCGATCGCGGCCTGGGGCACGGCGGCCATCGTGACGCTGTACTCCTTCTCCAAGCTGCTGCCGACCGCAAAGACCTATTTCAACAACGATACGGTCGCGAGCGTGGTCGTCGTCGCCGGCGTGTTCGTCGGTACCCTGGTCGTGGTCTCCGTGATCACGGTCCGGATCTCGGACATGATCCTGGATTCGCGGATCGGCGCGCTGGACCGCACCCTGGGCTTCCTGTTCGGGCTGGCTCGGGGGCTTCTGATCGTGGTGGTGGCGTTCCTGTTCTTCACCTGGCTGGTGCCGGACAAGCAGCGCCCGGACTGGGTCACGGGGGCCAAATCCCGCGTGGTGCTCCAGGGAACCGGGGATTGGCTGATGTCCCTCTTGCCGGATGACCCCGAGAACACCATCTTGAAGAGATTCAAGAAAAACAAACCAGATGATGATCAAGCTGATACCGAGCAACAGCCCGCGGGCAGTGGCGACGGATACAGCAAACCGGCTCGTGACGGCCTGAAAAAGCTGATCGAGAAACCTGCGGCACGTTAGTCGACCCAGAGAGAGGCGCGGACGAGATGCGACACCCTGACCAGGACGCCCGGCTTGATCTCGATCCAAACGCCCAAGTGAGTCCGGCCGCGCTGGAGCTTCAGGACGACCTGGAGGGAGATACGCTGCGCGAGGAATGCGGCGTCTTCGGCATCTACGGACACCCCGACGCCGCCGCCATCACCGCCCTCGGACTTCACGCGCTTCAGCACCGCGGCCAGGAGGCCGCCGGTATCGTCTCCTACGACGGCAGCCGCTTTCACAGCGAACGCCGCCTCGGCCTCGTCGGCGACACCTTCTCGCGCCGCGAGGTGATCGACCGCCTGCCCGGCAACATGGCGGTGGGCCATGTCCGCTATTCCACCACCGGCGCCACCATCCTGCGCAACGTGCAGCCGCTGTTCGCCGAGCTCAATGCCGGCGGCCTCGCCGTCGCCCATAACGGCAACCTCACCAACGGCCTGACGCTGCGCCGCGAGCTCGTGAAGAGCGGCGCGATGATGCAGTCGACCACCGACACCGAAGTGATCCTGCATCTGGTTGCGCGCTCCCGGCGCAGCCGCTTCATCGAGCGCTATATCGACGCGTTGCGCGAGATCGAAGGCGCCTATGCGCTGGTCTCGCTGACCAACAAGAAGCTGGTCGGCGCGCGCGACCCGCGCGGTATCCGCCCGCTGGTGCTCGGCGATCTCGACGGCTGCCCGATCCTGACGTCCGAGACCTGCGCCCTCGACATCATCGGCGCACGTTTCGTGCGCGACATCGAGCCCGGCGAAGTCATCGTGTTCGACGAGAACGGCCAGGACGTCCACAAGCCGTTCCCGCGGATCGCACCGCGGCCCTGCATCTTCGAGTACATCTATTTCTCCCGTCCGGATTCCATCGTCCACGGCCGCTCCGTCTACGAGGTGCGCAAGGCCTTTGGCGCGCAGCTCGCGCGCGAGAGCCATGTGCCGGTCGACGTCGTCGTGCCGGTGCCGGATTCCGGCGTGCCCGCCGCGGTCGGCTACAGCCAGCATTCCGGCGTGCCGTTCGAGCTCGGCATCATCCGCAATCACTATGTCGGCCGCACCTTCATCCAGCCGACGCAGGCGATCCGCGAATCCGGCGTCCGCATGAAGCATTCGGCCAACCGCGCCGCGATCGAAGGCAAGCGCATCATCCTGATCGACGATTCGCTGGTGCGCGGCACCACTTCGAAGAAGATCGTGCGCATGATGCGCGACGCCGGCGCCAAGGAAGTGCACTTCCGTCTCGCTTCGCCGCCGATCCTCTATCCCGATTATTACGGCATCGACCTGCCCGATCGTGGCGGCCTTCTGGCAGCGACCCATTCGCTGGAAGAGATGCGCGAGATCATCGGCGCGGACTCGCTCGCCTTCCTGTCGATCGACGGCATGTACCGCGCCATGGGCGAGCCCGGCCGCGACCCCGCCAATCCGAAATTCTCGGATCATTGCTTCACCGGCGCCTACCCGACCCACCTCACCGACCAGACCCAGTCCGAGCCGCAGCCGCGGCAGCTGTCGTTGCTGGCGGAGGCGAGCTGACGGCGCAGCCGTCATCCCGGGGCGGTCCAGCAGGACCGAACTATGGTGCGCAATTGCGCACCTGAGGATCTCGAGATTCCGGGTCTGGTGCTTCGCACCATCCCGGAATGACAGTTGTGCGGGGGGCTTGCCCCGGCGGTCCACGCCTGTAAAACCCCGCCATGACATCCCCTCTCGCCAATCGCATCGCTCTCGTCACCGGCGCCTCGCGCGGCATCGGCTTCGCCACGGCAAAGGCGCTGGCGAAAGCCGGCGCGCATATCGTCGCGGTGGCGCGCACGCAAGGCGCGCTCGAGGAGCTCGACGACGAGATCCGGAAAGAGGGCGGCAGTGCCACGCTGGTGCCGCTCAACCTCACCGATTTCGACGGCATCGCGCGGCTCGGCGCCGGCCTGCACGAACGCTACGGCAAGCTCGACATCCTCGTCGGCAATGCCGGCGTGCTCGGCCCCTCGTCTCCGGTCGGCCATATCGAGTTGAAGACCTTCAACGACGTCATGGCCGTCAACGTCTCCGCGAACTTCCAGCTGATCCGCTGCATGGAGCCGCTGCTGAAGCAGTCCGATTCCGGTCGCGCCGTGTTCATCACCTCCGGCGCCGCCAACAAGGCGACGGCCTATGTGAGCCCCTACGCCGCCTCCAAGGCGGCGCTGGAAACGCTGGCGCGCGCCTGGGCACAGGAGACGGCCAACACCAGGCTGCGCGTCAACCTGTTCAATCCCGGCCCGGTCCGCACCCGCATGCGCGCCACCCTGATGCCGGGCGAAGATCCGGCGACGCTGGAGACGCCCGAGCAGGTCGCCGAATTCATCGTGCCGATGTGCGCGCCGGACTGGACCGAGACCGGCAAGTTCTACGACTACAAGACGCGCACGCTGATGAGCTTCCGCGCGCCGGCCTGATTGACTCGACGACTTCCCCGCCAAGGGTAACGTCTATACCGCCGAGGTCGACACCGGAAAGCGGATCCAGAAATTCAAGCTGACGGCGGACGCGCTCAAATAGCGTCTCAACGCATTTTGCCCAAAGGTTAACCCACGGATGACGCCGGGACGCAGCGTCATCCGGCTTTAGGCGCATTGCCGACCCCCGTGGGACACGCTAGAGCCATCAGCCGGAACAAGGCTCCGCAAGAGAGCCGTCCGCATATTTGACAATGGAGGAAACCTTTCATGACGACGACGTTCGCGCGCCGCTATGCGGCCCTTTTGGCCTGCGCCGCTTTCGGTTTTGCCACATCCGCTTACGCCCAGGACAAGACCGTCAAGATCGGCGTACTCAACGACATGTCGAGCCTCTATGCCGATATCGGCGGCCCGAACTCCGTGGTCGCCATCAAGATGGCGGTCGAGGATTCCGGCCTGCTGAAGAAGGGCTGGAAGATCGACGTGCTGAGCGGCGATCACCAGAACAAGCCGGACGTCGGTGTCAACATCGCGCGGCAGTGGATCGACAACGAGAAGGTCGATGCGATCGCGGATACGCCGAACTCTGGCGTCGCACTGGCGGTTAGCAACCTCGTCAAGGAAAAGAATGCGGTGCTACTGAATTCCGGCGCGGCGTCCGCCGATCTGACTGGCAAAGCCTGCACGCCGAACACCGTCTCCTACACCTATGACACCTACATGCTGGCCAACGGCACCGGCAAAGCGCTGACCAAGGCCGGCGGCGACACCTGGTTCTTTCTCACCTCCGACTATGCCTTCGGCCACGCGCTCGAACGCGACACCTCGGCCGTGGTCACCGCCAACGGCGGCAAGGTGCTCGGCAGCGTCAGGCATCCGATCAATACCGCGGACTTCTCGTCCTTCCTGCTCCAGGCGCAATCGTCAAAAGCCAAGGTTGTGGGCCTCGCCAACGCCGGCGGCGACACCACCAACGCGATCAAGCAGGCCTCCGAGTTCGGCATTGTGCAGGGCGGGCAAAAGCTCGCCGCGCTGCTGCTGTTCATCAACGACGTGCATTCGCTGGGCCTGAAGACCGCCCAGGGCCTGACCTTCACGGAGTCCTTCTACTGGGACATGAACGACCAGACCCGCGCCTGGTCGAAGCGCTTCGCGGCGCTGGCCAGCAAGAATGCGATGCCCTCGATGACGCAGGCCGGCAATTACGCGATGGTGATGCATTATCTCAAGGCGATGGAAGCGCTCGGCGGCAACCCGCATGACGGCGCCAAGGTCGTCGCCAAGATGAAGGAGCTGCCGACCGACGACCCGCTGTTCGGCAAGGGCCCGCTGCGCGAGGACGGCCGCCGCCTCATCCCGGCCTATCTGTTCGAAGTGAAGAAGCCGGAAGAATCGAAGGGACCGTGGGACTATTACAAGCTGGTCGCCACCATCCCGGCGGAAGACGCGGCCAAGCCGCTCAAGGACAGCGAGTGTCCGCTGGTGAAGAAGTAAGGGCATAGGTGCCGTAGGGTGGGCAAAGCGTAGCGTGCCCACCGCTTCTTCGGATCATGAAGATGGTGGGCACGGCGCAAGAGCGCCTTTGCCCACCCTACGAGATCGTCTTCGTGGCAGCCAACATCCGCATCGCGATCGCGACACACACCACCATCAACGCCGCCGCGAGCAGGAACGGCGCCGGGCTCACGACGGCCGTTTGCGTTTGTGCGCGAAGGGATTGGCCTTCTCGCGCAAGGTGATGCGCACCGGCGTACCCGGCAGTTCGAAGGCCTCACGCATCGAATTGGTCAGATAGCGCAAATAGGACTGCGGTACCGCGTCCGCGCGCGAGCAGAACAGCACGAAGCTCGGCGGTCGCGCTTTGGTTTGCGTGATGTAGTTCAGCTTGAGGCGGCGGCCGGAGACGGCGGGCGGCGGATTGGCCTGGACCGCTTCCTCGAACCAGCGGTTCAAGGCCGAGGTCGAGACGCGCCTGTTCCAGAGCGCATAGGCGTCCTGGATGGCCTGCATCAGGCGATCGATGCCCTCGCCCATCAAGCCGGAGATGGCGACGATCGGCACGCCCTTGATCTGCGGCAGCAGATGGTCGGCATCGCGGCGCAAGCCGGAGATGGCGCCGCCGCCCTTGCTTTCCATCAGATCCCATTTGTTGACGGCGAGCACGACGGCGCGGCCCTCGCGCTCGATCAGGTCGGCGATGCGCAAATCCTGCTCCTCGAAGCGGTTCTGCGCATCCATCGTCATCACCACGACTTCGGCAAAGCGCACCGCGCGCAACGCGTCGGCGACCGAGAGCTTCTCCAGCTTCTCCTCGATCCGCGACCGCCGGCGCAGGCCGGCGGTGTCGAACACGCGAAACTCGCGACCCTTCCAATTGATCTCGACCGCAATGGAATCGCGCGTGGTGCCGGCTTCCGGGCTCGTCAGCAGCCGCTCCTCGCCGAGCAAATAGTTGATCAGCGTCGACTTGCCGGCATTGGGGCGGCCGACGATGGCAACCCGGATCGGACGCGTGGCGGCCTCTTCCTCCGTCAGCGGCTCGTCGTCCTCGGCCTCGTCCTCGTCGACAGGCTCCGGCATCAGCTTGCTCAGGGCGTCATAGAGCTCACCCATCCCCTCGCCATGCTCGGCCGAGACCTGGATGGGATCGCCGAGACCGAGTGCAAACGCCTCCATCGCGCCGGCGTCGCCGTGCTTGCCCTCGCTCTTGTTGGCCACCAGCAGCACCGGCTTGTTGGCGCGTCGGGCGAAATCGGCAAAGGAGCGATCGGTCGGCGTGAGACCAATGCGGGCATCGATCACGAAGAACAAGGCATCGGCCAGCGCAATCGCGGTCTCGGTCTGCTCCTGCATCCGCGCAGTCAGCGAGCCCTTGGCGCCTTCGTCGAGGCCGGCGGTGTCGATGATGGTGAATTCGAGATCGCCGAGCCTGGCCTCGCCCTCGCGGCGATCGCGGGTGACGCCGGGCAGGTCATCGACCAGCGCGAGCTTCTGTCCGACCAGGCGGTTGAACAGCGTCGACTTGCCGACATTGGGCCGGCCGATAATGGCGATCGTAAAGGACATTGGTCATTCGTGCGCCGTGGAGGTGGCGACTGTCAATTCAGTGAAAAATATCAGCGAGAGAAACTGCCGCTGGGCAACGGTGCGGGGAAAGCCGCCTGCGGCTGCTGTTGCTGGGTGGTCTGAGCCGATTGCGCCGGCTGCTGCGCGGGTTGGTCCGGCGGGGGCGCCGTGGTGCGCTTGCGGACGATCTTCCGCTTCGGTGGCGCTGCGGCAGGCGCGGGCGCTGCCTCTGGCTGGGCCTCGCCGTCGACTTCACCGGCCGGCGCTTCGGCCGGAGCGGCCGCGACCGGCTGTCTGGTCTTCTTCGCCTTGGATTTCGACGATTTGGCCGGTTCAGCGGGCGGCGGCTCCGCGGGCAACGCTGCAACGGCAGGCGCGTTTGGATCCGCCTGCTGCTGGGCGCCCTTGTACATCTCTTTCGGCACGCCCTGCTCGAGCCCCGGCACGCCCTCGGGGAACACCGGCTTGCGCTCGCCAGGCAGCTTCTTCTTGGTGTCGAGGAAGTCCATAAGATCGCTCGGATCGAAGTTCGAGCAGCCGCCCAGGACGCCCGTGAAGGCGATCAGGACGGCGGCTGCGATCAAGCGGGACGTACGGCGCATATCGATATCTCGTCTCAGCTCACTTTGGCTTGGCTTACTTGGCCGTCAGCTCTTGGCGACGGGCGGCAGCAGGGCCTGGAGCGCCTCGGCGCGCGAGCGCAGGCCCGGCGGGGTTTCGCCGTCCTCGGCGATCGCATCGAGCCACTTGTGGGCCGCGGTCATGTCGTTGTTGCGCCAGGCCGACAACGCCAACATCTCGCGGGCGCTGTGGCGGAAGGTCGATTGCGGCGTGGCGGAGGCCTCCAACCGCCGCTGTATCTCACCGTAACCGGCGCTATCGAGCAGCAAGGCAGCCGCGCGAACCTTTGCCAAATCCTGCCACTCGCTGCCGACGCTGCGGTCGGCGGCGATGTCGTCGTAAATCTTGGCCGCAGCCTTGGGATCGCGGGCCGATGCTTCGGCGGCAGCGCGCATCCGCGCCAAAGTGCGGTAGCCGGAGGGGGCCTTGGCGGCGAGATCCGTAAAGGCGGCCTCGGCCTCGGCGTGCTTGTCCTGCTCGGACAGCGCGACGGCCTTCTCGAAGACGGCGCCGGCCTCGGCGGCTTTCTTGGCCTCGAGGTACTGGTAGCCGCGCCAGCCGCCGACGGCGGCCACGATCAGCACCATCAAAGCGATGAAATAGATCGAATATCGGTCCCACAGCCGCTTGAGCTGTTCGCGACGGACTTCCTCGTCGACTTCGTCAAATAATTCAGACACTTAAGATAATCCCATGCCCGGCCGGGAGCGCGCGCCAGATTGTGCGCGTCGAAAACCCGTCCCCACGTGCGGCGGCGATAGCCTATCGATATGGCGGAGGCAAGGCAAAGCAAGCCCGATCAAGGCGTTAACCCAACGCGCGGGACAGGCCGGAGGCCGCCCGCCCCGCTCAGGCCCCCACCACCAGCTCGCGCAGCTGCCGCTTCAGCACCTTGCCATTGGCATTGCGCGGCAGTGGCTCGGCGGTGACGGTCATTGTCTCCGGCACCTTGTAGTCGGACAACCGCTCGGCGCACCAGGCCCGCAAATCGTCGCTGCCGATCTGCGTGCGCGCCACCACCACGGCGTGGACGCGCTCGCCCAGCACCGGGCACGGTTTTGCGATGATCGCGCTCTCGACCACGGCGGGATGACCGGCCAGCACGGATTCGACCTCGGCCGAATAGATTTTCAGGCCACCGCGGTTGATCATGTCCTTCTGCCGGTCGAACACACGAACAAAGCCGTCGACATCGACCGAGCCGAGATCGCCGGAATGCCAGAAGCCGCCGGTGAAACTTTCGGCCGTGGCCTTGGGGTTGTTCCAATAGCCCTTAATGACGGAGGCGCTCTGGATCCAGAGCTCGCCGATCTCGCCGGGCGGCAGCTCGCACCCGACCGCACTCATCGCGATGATCTGCGCGCCGGGACACGGCAGGCCGACACTGTCGATATGGCTCGCCGTCAGCTCGCCCGGCATGATCGTGGACGGCGATGTCGTCTCGGTTGCGCCGTAGCAGTTCGCAAGCTTCAGGCCGGGAATTTTTGCCGTGAGCCTCTCGATGGCCGCGACCGGCATCGGCGCTCCACCGAAGCCGCCGATGCGCCAGCTCGACAGGTCATAATTCTCGAAATCCGGCTGCAGCAGGCAGAGATTGTACATCGCCGGCACCATCACGGTGTAGGTGACGCGCTCGCGCGCGGCGAGCTTGAGATATTCGGCGGCCTTGAACTCCGGCATGATGATCAGCGCGCCGCCGCAGCGGATCATGGTCGTGATGTTGGCGACAACGCCGGTGACGTGGCCGAGCGGCACCGCCGCGATCGAACGGTCCGCCGCGGTCAATTGCAGGCAGGACACGAACACCATCGAGGAATGGACGATGTTGCAATGGGCCAGCATCGCGCCCTTCGGCTTGCCGGTCGTGCCCGAGGTGTAGAGGATCATCGCGGTGTCCTCCTCGCTCGTCTCCACCGGCGCTGGCGCCGGTGCATTGTCTGCGAGCACCGCGAAGCTCGAGAGCTGCGGATCGTGATCGACGGCGATGCGGTGGATCACGTCGGGAACATCGCGCGCATCGGGCAGCCGCTCGGCGAGCGCGGCCTCGTGAATCAGGATCCTGGCGCCGCAATCCGTGAGGACATAGGCGATCTCCGGCTTCTGCTGCCGCGTGCTGAGCAGGACTGTGACGAGGCCCTCATGCGCGGCCGCGAACAGCAGCAGCGGAAATTCAATGCGGTTGCCGAGCAGGATTGCAACGCGGTCACCGCGTTGCAATCCGAGCTTGCGCAGACCCGACGCAATCCGCGCGGCCTGATCCATCGCCTGCCGCCAGCTCAGCCGGATGTTGCCGCAGATCAGCGCCTCGCCATCGGCATTGCGCGCGCAGGCATCTGCGATCATCGCCCAGATGTTCGCGGGCCGGTCGGCGAAGGCCGGCACCACGCGATCGCCAAAGCGCGTCTCGAGCCGCATTGGCGGGATCAGAGATTGTGACCAGTCCATCGGAACGCCCTGAGCTTCTTGTTTTTATCATCTTCCGCGCATGGCGCGCGGCGGTCTCAGCTTAGCTCCCCATCACGGGAACACCAATCACCACGGGATGGAACGCAAACGCCAGCGCCAGATAGGCCACGACGCCGACTGCCACCGCAATCAGGTCGTTGGTCACGCCGCCCACCGGAATCGGCGGGGCGCCGCCATCGGTGCGGTGCTTCAGCGAAATGCGATCATACACCGCCCAGCCCAGGAACGAGCCGAACAGGATGATGGAGCCGAGATCGCCGTTCGCCAGCAGATGCGCCACTGCCCACAGCTTGACGCCGGCCAGCATCGGATGCTTCAGCGTCGCATAGATGCGGCCGCGCAGATATGAGGCGACCACCAGGATGACGGCGGGCAGCATCAGCGCGATCGTGATGTGCTTCATGGCCTTGGGCGGATACCAGACGTCGATCCAACCGGTCGCGCGATAATGCGCAAAGCCCCAGACGATCAGCGCCAGACCTGCCAGAGACACCAGCGCGTAGAGGATCTTGTAGGTCCCCTCGCCCAGCCTTGCGATCGCCTGCGCGCGCGCGTCCCGTTTGGTGGTGAACACATGCGGTGCGAAAAACAGCACGAGCCCAAGGATCATAACCAGCAGACCCACGACGTCCTCCCCTCAACCAGCGCGCCTGCTTATGGCGTATCATTGATTGGCGCCAGGTCGCAACTGAAGCGCTACTTGCCGATCTCGCGATTGTCGACATACCGGATCGCGATCGGCCGCCCGGCGATGGCACCGCCAAGACCGCCGGTGAATTTCAGCGGCAGGCAGGCGTTCAGCGATGAATTGATCGCATTGAGATAGGTGGTTCTCGTCTCGGCGGGCACGCCCGCGGTCACAAAGGTCAGACGCGGTGCGCCGATCAGGCCGCCCGACCTGTTGAAGCTGAAACGCACGGCGATCTGCATGCCCGCGCGCGCATTGTCCGATGGCGGCGACCAGCAGCTGCGCAGCTCGGCGAAGAGGTCGCCGATCGTATCGAGATCGTGAGTCGGCTTTTGGTATTTGACGCGATCGGCCTCCGCTGGCACGCTTTGGATCGTGAGCTGGAGGTTCTGGCCGTAGGGATAGTCGATCTCGGGAATACAGGGACCAGGCTCAAGCGGGCTGCAATAGGACGGCGTGCAGGGCCTGCCATCGAGGACGCTGCACGGCTCGTGCGAAAACGGAATTGGGTTGATTTGTCGCGGCCGCGCATCGGCGGCGATCGTCGAGATCGCCAGCAGGAGGAGGAAAACAAGGATGCCGCGCCACATGACCAGAACGTGGCATCGCAGGAGAAGCCGTCAAGCCCGCAAGCGTTCACATGGTCGCGCGTACACGCGGTGTCGTCGTCCGGCTTGACCGGACGACCCAGTATCCCAGAGCGACCATTGTTGAGCCGGGAAGCCGCGGCGTACTGGGCGGATTCAACCGGTCGTCGCAACAGTTCGTGTATGGCTCATCCGTAGCAATACGTCGAGAGCTTCCGCTGGT